>JAFUKI010000066.1 GCA_017467815.1 Clostridia bacterium
TGAAACTGAGCGGCAGACGTATTTCTTTGCTTACCGCATCGCAATTTCTGCACATCGAAAAACGGCCAACCACTAGCAATTTCCGCCGACTTATACTGCAATACGGCAGTCTCCGGATTATGGCTCAGTATCAGCCAGATCGGGTGTTGTGTTATCTGACCACATATCTGACCATAGTCCCGTCCGGAACACCCGGAATCAGTGGAATCAATCCTTTCCGAAACCATCTCCACCCGAGCGGAAAGGGCTAAAACCCATCAGAAATTGTTAGACGAACGTACATCAACACCTTCGGGACCAAGAGGCCGCTGGTTCAAATCCAGTCACTCCGATGAGAAATCAGTCGAAATGCTCAAAAAACTTGAGTGTTTCGGCTTTTTTCGTGCTTTATTCATAATTTCATGCTATAATATATCCGATATATCTCCGCAAAGAATGTCGGGATTATCACACTGCTTTCTGATAAAATATGAACAGACAGGAGGGTTGAGGAATGGATTGGATTACCGGGATGCAAAAAGCAATAGATTATATCGAAGCAAATTTGACCGAAAATATCGATTATGAAAAGGTTGCGGCTGAAAGTTTTTCTTCAAGTTATCATTTTCAAAGAGTGTTCAGTATTCTTTGTGGTTATACACTTGGAGAATATATTCGTCTACGCCGTTTATCTCTTGCCGGTGCAGAGCTTGCAAATGGCAAGGAAAAAGTAATTGATGTCGCTCTAAAATACGGTTATGACAGCCCCGATAGTTTCGCCAAAGCATTCCAGAAATTCCATGGAATTACTCCATCACAGGCGCGCGCAGATGGAGGTATGCTCAAATCCTTTTCACGCTTGTCTATCAAAATTTCATTGGAAGGCGGAAGCACTATGAATTACAGAATCGAGAAAAAGAAGTCTATGATCCTGACAGGCTTTAAGAAACACTTTACCGGCGCACCATACGGTAAAGAACGTGAGAAACAAGAAGAACAGTTATTTATTTCGACAAGAGGAAAACAATGGTTTTTAAGAGGAGCATCGGGTGATGGCGATGCACATTGTGTAATTACCAACATAAATGATGAAGGATATGATTTTTATTACTGTCACAAACTCGATGATTACGAACGAGAGAATCTTTATAACCATGAGGTAACAGGGGTAGATTTTGTGGAATCTTTAGGGTTTGAAACCATCGAAATTCCCGAAACGGTTTATGCTGTTTTTGAAACCAATAATGTGAAAAGTACAATCTGCGACTATTTTGATCTGCTCAATTTGAGAATCAAGATTATTACAGAATGGATGCCTGAGATGGGATTCCAATTAGCTCGGGGTCCTGAATTGGCTGTGTATCATTGGAGCCCAAAAAGTGAACGAAATGTTCAAGTTTGGATTCCTATTGAAAAGAGATAATATTCAACATATGCCCCGCCCTCATGGTGGGGTTTTATTTTCTTACCTCCGAAACACCTTCTCCAGATCCTTCCCGATGTTCTCTTTCCGCAGCCTTGTGAGGTGAGTGCAGATTTCCCGGTCAGACAAAGGCGTTTTTCTAACCGAAATGCAGGATGCGTGCAGAAGTATGTACGGATTTTTTCAGAGGATAGAACCAAAATCACTCCTTTCCAACTCATCCAACGATCCGTTGTATTTTTCCAAAAATGCGGTTGTTGATTCATTGATAAAGGTATGCTATACTATAATCAAGCAAGGTACCGATGCTGAATTTTCCGAAAGGAGCAACAACCATGGAAATGAATATCGGAAACAAAATCCGCGAATTGCGAAAGAAAAAAGGAATTACACAGGAACAACTGGCATCCGCCCTTGGTATCACTTCGCAGGCGGTTTCCAAATGGGAGATGAGTACGGGGTATCCGGATATCGCCATACTTCCGGTAATCGCGGGATATTTCGGCGTAAGTATGGATACGCTGTTCAACTATGATGTGGATAAGCTGGAAGAAAACATCATGAATGTGCTGTACAACTCCAGAGGTGGAAAGCCGTTTGAAGAAGCAGAAAAAATTCTTCTGGAAGGAATTGCCGATTATCCCACCGGATACATTCTGAAACGCGAACTGCTGGAATGTTATGTTGGACAGATCCGTGCACATGGCAGAACCGATCTTGTGGAAAAAGCGCTTGAAATCGGAAAGCAGATCTGCGAAGAATGCGAAGATTCTTTCATCTATCTCGGCGTTATGGGAGATATGGCAGATATCTATATCACAACCGGCAGATATGAAGAAGGTAAAAAGCTGATCGAATCCATGCCCTATCGGTATCATCTGGATATTTATGACCGGATGCGCTGTACTTCGATGTTTTTGACGAAAGAGGATCGGCTGCATGAAACAAGAGAATGGAAGCGGTGGGCGCATCAGGAATTGCACATGGTATGCGAGGCAGAAGGATATAGCTTCTTTGCAGTGGGTGATTACGAAAATGCCCTGTGGTCCTTTGAAGAAGCCGCAGACCTGATCGAGCGCTTCTGGAAACGTCCGATTCCCAGAGAATATGCACTGCTGCAGGGACCGTATATCCCGGAAGGAACCGAACGGCTTGCTGCTGCCGGATGTCTCTACAGACTCGGAAGGCTGGAAGAATGTGATGCGATGCTGGATAGAGCCTATCATCTGATCCGTGATGCATATGACAACAACACATGGGAAAGATGCAAGGAACAGCGTATGAAGGAATACCGTACCGTATATCACGAAATGGGTCTCGACGAATACAAACCCTGCATCTGATGTAAGTGAATATCAAACAAAACGAACCTCCCGCGCCAGCATAATAGTTGGTCGGGAGGTTTGCGTACTTTACTGTTTAAACACCTACTCTAAACCCATCTCAATGTCCTCTTTCCCCATCCGGGTGACCTCGCCACTGTTGAATATTTTTCATCTTCAAAACCGACAGATTCAAAGTCATAGTAACCGATGCAAAAACATCTGAAAAAAGCGAATAATTCAAAAAATCCGTCAGAACTTCCGTTCCGGCGGATTTCGTTATACATCATAAATCCCCCAGCCTCCCACGATGGTCATCCGTTGCAGGATTGTCCATCACCTCACCATCCTCCGAAAATCGTGAACCGTGGCAGGGACAGTCCCATGTGTGTTCTGCCTTGTTGTACTTCAGCGCGCAACCAAGGTGGGGACATCGGGGAACCGTAGGGGTAAGAAGTCCCACCGCGGATTCGAAAATGTTGACGGCAATCTGTGGATGAAAAATACTGCGTGACGGCGAAAATACGGCGGCATATGGATTCGGTTTTCCCCTGACAAGATCGCTGAGAATGTCCGCAGCTGCCATGGCGTTGGTCATTCCCCATTTGTTGAAGCCCGCTGCCACATACATATCCGGCGTGGATCCCGCATACTGCCCGATATAAGGAATACCGTCCAGTGTCATGCAGTCCTGTGTTGCCCATTTGCCGACAACACGGGCGTTCTTATAGTGTGTGTCTGCAAATTCTTCCAGTTCCTGCCAGCATCCCCCCTGTTTGCCTGTACGGTGTCCTCCGCCGCCGAGAAGCAGGAGATCTCCGTAATTACGGAAGGACAATCCCGTATCCGATTCGTCCACATACATTCCGTGCACGTTTGGCGCATTCTGCAGGGCAAGGACATAGGAGCGGTGCTGATACAGTTTCACAAAATATCCGCCGTGCTTGTTGAGAAGGGGGAAATGGGTTGCCACGATCAGCTTTTTGTAAGTGATTTCGCCGTGGCTCGTAACCGCCCGGTTCGGTTTCAGCTCCACGACCTTGGTATTCTCATAAATCGGCAGGTCTTTTGCGATGGTATACAGGAATTTGAGCGGGTGGAACTGCGCCTGATCTTTTACACATACCGCACCGGCAGTTTCCATGGGAAGTTCCTGCGTGTCCGAGAATTCTGCCAGGATACCGAGACGTCTCAGGGCGGTAACTTCCCTTTCAATCTTTCGCCTGTCGCGGAGTGAATAGACGTAAGAATCCTTTTTTTCATAATCACAGTCAATATTGCGGCAAAGATTTGCGTATTCCTCTCCTGCGTGTGTCTGTGCTTCCAGATAAAGATGCGCTGTATTCTCGCCATATCGTTTGATTAGTTTATCGTATAAGAGTCCGTGACCGATAGTGATCTTTGCCGTGGTGTTTTGGGTAATGCCGCCCAGAATTTCCCCGGCTTCTGCCAACACACAGTCCACACCCGCACTTTTCAGCCTATACGCGCATAAGATCCCTGCGATACCGCCGCCGATGATCAATACATCGGTATTTATATTACCGTCAAGTGGTCCAAACCGCATCTGCGGCACATCCTGTTTCCAGACCGATTCCATTTATCTCCCCCCATATTGTAATATAATTAGTATCTGCATTTTGGAGAAAGATATACAAACCTGTGTGATATACAAAAACGGCAATGCCGTCAGCAAAGCCGATCAATTATCGCGTTTCTTTCCATTCGTCCCTTTTAAAACGAACATGGAAGAAGATTCAGAATAAAGACTTTACCGGGGTGATATCCTCGGACGATCCTTTTATGTCACTGTGGGGGAAATTTCCGACGGGGGACAAATATGTTCACCGATCCGTGTACCGGTGGGAAACGCCTTTATGTCCACGGTTCTCCGTGATACGCCCGACTTTTTCTTACTCCGTAATTTGCCAAAATATCTCCCTTCATAGACATTTTGGGGGTGACCGCTTTAACGGTCACCCCCTATTTTATCGGTATCTGTCTATCAGAAAGTCGTTGGATCAAGCTACTCTTCCCGGTCTTTTCTGTTTTTTATCACTTTCGCCGGTACGCCGCCAACGATTGCATATGGCGGTACATCCCGGGTAACTACCGCGCCGGCTGCGATGATACTGCCGTCTCCGATATGTACGCCGGGCAAAATAATTACTCGGTCACCGATCCATACATCGTTTCCGATAACGACGGGTCTTTCTTCCGCAAACCCCTGATGCATCATCGGAATATCCGTTCTCTCATAACAATGATTTCGCGTTATGACGACAACATCCGTTCCCATCATTACATAATCGCCGATTGTACAGTCTCCGTTTATTCTGGCATTGACCCCAATACCTGAATAATCCCCAAGAGAAGCCTTGGCGGAAAAGCTCGCCCCTTTTTCGATATTTACATTCTTACCGCAATGCTTCAGAATCAATCTGCCGCAAAAAGCGCGGAATGCCTTTTGTCCTACACGTATTCCCGAATATGATGCAGGCAACCGCATGGCGATCGTATAATACAACAATTTCCCGAATTTGACTGCCAATTTTCCCATACAGATAAACTCCCAGTAATATCAGTGCGTCAAAAAGTGACTTAACCATTTGTTTTTCTTAATCGTGTCAATATTTTTATAGAATCAGATCTCATCAGTATGCTTTGCTATATGATTTACTTTTTTCATATCCGCAAGCAATCTTCTACCGTTTATGAAAAGCATGGAGACTCCGTATATTCCGGCAACAATGATCAGTATTAAAAAATAGTGAACATCCATTTTCTCCAGATACTGACGCAATATACTCAACGCAAAAACCAGTACTATACTTTCGACCGTCAGTTTCAACAGATACGGAAAGTCAAAAAAAGCTGAAAGACGCATTTTCAATACGCCGGCACTGAGATTCAGCATCAGTATCCCCATAATAACCGTGACTACAAGTGTTGCGATGGCAGGTCCGATAATACCCATTACACTATACAGAATACTATTCAATACTGCATTGAGACCGAGTGCTCCGAATCCCATAAACATAAGCCATTTGGTTTTTCCCCCTGCGCTGAGAACAAGGGTAATATTGGTAAAGCGGAAAAGATCCACCAATATATACACACAGAATATCGCCAATCCATCCGTGTATTTGTTTGAGTACAGAAGCTTCATAAGCTGGGGAGCAGATGACAGTGCCGCGCAGCAAAGTATGCCTGTGGAAATATAGGTGATCTCCAGAAACAGCTTATACAGTTCCGCTGCTTTTTCACGATTCTGTTCCGAAATATATCTTGTGATATAGGGAACAAGAACCGTACAGAAAGAGGCCATAATAATGTCAAAGGGCAACTGTTTGGAAGCATTGGCATATAATGCAAGCGTTTCCGTGTCCGTCATCATGGATATCAGATATTTGTCCATATCCCGGTTCAGGGTGTTTACAATAAGGTATATCGCCATGGGAGCACAATAATGGAAAATATTTCCGAGCAACCGCGGCTGTATCATACTGAATTTTATTCGGCAATGATTCTTGTGCAGAATACTCCAAAAAAATGTAATTTGTCCAATATCCAGAATAAGAGAGGCGATCAATACAACCGCTGCACTTTTTACTACCCACGTAACAATCAAGACCGCTATCAATCTAAACAAGGAAACAACAAGATTTCTGTATGCCAATAACCTTGCTTTGCCAATGGAAACAAAAAGCACCTGAGACATTCCAAGAAGATTCTGCAGAAACGGCAATACTGCTGCAAAAATCAAATATTTACTTACGTCCGCATTATCAAAATAAAGACAGATCGGCTTCTGCAGCACCATAATTATGCATCCGGCTACAGTGCTTAATGTACATTGCAAGGCAAAAATTGTCGCTAAATAAGATTCCCGCTTAGCCGCATCCTGCTCTCCGGCACCAAAATAATTCACACCATCCATCATTCCGAACATGGTGATCGACGATACCGTTGATACAAGCAGCATGATTTGAGAATAGGTACCGTAATTGTGTACTTCCAAATGCTGGGAGAGCAATCTGGTTATAGCCAATCCGAGCACGGTTGTAACAAGTTTAATAAATGTCAGAAAAACAGCATCAGCTGAAGTTCCTTTAATACCTATATTTTTCATATATCTTCACTCTCGAAATAGTAAAACACATTGTTTTTATCCTATAAAACCGCAATAGAAAACCGACACGACCCATCGGCTTTCTATCAAAGTTTTTATGAAAAGTCAGCGGACGCTCCGCCTTGCGGTATAGAGCGTCCGCCCACCTCACCGACTGCACTGTGCAATCGGTATTTTCATTTTTATGGATCAGCCAATGAGTTTGCCGTCTTCACCGAAGTTGAGCTTATCACCGGACTTAACATCCAGGCTGCCTGTATATTCGGTAGTCTTGGTAATATAGTACTTACCGGTTGCCAGCTGACCGTTGGAACGAACATAGTAGGTATCACCGTCGATTTCAATGAGACCTGCATAGTAAGGTTCACCGTTCTTATAGTAACAACCGTCAACAATGCCGTTTACGGAAGGATCCTTGGTGCTTACCAGGAAGCCGTCATCGCCGAATGTGTACATACCGGCGGATACCAGACCGTTGGTCTTGGTTACCCAGTATTCGCCGACAGCCAGATTACCGTTGGAGCGAACATAAATGTAACCGTCGTCCAGCTTAACCAGACCTTCACCTGCAGCAAGCTGAGAATTTATATAATACTTGCCGTTGTGGATGCCGTTGAGACCGCTGAACTTACCGTTTACAAAGCTGTAAATGCCGTTTGCTTCGAATTCAGTGTATCCGTTGGGCTTGATGAGGTAAATCTCACCGTTTGCAAGTGTGTTACCACCGTTTTCAACATCACCGATGAAGTAGTAGAATTCACCGTCGATCTTGATCAGACCGGGATGCCATGCGAGGTGACCGTTCTTTACATAATAGCTGTAATCTGCAGCAGGACCGGTCAGATCGGACTGGAATACACCGCTGTTATCGAATACGAACAGACCGGTTTCTTCATCGATAAAGGTTTCGCCCTTGCTTTCGCTGTATGCGATAGCTTCCGCATCGGGACCGTAGCCAAGTTCGGTGGGATAAGGTACACGTGCAATGCCGGTTACGGGAGTATTGGTGTCGGGATCGTAGTAATACCACTTGTCCTCAAGTTCAGTCCAGCCTTCGTACTTTTCAGCACCGCAGATGCACTTTCCGTCAACGTGGTCGTGGCCTTCAGCGGCGTCGGACTTGGTGTGTTCCCCATTGTTGCCGCATACATAGGATGCGGTATGGGTGCCGTCGCCGTTGTCGTTATAAGAAGCTTCACCCCATGCGTGGTTTTCACCGTCAACAGGAATGATGGTCTCCTCTGCAGTGATCTTGGTTTCAGCCTTTTCATCGCTGTAGAGTTCGCCGCAGGAGCACTTGTAATGTGCAGCGGTACCGTTTTCGGTGCAGATTGCAGCCTGTCCTTCAACATAAGTCAGAGTACCTTCTGCGCCGCAGACATGGTTGCTCTGCCACAGAGCGTAGAGAGTAACGTCTTCAGCAGGCATGGATTCAATGCTGGTAACGAGTGTATCAGCGTCATCCTTAACGGTGGTATAGCCGAGCAGAGTGTAACCATCTCGTGTGCATTCACCCCAGAGTGAAATCAAATCCTCTTCTACCGAATCGCCATATACTATGCCCATAGGCATTGTAGTATCATCATATTGATTTTTACCGCCGTTGAAATCGAAGGTGAGAGTGAAGATCTCTCCTGCGTTGCAGACACACATATGTGTTTCCTCATCGAAGGTGTGCTCTACAGGATCGCTGAAATTCTGGTGTTTACTATCGTTTATGCACCGGGTAATTACAACGTGCGTACCATCCCCTTGATCTTCGTATGTGATCTCGCCTTCCCATACATGACCGGAAGAAGCAATTCTGCCGTCGGTTGTCTTCCAGGTCTCGATATCATCGATCTTTTCAGCTGCCTTGCTGTCAGCATAGTATGTACCGCAGGAACACTGGTAATATTCTTTATAACCATCTGCTTCGCAGGTTACAGCCAGTCCATCAACCTTGGTCAGGGTGCCTTCTGCGCAGACATGGGGTTCAGCAAAGGATACAGTCCATGTACCGTTGACAGAGGCCAGGTTATATACATTCAGTATGATCACATCGCCTGCTACAACCTCAACAGTCAGCGTACCGCCCTCAATTCCATCAATTATAATCCCTGAATCATGTACATCGCACTGAAGGGCATAGGGCATTACAATGGTCAGTGTTCCGGCTTTGGATGCAGTCCACTTGTAGTAGTGGTCGTGCTTGTCTTCATACGTACATTCAACGACTTCACTGTAGGGCAGAGAAATTTCGTGGGGATTTGCATCAGAACAGTCGGGGGTGGGTTCTTCTTCTTCTTCTACGATGGTTACAGATACAGTATCAATTCCTTCGGAACTATATGCATCAGTACCGTTTGTTGCCTCATAATGTGTGATATCGGCAACGCCGGCAGCCAATGCTTTGAAAGTTACGACCAACAAAGTATTTGTTCTGTATTCAACATCAGAAGTACCAGCATATGCATATCCAACAGTACCATTTTCATTTGCCTGTGCAACAGAAGAAACAGCGGTAGGAGCCACATATGGTCCGCCTCTGCCGGGATTGGTAAGAATCAAAGAAAAATCATCGGGGTATGCAGGATCTACGCCAACAATAGATACACATTCAAGCAGTTCCTTATCGAAATAGAAACCACAGGTAAAACCTTTGACTTTCATATCTTTGTTACCAAGTTCAACTGTGAAGGTATCTCCAACATTCACTTGGTTTTCACCAACTACAAGTGAAACATTCGTTTCTCCGCCTGCTGCGTTGATAGAAACAGTTAATGTCATAACTGCCATCATCACACAAAGAATAACAGAAAGCCATCTTTTTGTAAAACTCATTTTAAAAGCCTCCTAATTTTTTATCAATCCAAACTCGGGATGATTTTTGCAACGTACTCTGCAAGTTTAGTCAAGTCATCAACTGATACACTGCTATCGCCTGTCACTTCAGCATTGCTGAGAGAAGTCGTATTGGTAATAGTAATGATCTTGGCTACATGTTCAGCAAGGTAGGTGAGGTCATCTACATCAACATCACCATCAAGGTCAACGTCACCTTTCAGACCTTCCGCTTCAGGTTCATCAACCGCAACCGTAATAGTCACAGTAAATTCCACCTCAGTTTCATCCGGTTCACCGTCGGCACCGGTGAATACTGTCTTGGTAAATCCAAGTGTATACGTACCTGCCGGGGTTCCGGCTGCGACAGCGTAAGTAGCTGTCGCAAGCACGTAACCTTCAGTCATTTCCAATGCTTCAAATTCGTCATCTACCCAGGAAATTTGTCCAGTAGGGACATCTGCAAAGTCGTCGTTTTCCACAACGTTCAGATCCTCATTGAAGGCAAGACCCGTCAGGGTGAAGTTCTCGCTTCCTTCCTGCTCATGGATATCCCATAAACCTTCAATATTATAGCACGTAAGATTTTCTTTGCATACAATGCTGACTGTAACACTTCCCGGATTTGTTCCGTCAAGTTTCACCTCACCATCATTGGATGCAGCCAGGCCTACTGCCTGTTCAAAATCAGCTGCACCAATATAGAAACTTGACGCGATTATCAGCAACGTAATTGCCAATAACACTGAAACCCCTTTAAAAAGCTTGGTTTTCATTGTGTTGTCATTTCCTCCTGATTTATGTGTATTCATTTTTTCACCATTCAACCGGCTTGTACATCGTATGCTCACTATTCAGCAGCGCACGCGCCAACAGTGTCTTATCTGCGGAGTTCAGCTTTCCGTTGCTGTTGATATCTGCCGCAAACGCCTGTCTTGCATCGTCCAGCGGATCGTATGCGTCGTAATCGGAAGGCAGTAATGCTTTTGCCAGAATTGCAGCGTCGTCCTGGTCTGTGTCACCGTCTGCATCCAAATCACCGTTTACTACCAGTATAACTTCAGTTGCGTCATCCGGAACCGTAAAGCTATAACTGCCGTCAGCGTTTTCAACTGACTCGACAGCCACATATTGACCGTCTACAAGATAGCCGACCTTACATGCGCTGTGGTGGGTTACGGTTACAACACGACCTTCCACAGTATAGGCAACGCCTTCGCCGAACAGGATCACATTGATGTTACCGCATACACAAGCATTGTCCACAAACTTGTGATTGTCTTTAGCGAACGCCTCGCCGCAAGAACAGATGCTCCAGTGTTGTTCGGTATTCACACCATATCCGGTATGCGTATGACCGGTAGCCGGAACGGTCGTTGTTACACGACTAACTTCCTGTTTACACACAGTACAGTATACCACAGAATCATAGCTTCCGTCAATAGTACAGGTCGCATTTTTTTCATTTTCTGTAATTTCTTCCCCTTCCGCATGGCCAGCTGCGGGAATTACAGTAGTCTCGCGGCTTACTTCTTCATCGCATACGGTACAGTAGGTTACGGTATCGTAACTGCCGTCTTTGGTACAGGTTGCAGCCACTTCGTTTTCCTTAACTGCGGTACCAGCGGTATGACCGGTTGCGGGAATTACAGTAGTCTCACGGCTTACTTCTTCTCCGCATACAGTACAGTAGGTTACAGTATCGTAACTGCCGTCTTTGATACAGGTTGCAGCCACTTCGTTTTCCTTAACTGCGGTACCGGCGGTATGACCGGTTGCGGGAATGGTCTCAACTTCCCTGCTGAGTACTCCATTACACAGGGTACAAACAGTCATACTGCTGTAGCTGCCATCTTTCGTACAGGTAGGCATAACCACATTTTCCGAATATTCCGTTTTATGACCGGTAGGCGTGATTGGCACGGTTGCACGACTTACTTCCGCATCACATACCGTACAGTATGTGACTATATCATAGTAACCTTCTGTGAGACAGCCTGCCGCTATTTCGTTTTCGATGACTTGTTCACCGGCTGTGTGTCCGGTCGCGGGAATTGCTTTGTAGTACTTACGGCTGAGTTCTATATCACATTCCGTACAATATACTACTGCATGGCATACACCGTCCGTTGTACAGGTTGCGTCTACGTAATTTTCCTGTACCGTATCACCGGCGGTATGACCGGTTGCGGGTACCACTACGGTTTCACGGCTTACTTCCGCATCACATACCGTACAATATACTGCGTTGTCATAGTGGCCGTCTCCTGTACAGGTTGCGTCTACGTTATTTTCCAGTACCGTATCATCGGCGGTATGACCGGTTGCGGGTACTACTGCATTTTCACGGCTGAGTTCTGCATCACATACGGAACAGTATACTACATTGTCGTAACTGCCGTCTACCGTACAGGTTGCAGCAACGCTGTTTTCCACTACTACTTCGCCAGCGGTATGACCGAGTGCAGATATCACTTCAGTTGTACGGCTTATTTCAACAGTACATACAGAGCAGTATACTACACTGTCATAGCTGCCGGCATTGGTACAGTCCGCATCCACGCTGTTTTCAATAACCGCTTCCGTATCGGTATGTCCGGACGCAGGTATGATTGTGTTTACACGACTGAGTTCTGTATCACATACGGAACAGTATACTACGGTATCGTAGCTTCCGTCTGTCGTACAGGTTGCATCTACGTTGTTTTCCACAACGGATTCTCCATCGGTATGACCGAGTGCTGCAGACAGTTCAGCACCGCACACAGTACAGGTCTGTGCAGTAGTACAGGTTGCTTCTGCGCCTGCTGTATGACCGGTTGCAGGTACGATTGTGTTTACACGGCTGAGTTCTGCATCACATACGGAACAGTATACTACGGTATCATAGCTTCCGTCTGTCGTACAGGTTGCATCTACGTTGTTTTCCACAACGGATTCTCCAGCAGTGTGACCGAGTGCTGCAGACAATTCATCACCGCACACAGTACAGGTCTGTGCAGTAGTACAGGTTGCTTCTGCGCCTGCTGTATGACCGGTTGCAGGTACAACCACGGTTTCGCGGCTTACTTCCGTATTACATATCGTACAGTAAACTGCGTTGTCGTAACTGCCGTCTTCGGTACAGGTTACAGCAACTTCGTTTTCTACAACCACCGCACCGGAAGTGTGTCCGGTTGCAGGTACCACCTTGGTCACGCGACCAACTTCTGCAGTACATACCGTACAGTAAACTGCATTATCGTAACTGCCGTCTTCGGTACAGGTTGCGGCAACTTCGTTTTCTACAACCACTGCACCGGAAGTGTGTCCGGTTGCAGGTACCACTATGGTTTCACGGCTTACTTCCGTATTACATACTGTACAGTAAGCAGCATTATCGTAGCTACCGTCTGTCGTACAGGTTGCCGCCACTTTGTTTTCCACAACTGTCTTGCCGGAAGTGTGTCCCTTGGCGGGGATAGTTACGGTTTCACGGCTTACTTCCGTATTACATACTGTACAGTATACCACATTGTCGTAACCGCCGTCTGCCGTACAGGTTGCGGAAACCTTATTTTCCTCAACTACATTACCGGGAGTATGACCCTTTGCGGGTACAACTACGGTACTGCGGCTAAGTTCGCAGCCACACACGGTACAGTATACTACATTATCGTAACTGCCATCCGCGGTACAGGTTTCGGATTTTTTATTTTCCACAACCACTGCACCGGATGTATGACCGAGTGCTGCGGTTTCATTAGCTGTGTAGCTGTTGGTACATACGGAACAGGTATAGGTCGTATATCCGCCGTCTGTACAGGTAGGCGCAGTTACTACGGCAGAATAGCTGTGCCCCAGAGGATTGGTTACATTATCTTTATAGTTGTCACCGCAGACTGTACAGGTATGCAGAGTAAATCCGCCGGATATACAGGTAGGTGCGGTTACAGCTTCTTCGTAGCTGTGTCCAGATGCAGCGATTTCTGTGTAGGTTGTGTAAGTACACTTACTGCACTTTTCATACGCATTCCATCCGATTTCAGTACAGGTTGCAGCCTGTGCTTCAACTTCTTCGATTGTGTGTCCGGATGCGGGGATTTCTGTGTAGGTTGTGTAAGTACACTTACTGCACTTTTCATACGCATTCCATCCGATTTCAGTACAGGTCGCTGCACGGGCAACATATGTGGTAATACTGTGACCCTGAGCAGCCACTATGTCGGATACGTAGGTATCTCCACAGACACAAGTGTATGTGGAATAACCTTCATCCACACAGGTGGGAGATGTTACCACCAAAGAATGTGTATGAACACCATAGGTATATGTACCGTTATTATCGGAATCTACGGTATGATAACCATCATCACAGTATTTGGTAACATCCTTGGAGTATGTACCGCCGTATACGGTCAGGCCTTCGTTGGCCATCAGGTCACAGGGTTCATACCCACCGGTTTCATCTGTAGCCTCTGTGCTGAAGGTACCGCCATAAATATTGGCAACACCATTATACTCATCATCTGTAAAGTTGTTCACGCAGCAATACTGACCTTTAAAGGTACCGCCCTTGATCGTTGTTGTACCGAAGTTACCGATCAGATAGTCATTCGCAGATACATTTTCGAAAGTACCGTCTTCAACGGTCAGACTGCCTGTATTGCTTACGGCAATACCATACATACTGTTGATACGATATGTACCGCTTTCGATCTTCAGATCACTGTTGATGACTATAGCGTAGGAATATGCATCAACTTGTCCTGTGGTGAGACTGAATTCTCCGAATTCCCAAGTCTGAGCGGTATTGACATACAGCATTTCGGTGAGAACAACGTCTTTTTCAAGAACAACCGTCTCTCCATCCTTGGCTGCTGCAACAGCTTCCGCCAGAGTACCGTACTTGAAGCCATTGACAGAAGCTTCAGCACCGGTCTTAGGGGGGAGTGTCTCACCTTTTTCAATCGTTGTATCACAATCGTTACAATACGTGTCGCCGGTATAACCTTCTTCGTTATACGTCGCAACCTTGGCACCGACGATTATCGTATTCTGATGTCCGGTTGCGGGAATAATGGTCTGTGCGGTTATCACATCTCCGCATATGCTACACTTCTCACCTTCGGTAAGACCGGTTTCGGTACAAGTAGCGGCTTTGGCCTCGAGTATTTCTACCTCATGATCAGTACACAGGTCTGTTCCGCATACATCACAAATGTAATCCTTCGGATCCACATCTGTATGACCAAGAGCTGCAATTTCCTTATAGGTTGTATAATTACACTTGGAACAGGTTTCGTACGCATCCCATCCGATTTCGGTACAGGTTGCGGCTTGTGCATCATGACTGATAATATCGTGCCCTTCTGCAGGGGTTTCATCAGCCACATTGTTGTCTCCGCAGACAGAGCAGGTATATGTGGTATATCCGCCTTCCGTACAGGTAGGTATAGTTACTACACTGCTGTACTTGTGTCCGGATGCAGAAACTTCATCTGCTGTGTAGGTATCCTTACAGTTGGAACAAGTGTAGGTTGTATAACCGTCTTCCGTACAGGTAGGTGCGGTTACCACTGCGCTGTAAGCATGTCCGGTTGCAGAAACGGTATCGCCGGTGTAGGAGTGCTTACAGTCATCATACATACAGGTATAGGTTGTGTAACCATCCGCTTCACAGGTAGGTGCGGTTACTACAGGGTTATACTGGTGTTCTCTTGCAGGTACTTCTGTATCCGTGTATGTGTCACCGCATGTCGCACAAGTGTGGGTGGTATATCCGCCTGCCGCACAGGTAGGCGCAGTTACCACAGAACTATACTGGTGACCGGGTGTGGTTACCACATCGGATGTATAGGTGTTACCACAGGCAGAACAGGTATAGGTCGTATAACCGTCTTCCGTACAGGTAGGCGCGGTTACTTCACTGCTGTACTTGTGTCCGGATGCTGAAACAGTTACTTTTTCACGGCTGAGTTCTTCCTTGCATACGGAACAGTAGACTACATTCTCGTAACTGCCGTCTTCGGTACAGGTTGCAGCCACATTGTTTTCCACATTGGTCTTGCCTTCTGTATGACCAAGAGCAGATATTTCATCTGCTTTATAGGTATCGCCGCATGTTCCACAGGTATAGGTTGTATAACCGCTGGTTTCACAGGTAGGCGCGGTTACTACGTTGTTGTAAGTGTGTCCTTTTGCGGCAACCACTACGGTTTCACGACTTGCTTCCTCGCCGCATACCGTACAGTATTTCACGTTGTCGTAACTGCCGGTTACCGTACAGGTAGGAGCAACATTGTTTTCCACTACCACTTCACCGCCTGTATGACCAGTTGCGGGAACGGTTGTGGACTTACGGCTGAGTTCTGCGTTACATACAGAGCAGTATACTACAGTATCGTAACTGCCGTCTGTAGTACAGGTTGCAGCAACTTCTTTTTCGGTTACTGCTTCACCTTCTGTATGACCGGTTGCAGGCACTACTGTTGTCTGACGGCTAAGTTCTTCACCGCATACAGAACAGTAAACTACAGTATCATAACTTCCATCGTCGGTACAGGTTGCATCCACATTGTTTTCCACACCTGCTGTACCCTCGGTATGACCGGTTGCGGATACCGTTACGGTACTGCGGCTCAGTTCTGCGTTGCATACAGAACAGTAAACTACATTGTCGTAGCTGCCGTCTGCAGTACAGGTTGCAGGGACTTCGTTTTCCACTACCACCGCACCTTCGGTATGACCGGTTGCGGGTACTACCGTCTGAGCAACAGTCACTGAACCACATACGGAACAGTGCTTACCTGCTGTCAGACCGGTTTCGGTACAGGTTGCGGCAACTGCTGCATCATCCACTTCGGTATGACCGGCTGCTGCAACAGTGGTGGTTTCACGGCTTACTTCATCACCGCACACTGTACAGTAAATTACTGTGTCGTAACTGCCTGTGTCTGTACAGCTTGGGGCAACTTCGTTTTCGGTTACTGCTTCACCGTTTGTATGACCGTTCGCGGGTACCACTTCCTGAGCAACAGTCACTGTACCACATACGGAACAGTGCTTACCTGCTGTCAGACCAGTCTCGGTGCAGGTTGCGGCAACTGCTGCATCATCCACTTCGGTATGACCGGTTGCCTCAATAGTGGTGGTTACACGGCTGATCGCAGCACTACATACAGTACAGTATACTACTGTATCGTAACTGCCGTTTGTAGTACAGGTTACAGCAACTTCGTTTTCGGTTACTGCTTCACCTTCTGTATGGCCGGTTGCGGCAACAGTGGTGGTTTCACGGCTTACCTCATCACCGCACACTGTACAGTAAATTACTGTGTCGTAACTGCCTGTTTCTGTACAGCTTGGGGTAACTTCGCTTTCGATTTCTGCTTCACCTTCTGTATGGCCGGTTGCGGCAACAGTGGTGTTTTTACGGCTGAGTTCTACATTACATACAGTACAGTATATTACTGTATCGTAGCTGCCGGCTGTAGTACAGGTTTCAGCTACGTTGTTTTCGGTTACTGCTTCACCTTCTGTGTGGCCGGCTGCAGGAATTACTTCCTGCGCAACGAACACTTCACCGCATACAGAACAGTGTTTTCCTTCCTTCAGACCGGTTTCGGTACAGGTGGGCGCTTGGGCTGCGTCCACAACTTCGGTATGACCGGTTGCAGATACTACTTCCTGTGCAACGAGCACTTCGTTACATACAGAGCAATGCTTACCTTCTGTCAAACCAGTTTCGGTACAGGTAGCGGCTACGGCTGCATCCACTACTTCTGTATGACCGGTTGCGGCAACAGTGATGGTTTCACGGCTGAGTTCTACATCACATGCAGAGCAGTAAACTACGTTATCGTAGCTTCCGTCTGCAGTACAGGTTGCAGCAACTTCGTTTTCGGTTACTGCTTCACCTTCTGTATGACCGAGAGCAGCGACAATTTCATCACCGCAGACGGTACAAGTCTGTGCGGTTGTACAGGTTGCGGCTTCGCCTGCAGTATGGCCAAGAGCGGCAACTAATATTTCTCCGCAGACGGTACAAGTCTGTGCGGTTGTACAGTCTACCTCGTTTTCGCTAGGAGTATGGTTACCGGCACAACAGCCGCAAGGACTTATATACCATTTGTTATGGTTATCAGCTATACAATATTTATAGGTAGAACCCGGTATTCCATCAGCGGTTTTCAGGTATGAACCATCGCCGTGTCGGAGCCATGCGGAGTTCACAGGAATTTCAACCATACCGCCTTCGGTATTATCTTTAATGTATACATTCTGATACGTCACCGATGTCTCAGGCTGATCGGGATTCATTAAGATTTCACCTGTGCCTGTGCTGACAACCTGTGCTCCGCCGGCGGTAGTATAAACATAACCCACAGATGCATCCATTGTTCCGTTAACGGTAATTTTTGCATCAGCCATCTGACTTGCTGCCGTAATACCACTCATCCGATTCACTCCGGAAACCCTGCCGGGAACATAGTCAAGAGGAACCATGAGTTTGTTTTTAGCACCACTGTACAGACCCCACTGCTCGGAATCGTAGAGATAGGCACTAACACCCGCGCTCAAAGTACATACAGCACCAGAATCTACAATAATTTCAGCACCAGGAAGCATGGCAATATCCTGAGAAATGGAAATGGTACTTCCAGAATGAGCCTGAACAGTCATATTATTCGTGATAGGCAATTCAAAGTTGACTGAGTCTATTGTATATATCGCAATACTCATAGTAATGGGGGACACTGACAAATTACCATTTATCTCGATATTCAAACGGTCGGTTGAACCATCGTAATGTTTTGTTACAGATCCAGATGTCAGTTTGAACATAGCATCATCGTTATTGCCGATAAATGCCAAAGTTGCACTATTTGTACTACTTACAGCGAATATTGAAGTAGCACTGTATTCAACTGCACCCGATTCAAGTGTTAAATATGCTTCAATATTCTGAACATAGTACTGATTTAAAGGGAAAACCCCATAAGATTTATAGTTTTGAGCCAAATCTCCCGTTGCGGATCCCCCACGAAAATCGGTAAACTGAAAATTTTCATATACATTAGAACCGCTTTTCGCAACAATTTCACCGCCACCGATGATGTATCCCCAACAGTACAGATTCGCATTAGAATTTAAAGTAATGACGGAACCTGTTTTCATATCGATAAATCCAAGAGGACCAGAGGGTGCTCCACAATACAAACCGCCCCCATTAGAAGCTGCATGTCTGCCGCCAACCTCAATGGAACCATTGACGGTAATATTAGCATCATCAGCAAGAGTCAATGTCCGATATGCTGTTGGCTTCACCCATGCTACATTGGTATCAAATATTAAACCTGGTGTATCTGTACAGCTTGCATTTGCACCATAAGCTGTGTTTGCTGAATTATAAGGAATCAACAGCGTTACACCGGCAGGAATCGTATGATTACCGGTTACAGTACCGTTGTTAAGCAGAACGATTGTTTTATCAGTGTTATTTGCCGCATACGTTCCAGCTTCACCCAAATTGAAAAATTTCGCCGCACCAACGCCGAACAAAGCTGTTGTGCTGGCTATAAATACAGGTGTAATGCTACCTGTTTCAGCGGCTTTGTGTGTATAAGAAGTCGCATAAGAAAGATATGTTGTTCCATTGTACCAACCAAAAAACTGATATCCACTTGCAGGCGTAGCCACCAATTCATAATTAGTTCCCGCCGTACTTGTCATTTCGGTATCGGTTGTAATGGCAGTACCATTAACAGTATAACTACCACCTTCAGCAGACTGGAATGTTGTAGTTACATCTTCTGCATTTGCGCTGATTAAAGTAATACCTGTGATGGACAATGTGTTTGTACTGTTTCCGCTCGGAGATGTTAAAGTGATAGTAATAGAACCACCTGCTGCAAGTTTACCTTCATAGGGTCCACTTGTACCGGAAATGGCATCGGAAACACTACCACCACCTGTTAACAAATAGTTAAATGACAAAGTAGCTTCACAATCAAAATTGTTGGTTAAAGTCAATTTTGTAGTTATTTGTCGACCAGTGAACCAAGATGTATACCCAGTCGCATTACCCGTTATAGTTGTACCACTGGCAGACCAGGAGGCTTTACCGCTCGAATTTGATGCATCCGTCCAGGAAGCTTCCAAACCAGTTACTGATGTAGTCAACAAACCCGCCGCATGAACATGAGTCGCCGCATACGGAATCATAGTCACCAGCATCGCAATTGTCAAAACAATGGATAACGTACGCTTAAATATATGTTCCATTCTCTATTTCCTTTCATACATACTCATGATCATTCCCTCTGTTCCCATCGAATCTCCGACGGGAACAGAAGAAACTTTACCGATCATTGGAATGAAAATACGTATGATCTCCGGTAATGCTTCCATCACCGGTCAATCTATCATGCGCAGTCTTTTCTAAAATTGTCTCTTACCATGTAAGAGCTTTCTTGAGTGCGTGCCCTTCCGGCAGCAGACTGCGGGCGATCAGCACCTTATCGGCAGAGTTGATCGTTCCGTTGCCGTTCACGTCGGCGGCAAAAATCTGTTCTGCAGTCAGTTCAGTTGCGGAACCGGGTACCAATGCTTTTGCCAGCAGATCCTTGTCTTCTGCGTCAAATACACCGTCACAGGAAACATCACCGGCAACTATCAGCAGAACCTTGGTAACACCACCGGGAACCAGGTAGCTGTAGGTTCCGTCTTCATTTTCCACGGCAGTAATCGGAACATATACCCCATTTTCCAGGTAACCCACCTTGCAGGGAACCGTGGTTTCCGTTACCGTCACCAGACTGCCGGCAACGGTATAGTCGATCTGCGACTGGGCAGTAACTTCTTCAACCGTTACAACAGGGGTAATCATTCTGCCCTCTGCATCGAACTCATACTGACCAGCTGTCACATAACCGCCTGTCTGGAGATGGCTTACCCAATACTTACCGTCCTTCAGGATCTTAAGGTCACCGTTGACCAGATAGTAGTATCCGTCGATCTCAACAATACGTTTGGTATATCCGTATGCAATACCGTTTTCGACATAGTAATCGTTGTAAATGCCTGTGAAATTCTTCTGGAATACGCCGTTTTCATCGAAGAGATAGTATCCGTCATACGGAACGTCCTGGTTTGTAGGACTCTTATACAGGAAACCGGTGTCTACAATGTACTGGTACTTCTGGATATAGTAGGAATCGTCTTCGATATCGAACCACTTACCGGTAGTCCATTCACCTCCCCAACGGTAACCAAGACCGGAACGGAAAATGTTCTGCTTGTCCGTATAGGAATATTCACGCAGATCACCCTTAACCAGAATATAGTTATCAAAAGTATAGGTAAAAGGAATACCGTCACCCAGACCTTCGTAGATCTGCTGTTCACCATTGACAGCCTTATAGGTCTTCAAATCAAAGTAGTAGTATACCTCCTTGTCATCCACGTTAAAGGACTGCCAGCCCTTCTGAGGTACACCGTTCATAGCATAATAGAGATCGCCTTCGTATTCGATAAATCCGGACAGTGTCTTCACCAGAATACCGTTTTCATCAAATTCATAGAAATTCTTAAGGTATCTGTCTTCCTTGGAGGGAATGAACTGTACGCCGGTTACCTCTACGTTATCCACATAGTAAGAGTCTTCGATCCAACCCTGACGGATTTCACTGTTGATGACGTAGACATCCGCAAATTCTGCGTACTGACTTGCAAAATGGGCACCTTTATCCTTGTTCTCCAAAGTACCGTCCGCATTGTTTTCACTGTCTCTGCACGGCGGTTCGTGAATGTACGGATACAGTCCGTATACGTTCTGTGCATCGTTTGCGGGATCGGTGGCAAAAGAGTATAGCTGAGACGCAGCAAGGTAGACGTCATAAGACACATACCCGTTGTTGCTGATCAGAATTTCGTTGTTGCTGTAACTGGCATCGTCCTTCACTGTAGCATAAATACCGGTGAGGATACAGAGGGGATTTGCCGTTGCAGCATCAATGGCTGCCGTCTGGTCGCGCCAGTGACAAACTATGGTCAAATGATTGTTTTCATCGATTTCCGCACTGGTCAGTTCAAAGAAGTCATTAATTACCTTCAGTTCATCGATATTCACATCCAGGTCGGGGCTGAAATCCGCCGTAATCTTTACATTGGTCTGTACGCAGACACGTTCAGCCAACTGGAGCAGGAAGTTCCATGCAGAAGCATTTTCCGCATCTGCACCGGGCAGCATGGACTTCAGGGGTTCCACCTGTGCGGGAATTTCGATAGTGGTCATATCCAACGCAAAAGTGTATTCCACTTCGATAGGTGCCTCGGGGTCAACGATTCTGTACAGCTGATTATCGGCGGTACGAGCGTTGGTTACCTCACGGTTCCATGCCAGTGTACGGTTACCCATGGTTGCATTGTCAAAGTCGAAAAGGGCTTCATCTTCTCTGTATATGTTGATGGTAGAGAATGCAGCCAAATCTACATTAGCATTAAGAATCGCACCTACCATAACAGTACGGATTCCGCTTGCTTCATCTGCAGTAAATGTTACACCGTCGATTGTGCCGGCAGTCTCATGTTCCAACATGATCACCACATCATTTTCTGCAGTATAGGCTACCGGGTTGCTGTCGTACCACAGGCTAAGGGAGAGTTCGGTAGGAATACCGTAGATGGCAACGATTCGGTCTGCAGCGAACTTGATGCCGTTCGGAATGACAACATGAATTTCCTTGCTTCCTGCAACTTCGCCGTTTACAATGTATTCAACGGTTACATCCCCCTCAGATACGGCGGTAAACAGACCGGTTTCATCGATCGTACCAACGGTTTCGTTGGTAACCTGCCAGTATGCACCTTCCGGAATGGGTGCGCTGTTACCGGTATTACTTACGCCGGTTGCTTCGAACTGCATGGTTGTACCGGCAGTGATGTAGTCATAACCGGAAGAAAGAATTGCACTATCAAATTCGTTGGAGGATTTTGCAGTGGAAATCGCTACAAGAGATGTGGATACGCTTCTTGCAAAACCGTCAGAGGGACGGTTTACAAGCTGAAGTTCATCACTCCCCGCAGGCTTGGACAAATAGGTAGTAGATCCGCCGCCGTCCAGGTTGATAGCGTGTACACAGCCTGCATCCAGCATGATCTGCGCAATTTCTTCAATAGCTCCGCCTGCAGAGAAGGGCTGCTGACGTCCGTCAAGTACCATCATTACAACGGATCCGTCTTCCTTGATACCAACTGCGGTACGGCTTGCGCGGGTTGCAGTGTAGTTGGCGTTCTTGGTTACATTGATTTTACCATCCTTGATCAGAACCGCACCGAAACCGCCGACTGCATCACGAATCAAATGCTTGTAGGTTTCATAGTCTTCTTGTGTACCGATCATGGCACTGCCGTCATTCAGGATGGCAAAAAAACCGTCCTTGTCTACAGCATGCCATTCCTGACCATCCATTACCAGCAGACCGCCGGGTTCACCGGTAGACATATTATAACCGTCAGCATTGGTTGCTACGATTGCATTGAAGTTTTCATACAGCTTGTTGCCATTTTCATCCGTTTTGCTGCTATAATTCTTAACAAGAGCAGCAGCCTGATCTGCAACGCGCTGATACCCCCAACCCTTGGAAGGGTCGTTATCCTTATAGTTTGCCATGATGGTTACATCATCACGGGTAACGTCCACGGTAGCAACATAATACACGATCTGCTTTCCGTCAACGGTCTGTGCATACTTGATTTCCTGGCTGATACCGGGAGCGAGGATGGATTCAGCGGTAGAGAATACGGAATAGTAATCATTATCCGTTTCTTCATCGTCTTCCGTTCCGGCAATTAGATTACCTTTTGCCTGACTATACAGATAATCCGCAAATGCATAGCAGCATGCCTTACGCAGAGTGTTTTCACCGGTCAGACCGCGAGAGGATTCCAACAGCTTAATGGAAAGGTCCGCAGAATAGGATTCGTAAATTGCTTTACGTACAGCTTCCTGGGAATCTTCCACAGCAAAACGGTTATTTACGAAATATACCGCACGGTCTACATCACTGAGAGTGGAGGTAAAGTAATCTTCCATCAGTGTACTGAAAGAACCGTTACCCTTATTATATTCTGCAATCAGGTAGTATGCGTCCATATCTCCGTAGAAGTCGTCCCAACCAAAGGCGTTATCCGCATCTTCACCGAAACAGTTTTCAAGAATATACGCTGCCATTTCTTCTACAGTTCCCTCAGGTACAGTTGCAGCGCTTACACAGTAATACAGCAGGTCACAGAGGTCACCTGCCCAACCGGAAAGGTCGGCTGAACCCTTGGCAACATAAGAAATGTTCATAGTACCAAACATATGACCGAAGTCTACCTGGTTTCCGTTGGGAAGGTAGAAGTCTTCCACAACGATATCCCGCAGATCCATTACATTGGTACCATTCTCAGCATCCTGTGTTTCAACGTATGTAGTAAAACCGGTGATTTCATCACCCGCAATGGTGGACCAGCTGCTGTCCTGGTATCTTTCTACACCTGTACGTACAAAGTTAAGAACCAGTTCACCGGGATCTCTGTACGACATTGCGGCATATTCATCCGCGTAGACTTCCAGCTGCTTCATCAATGCCAAAAAGTCGTCATAGTTTGTCACACTGCCGGCTGCAAAAATGTACATCGGCACCAGACCGATCATCATTGTGATTACCAGAAACAGTGACATCAGTTTTACAGAAATTTTCTTTTCCATAACTCAAACCTCTCTCTATTTTGTCTAAAATGAATCTATGTGAAAACAAGAAATGTTTTTCCTTGTGATTTTTCTCATATGGAGTCATTATTTCAACTTTCCAGTATCGCACAAAACTGTGCCAATGGGACACTATTATCCGCATTTTTCTGAAGCAATTTCGTTTTGTATGCCTCCAGAACCGCACGGTTTCCTGCACAATTATATAGGGCATTATTCAGAGCTTCCTGGGAATTCTCACACACCCATCCGCAATCCCTGCCAAGCACCATGTCCGTAGACGAGGTTGTTGCCGTTGTCAGTGTCGGAATACCCAGGATGCGGGCTTCGTCAATGATCATCGGTGCTGCTTCGTGGTAGGAGGTTATGAGGAGCAAATCTGCTTTGTTCATGTATCGGTACGGATTGGTTTGTTCCCCGTAAAAGACCACATACTCTTGTATACCCAGGCGTTCCGTTCGTTCCCGGAGTTGTTCTTCCATTGGTCCACTTCCGACTATGTGAAGTTTCATCGTCAGTCCTTTGGCAATTCCAACAGCCGCGGCCTCCAGTGCCCGTTCCATTCCCTTTTCATGGGTAAGGCGGGACACCATAACCACATTGACTTGTTTTTTGTCGTAAAACGGCGGGTCTTCTTCCGCCAACGATCGAATTTCCTCGAACCGGTGACAATTCTGAACCGTCACACATTTTTCTTTCAGATGAGGCAACACAGATTCCAATACCTGTCTGCATCCATCGGAACAGGCAGCAATCTGATCAAAACGTTCTAATGTCCGGTGATTCTCCTTATGATCAGCACCGCAGTTACGGTAATCCCCGTGAAGAAAGGCGATTTTCCGTCTTGCCTGTATCCGTTCCAATACAAACTCCTGTACCCCGCCATAAAACGCTTCTCTGCGTCCGTTGTGCAGATAGGCTATGGCGCAGTCGTATGTACCCTCCACAGCCGGTTGTCTGCCGAGCATCAGGTAAAGTGCTGTGCTTCTGCCGCATATTCGGCTCAGCCCTGCCAGAAAGCTGCGGACAATTTTGTCTCTCCGATTGTTTCCACATTCACTCTGACTCATACCCAGATATCGAAACGGTCCGCTGCACTCCACCACCTTTACACTGTCCGGAAGCCGTTCTGCGTATAGACCTGTTTTCCGGAAAAGGAGCAGGGTGACCTCGTACTTCTGTTCGGCATCCAAAGCCCACAGCAGGTTATACAGACTTTTCTGTACACCGCCAATCTTCATATTGTTGTTTACAATGATTATCTTTTTCATGTTCTGTCTGGATAAGGTATCATTTTTTTACCGCCGCGGACACCGGCATATACAAGGCACAAGCGCTTCAACAGGCCGATATCCGTTTCCCGTTTGACGCGTGCACCGAAATACAGTGCCATAATATATGCACTTTTTGGGAATAAATGACGTACCAGCACACCTTTATCGTAGAAATATTTTTCATTGCATCCCACAAACCAGGAGGATACGTCCTTGCAGCAGGTACCGAGCACGTATGGGTGGGAATAAACCTTCAGACCTGCATCAAAACACGCTTTCAGGAACAAACTGTCCTCACCGGCGCTGAACGCACATCCGCCTCCGAAGCATTGGTGGAACGAGATGTTCTTCTGCAGCAGTGCATTTCGGCGAGCGGCCACACGAACCATGCCGTACCGCATGGCATTCCATATATGTAGTCTGTGCAGCTTGCACCGGCGTTTTTCGGTGATTTCACCATTTTTGAGAATGTCGATACCAAAAACGATCACATCCGCCTCGGGCAGTTCCCGAAAAATCTTCACAATCTCTTCCGGCATCCCGTCATAGTATACCATGTCTTCATCCGCAAAGAGAACAATATCGGCATCTGAGGCAAGTAAAGCAATATTTCGGTTCAATCCGACACCCCTTGTAGGGGTAGTTACCATTTTCACTTCCCCATAAGCGGTATCTTCCTGCACCACCTCATCACAATCTGCCTGGTTTGCTATCACTGTACTGCACCGGGTATTCATCTTTTCCGCCAGCGATAGTTCCTTCTGATGCATTGCTGCAACCAAAACCTGCAATTTCATCACATACGGTTAATCTGCCAAAGTAAATCTGCTGTCTTCACTCATAGAGTTGATCACATCATTGAATGTTTCCTGAACAGCATAAACTGTTGTCAGCCAATCCTCCGGGACAGCATCCGACGCTTCCTCAAATTCAACTGAAACATCGATTTCGTCTTCATAACCATCCAGCTTCAGCTTGCCGCATACACTGCCGATTTCTTCATTATAATGTATAGTGTACACAACAAAACTACTGTCTTCCATGATAACACTTACCTGGAGTTGTGCAGACTCTTCACCGTTGACAGCGTTTACACTTACGATATCGGAGAATGCATAGGGATACCGGAATGTACCATAGGTGGTTTCCACAACAACGCCATCTTTTGTATCTGTCGTGTTCAGGATCTCAAGTTCGGGGAAAATTTCTTTCTCCGGAGCTGCGCTTTCCACCTGTTCGGTATCCTGCGTTTGCTCCTCAATTTCATCCTTGCTGCAGGAAGAAGCGGTCAGCATAACCGAAACTGCTGCTGTCAGAAGTGCAGCCAGGACCAAAATTCTTTTTGTAGTATTTTTCAAAACAACGCCTCCTTTATATTTCATCGAATCAGCGAATACTTTTTGTGTGTATATCGAAATTCATCGTTTTATGATGTTCCAGATATAACACATATGAATGGTTCAGATCCACCAGAACCGTATGCTTTTTGACAGCCCGTTCTTCAGGCGGAGGTATACGCATATAATCGCCATAAATAATTTTCAGTAATGTATCATATCCATCCGGAACCGGATAGTCATTATTTTCAAATTTAATATATACTTTTCTTTCCAGATACTTGCGCGGATATACATTTTTTTCATACACCGCCGCACCGCCCAGGAAACTATGAACATATGCACTGTCATCCGTACCGGATTTTGTGATTTTCAGAAACCATGACAGCGGAAGCAGGGTACACATATTCATAAACAGTTTTTTTACACTGTTGTTTGTTTCATAGCCACGCTTTCTCAGTGATTTTGCAATCACGACTTTGGACGCGTAAAACTGAATTTTCCTTCCCCACTCGGTTTTTGCTGCGTTGTCGCATGGAAATATGTCCATATACACACCCTGATGGATCTCAGGATCTCTCGGATGAAATTTTTCCAGGCAAGTTGTATGATTCAGACGCAGCTTGGAAAAAAACATGGGCCAATGATCGGAAAATTCTTTTTGCAGGAAAAACTTTTCCTTATCCACAACAGAATCTGCCTGTTCCAGGAAGCGCTCATAATCTTTCCGCATCATCAGCACATCCAGATCGTCGTCCCAGGGAATAAATCCCTGATGACGGACAGCACCCAGCATCGTCCCCGCGAACAGCATATATGGTATATCCAGAACCTTGCATACACGGTCGAACTCTTTGAGCAGCACAGTCAATGCCTGCTGATGCTCTTTGAGGGATGCCTGTGATTCCGGCATTTTCGTGATTACGCTGTCTTTTTCCATAATCAATAGTATTTCCTGATACCGTTCATAAAATATCGGAATAACAAACCCGTACTTTTTATACGGGAAAATCCCAAATATTCCCGGTATATTTTCCATCGTTTCCGCGCACTGTTCTGTTTATTGAAAGAACGCGAATTTTCTATCAGACGCCATTCAACCAGCGCTTCCTTACATCCGACTGCTTTATAACCGGCACGAAGTATATCAAGCCAAAGGCAATAATCTTCGTGATAGAAATCACTTATGAACCGATAATTCCTGGCAATGTCACCGGATAAGACAACGGTTGAACATCCTATAACATTTTCTTTTAAAAGATCCTCAAATGATGTGGATTCCGGAACAACGTATGTTTTTTTTACTGACTTTCCTTCATTATTAATAATAGCATAGGAAGTATAGGATATGTCTGCGTTCTGCAGCTGCATATTCCGGATCTGCAATCTGAGTTTGTCCGGATGCCACATATCGTCACTGTCCAGAAAAGCCACATACTCACCGGTACTCAGATCAAGTCCCCGGTTTCTGGTTCTGGCGGTTCCCATATTCACTGGATTACGGATCAACTTCACCCGTGGGTCTTTCTGCTCCATTTCGGCTGCGATCAAGCAGGTGGAATCTGCCGAACCGTCATCTATTACGAACAGTTCCCAGGCAGAATACGTTTGCGCGATTACTGAACGGATAGCCGCTTCAATGTATTTTTCACAATTATACGCAGGCATTATAATCGACACCAACGGATCGTCGGTCTTATGATGATCCAATTTCGCTGTTACCTCCGTTACTGTAGTGAAACAGTTTCCGTATCATCCGCACCTACCAGCATTCTGATTCCAGCACACAGATAAATCGGAATCAGGAAGAATTCATCGAAGAACAGATAATCAAGCCCCAGCCACGGTCCCAATGTCCCGATCAGGAGAATAAAAATCTGCGTAATATGATTGATCCGGATCTTTATACCTGCCAGTAAAGTACGTACATGGCAGATGATCCATCCCAACAATATAGTCCCCCCCACGATTCCAAACTGGTATATTGCCTGCAGAATCGTGTTATGTGAGCTGCGGTCACTTATAAGAACGTTGGTATAGCCTTGTCCGAATAAGAGAAGCGGTATATCTTCTATTATGACATTCAGGTACTGAACCCAAAGTTCTGTTCGTCTTGTTGTAAAGTCGGACAAATTACTGCCGCTGCTCAAACGTGTGATCATCATATCGATCAGGTCTGTAAAGACGGTGAAGGAAAGCACAAATACCGTGCCTACACCGAAAGTAAGCAGTATCATTAACTTGGCTGACACTTTGCCTTTGCTGAACAGAATTTCCACGATGAAAAACAAGATCAGACACAAAGCTATTACTAAGAATGACTTGGATACGGAGAGGAAACCGCAGTAAAGAAGCAGCATCGCCATCAGAAACAACATGATTGATCTGCCCTTTTTTACACTGTTCAAAAGCAGGACCATCACGCCGCCCAAAGCCGCATTGATATGTGCCGAATAGAAGTTCGGGTCACCATAATATCCTGCATGCCGGATACCGCCGGAAAATTCATGTTTGGCTATATATCGCAGTATTGTCGGGAATATATCCAGATACTGTGACGAGACAGCTGCAGCAATGATACCTGCCGCAAAAAAGATAGTCAGCCAGTAAAAGTCATATTGGTTATCCATTTCTCTCGCCAGAAAAGGAACCAGAAGCAAAGAAATGGAAAACAGAATATAGCTGTTCTCAAAAGCGTAACCTTTGAGTGTTTTCACTACTAAAATAAGTGCAATCAACAGAAATGCCGGGATCAAATGGTATATGTTGATTTTTTTACTGCCCATTACGATGTACATTAAATATACCGCTATCAATGCGACGGTAAAGAATGAGATCGTTCCCGGCCGGATCTTCATAAGAGGTGTAAAGGGAAGAAAGAACAGGAGAACCGGCATTACCATACCTTTTACAGTCGACCAGACCGTAAGAGCCAGAAAACATACCAGGCAAGGTATCAGCAAATATACACTGTTAATGATCTGCGCAAAGAGCAGCCATATTGTCTGCAGCACACAAAGTACAAGAAACAGGATCTTTGATTTTACGGTTATCATAAATCTGTTCCCTTCTTTTTATTGTCTGCGCAGCCCAATACTACCAGAACCGTCTGAAAAATAATCTTTATATCCAACCACATGGATCTTGTTTTGATATACTCGATATCATAGAGAATTTTTTTCTCCGGTTTCAGAAAATAACCGCCGTTTACCTGTGCCAGACCGGTAAGACCGGGCTTGACCTTCAGACGTTCTCTGAATCCGTGAATGTATTGCTCAAATGCATCATAGAACACTTCCCTTTCCGGTCTGGGTCCTACTACGCTCATCTCACCTTTCAGAATGCACCAGAACTGGGGCAGTTCATCCAGGCGGGTATTTCTTAAAAATCTCCCCACAGGAGTGATACGCGGGTCTTTTTCACCGGTCGACCACTGTGCACCGTTCTTTTCCGCATCCACACACATGGTACGGAACTTGATCACATTGATCTTCTTCCCGCCCAATCCCAGGCGTTCCTGACAATAGAACACTTTGCCGTGAGAAGTACATTTGACAAGGAGTGCGATGAGCAACATCGGAATTGCCAGAACCAGCAATGCCATCAGGGAAAAAACAATATCAAAAGCACGCTTGAAAAACAAATAGGCAGACTTTACTTTCAGTTCGCCGAGTTCTTCTATGTAGCACTCTTCCAGAAAGTCATACGGCAGTATAACCGCTTTGCTCTCAGTACTTTCAGCATTTTGTTTAACCGTCATTGTTGTCATCAACTCCTTTCTTTTTTATTCTTTACGGATCACTTTTCTACATTATTATAAAAGCAATCAATAACAATTTCCTTGACAGAATGCTCGTCCGGGTAGAATTCCATGTAATCCTTCCCCTTCACGTTTTTTCCGTCGATACTCAGGACCGTGTCAAAATTATACGCAGACACTTTTTTCAGCAGAGCCTCCAGTTTGTTGCCGGAGCAGTCGGAAACAATATAATCCGTCATTTCCAAAGCAATACGGGAGTATAAAGCACTGTCTTCCTCCGCCGCCTTACGGGTCTGGTCGAACAATGTCTCCAGATACTGTTTCTGACGCCGCATCCTGTTGTTGTTGGAAGCATCGTCAAGGCCCGCGCGGGAACGTACGTAGTATAAAGCATGATTACCAAGCAAAGTCACGGTCTCGCCCTTTACAAGCGTGTCGTCAATGCCGGTGAAATCATCCAGGACTTCCAGGGTAACACCGCCGATCATATCATTGAATATCGGAACCGCTTCCATGACTATAGAAACATAATGGTCAATTTCCACGCCCATCAGCATCCCCGAAACCGCATTTGCAGCATTCCGGCAGCTGACTTCCCTTCCGTTTCCGTATGTGTGGGACAGGGCGATCTGCTTGGTTTCGGTACCGATCTTGTCCCCTGCCACACCGAGAACATTCATTTCCACCATGGAATCACGGTTGATATGGATCGCTTTACAGGTTTGGGCGGCGTTATCAAACACAAACAGCAGAAGAAAATCCGCTTGTTTGTTATTGTTATAAGAGCCGCCGTCCCCTTTATCAAATTTATCCAATCCAAGGACCAGAAGGGTTTCCACCCGGTCTTTCAGGACATAATTCTCCCCTTTATAAGACAGGGTATCTTCCAGTTTTTCCGGTCTTCTGAGAGAATCTGCCAGCTTTTTTTCCCGGATTTCCCATAAAAACAGAGCCAGTGAAATAAGCATTATGGTCACAAGAACGACAGCCCCGATTTTCAGAGCTATCGTTCTTGCATCATTTTTGCTTTCGTTCACCCTCATGCCTTGCGCTTCTTACCGGCTACCAGAACGATAACAAGACCGCAGGCTGCAGCGATCATAACACCCAGGTAAACCATGGTAAGGTCGCCGGTCTGAGGAGCCTGTTCGCCGGAACCGTTGTCAACAACAGTCGCGAAGGGAGAGAGAGTATCTACATGGAAGGTAATGGTGCCTTCTGCTTCGTTTACATCAGAAACATCCAGGATCTCCCAGGTTTCGTCTTCCTGCAGATGGATAATGCCCTTGAAGTTTTCAATGGTATTCAGCTTCAGAGTAATGGTGAATCCGTTGTGATCTTCTTCAATATGCACACCGCAGCTATAGTAGCTGATATCAAACAGTTCGGCGATAGACAGTTCAGGAACGGTCATGCCCAGCTTTTCAGCCATCTGTTCCATTACAGCCTTGAAAGCATTGTCGTCCTTATGGTTAACGATCTGATCATATGCTTCTTCCAGAGCCAGACGCTTTTCTTCCGGCCGAGTATCTCTGTCAGCATATGCTGTAACTACGAGTTCTGCGGTGCATCCTTCGTCATCAGCGGTGTATGCGGTGAGAATGGGTGCGGGATTATTGGAGGGGCTCTGAACAAATGCGCCGGGACCTGCGATAGCGATGAGGGTCAGGCAAACTACCATAACCAGAGACAAGGAAATAACTGCAAATTTTTTCATGATAACATTCATCCTTTCAAAATGAATAAATTTTTTAATGGGTTTCACAGGATTTGGTTCTGCTGAAATATCTCATTTACATAGTTTATGTAATCCGGCACGAAAGTATCTCCGAATTTTTTCTCCATTCGTGAAATCGCTTTCGAGATATCAGGTGGCCGGTCGGTAAGATTGTGACAGTCGGAACCAATAAAGTGTATCTGATTGGTTCTGACCATGTGCAGTGCTTGGGATCGTGTGAAGAATCCGGTGAAGAAACTCACGTTGGCCTGTATCAGAACGCCGCTGTTCAGCAGTCTCGGCAAAACCGTTTTTTTCAGCATGGGAAGATATCTGTCGATATGTGCGAGCACAGGCGTTATCTTTCCCTGCGCCGCTATATCCATGATCTCCCTGACGGAATATTCCGTCCACTGGCTGAAGGGCATTTCAAGAAGTACAAATCTGGTGTTTACGATCCGGAGTTTTTTCAGATCCGGCAGGCGGCTGATTCCTTCGTAGTACCGGACTTCGGCACCCGGAAGGATCCAGGAGGTGTCCGGCAGGCGTGCTTTCAGCATCCCGAAGGACGCATCACGCCGTGCGATAAAATCATCCACCGATTCATCATTGGCGTAGAAATGAGGTGTTGCTGCGGCTTTCGTAACTCCCTGTCCGCGTAATGCTTCCAGCATCGCCAGACTTTCGTCCACGCTTTTGCTGCCATCATCCATACACGGCAGGAGATGCGTATGAAAATCAATCATACACGCATACCTCCTTCAGCCACAGGTCATTCCGAATCCGCAGATTCATAATTGCCGTATGTTTTATAGTATTTGCTGTACCGTTTGTAACGGTATTTGCTGTAATAGCCCTTACCGTTTTTCGTTTCATTCATAACACATCCGAGAACATTGACGTTGGAAAGTCTCAGCTGTCTGAAACAGGTTTCCAGTTCTTTTTTCTCCGTGTATTCTTCTCTGATAACGACGATCATACCGTGGATATACTTGGAAATCGCCAGAGCATCCGAAACGATATTGACCGGCGGAAGGTCTACAACAATGAAATCGAAGTGGGAGGCGAGCCCTCTCAGCGCGGCTTCCATTCTCTTGGAACCCAGAAGCTCGGACGGGTTCGGCGGCAATGCGCCGGACGGCATGATATACCAGGTTGCAAGATGGGGGGACTTCAGATCCGCCAGATCCATGGTGGAATCCCCTTTCAGCAAGTCGGTAAGTCCGGGAGAGCTTTCGATTCTCATCTTTTTGGCTACCGAAGGGATTCGCAGGTCCCCATCAATCAGGAGTACCTTTTTTCCGCTTTCTGCCAGTACATAGGAAAGATTTACTGCCGTTGTACTTTTTCCTTCCCCTCTCATGGAACTGGTTACACCAATGATTTTGCAGCCGTCATTTTCCGGCAGGGTGAAGGACAGGTTCGTTCTGAGCAGCTTATACTGCTCGGTCGCGGTGAATTTCAGATTCTTATGCAGTGTACTCTGATTATCGGGAATCGAGAAGAAATCGTGTTTCTTTTTTACTTTTTCTGCCATTTACGTTTCCTCCTCATTCCGTTTTATCTTTGTAGTAGTATCCGTACTTTTTGGTTCCCTGTTCCAGAAGGTTGGGAATCTTGGCAAGGATCGGATAATTGTATGTATTGATCACATATTCATCATCGTGAATGGTGTTGTCCATCAGAACCATAATGATCATAACCACCACGGACAGAATCACGCCCAGGATAAACCCTGTGATTGTAAACATGGTTATACTCGGAGCAACCTTTTCCGTATCGGCGATTGCTGAGTCAACGACTTCCATGGAAGCGCCTTCCACAATTTCAGCGATACGCTGGGGCAGGACTACCGCAATGCCGTTTGCAATCTTCTCTGCTTCATACGGGTCTTCGCAGGTAACCGTTACGCTCATAACTTCCGTTTCGTTTACAGGACCGGACTCGATCATATCATAGACATCTTCCCAGGTATAATCCACACCGGCTTCTTCAATCAATCGTTCCAGTGTAGTTCGGTTCTTTAAAAGAACGGTATATGTTTTTGCAAGGCTCTGCGCAGCTGTCAGTTCCGAAGAACTGATACTGAAGCCAAGGTCGCCTACTGTGAATGAGCTGTTGTTGACATACAGCATTATGGAAGCGGAATAGGTAGGTGTGATGACAAAAGCTGCCAGTGAAAAACCTACCGCTGCCAACACAAAACCGGCAATCACAACAATCCATATCTTCTGCCATATAGCCTTGGCTATATAAGCAAGGTCGACCACATAATAGTCTTTGGTATTCTTTTCGTTTTTATCCATCAATATCCCCCTTGTTTTTTCCCCAATGCCTTACCTGCCGACATTGTATGCAGTCAGGTACAGTGGACGTCTCAGCTGTCATATCCGGTCTTACCGAATGGGAATGATCTTCGCGCCAAGCTAAAAGAATGTCATCCCACTTCCGAGGATCCCACCGGCGTGGAATTCTCAGGAGTCTGGCTGAATAATCGTATACCGGTAACTCACATTGTCTGTGTCGGACTGCAGGAACTTCCTTCCGTGTCTCAAAAGGATTCATGGAAAGAACTGTTTTGCATCAGGGTCATCCGGGCAGCTCCGAAAGTACGGCGATACTGTTCTCTGCTTCTCCCAATTACTTTTTGTGTTCCCAATCGTCTGATCTCGGGAAGAAGTATGGTCATATTATATAATCATTGCAGATTTCTGTCAAGTGCTCACTCAGAGATTCTACAATGCACACAAAATAACATTACCCCCCCCGAATTTTATGCATAATGCACATTTTTCTCTGACTGTTTCCAGCGGGGAACACATTGTCGAATGGGATATCAGCTTTGATCGGTCTTTCTTTCAGACACCCGAGTTTCTCCGGCATCCCCTTTGTCATCGGCACAAAATATATAGAAGCCGATCTACATGGCGATGGGATTATATATTCAATTTATTATAACATATATGATCTGTATTTTCAATACTGATCAACATATTTTTTATCGAAATTACACTTGTGCTTATATACTAAAATAGCAATAATTCACAAAACAAACCGCACGTTTTTATCCCCTTGCTGAGGGTATCAAAAAACCGGGGAACAGAGTTACTGTATCCCCGGTTTTCGGTACGGATCATTTATGTTTTTTGGCGGACATTCCCCCATGCTCAGCCGGCGGGCGGATTGCCTTTATTCGCCGTCCCGGACAATCTTCTTCGCCATTTCAGCCGCTTTTCTCAAGTCGTCTTCGTCCGGCCTGTCGGTATGCACACGGCGGAATTTTCCGGGACAGTGGAATTCTTCTTCCGCTACGGGAATACCGAATTTCCCGGCGCATCTGCGCATCGGTTTTTTCATGGATTTCATCATGGCAGATGTACCGAAACAAACGATCTTCCCGATTTTATCCTTATTTTCCTCAATGAACTTTTTCACCAACGGATCCATATCAAAGGCATAATAGGAACAGCCCAGGAATAAAACATCCGCCTTTTCCGCAAGCGGCGTATCTATACTTTGCGCGGAACATTCTATGGCATCCGCAATGGCTTTTGCCAGTTTTTCCGTATTTCCGGAACGGGTGTAATAACGTACCTGGTATTTCATAATTCTTTATCCATCCTTTTCATTCTGATACAGTTTCCCAGAGGGTACCGGCATACACAAAAAGGGACTGTTCGCCAATCCCTTTCCGCGTACATACGGTTTATTTCTGACCGTAATATGCGTTCTTTCCGTGCTTACGGCTGTAGTGTTTTTCCACCAGTGCTTCCGATGCCGGTTCAGCCTTCGGGTTGATGAGTTCGGTTTTATATGCCATGTCCGCTACCGCTTCGATGACAACCGCATTATGTACCGCCTGGTCTGCGTCCTTGCCCCATGCGAAAACGCCGTGGGATTTTACCAGTGCGCCGGGCAGTGTCAGGGGCGGAACATCCCCGATCTGCTGTGCGATTACGATACCTGTGTTCTTTTCATATTCCCCGTTGATCTCCTCGTCGGTCAGGGCTCTTGTGCAGGGGATGGAACCGTGGAAATAGTCTGCGTGGGTGGTACCGTATAGAGGAATATCCCGTCCTGCCTGTGCCCATGCGGTGGCATTCAGACTGTGGGTATGTACTACGCCGCCTACTTCGGGAAATGCTTTATACAGCTCCAGATGGCTGGGAAGGTCGGTAGAAGGTCTCAGATCTCCTTCCACTACATTTCCGTCCAGATCCACAACCACCATATGCTCCGGTTTCATGACGCTGTAATCCACACCGCTGGGTTTGATGACCACCAGACCGGTTTCACGGTCGATGGCGCTTACGTTGCCCCAGGTAAAAATGACTACTTTATGTTCCACCAGGGCAAGGTTTGCTTTGCATACGGCTTCTTTTAATTGTTCCAGCATAACTTTATCCTCTCAGTTCTCTTTGAATGTTTTCATTGCCTGCCAAACGGGGCGGAGTGCTTCTTCCGTTTTGCGGTAAATTTCATATTATTTGCGGTAAATTTCCGTCATTTTCGGATTGGGCATAACCAGCGTACCGGAACGGACGCACGCCGCAACCGCAGCTTCCGCATCGGCAAAAATACCTGCCGCAATCCCTGCAGACATCGCCGCGCCTTTACAGCCAAGCTCGGTTTTTTCCGCTGTTTCCACACAGATCCCTGCCACATCGGCAAACATCTGGGTCCAGAAAGGCGAGTTGACCACGCCGCCTGCCAGCTTCAGCTTTTCGGGGGGTGTTTTCATACTGGACAGCAGGCGTTCCAGATGGGTGTAACCGGAGAAAACAACGCCTTCGTAAATGGCACGGATCACATCTCCTTCCCCGTATCCGCTTTCCAGTCCCACAAGGGATGCTTTGGCAAGGGGATCCAGGTTGGAGGCATACAAAAACGGCAGGAATACAGCCGCACTCTGATCCGCCGCAACGGATTCTGCCAGATCATCCAGCTCCTTATAGCTTCTGTCCTTGAGAATATCCCGCATCCATTCCAGATTGCCAGCAGATGCCGCACTGCTTTCTTCCGCGAGATAATAGCCGTCCACGCACCAGAAAGAGTTCATGGATGCTTCTCTGACCGGTGTTTTTGTAATGTATTCGTTGATGCTCCAGGTACCGGCGATAATGCACAGTTCCCCTTCCGCGAAAGTTCCGGCTCCCAGTGCGCAGGCATCGATGTCAAACATACCGCCGGATACGGGAATCCCTGCCGGAAGTCCTGTTTTTGCCGCCACTTCTTCCGTTACATACCCTCTCACATCGAAGGAGCTGATCAGCTTCGGCAGACAATCGTGGATCTCAGGGATGCCGAACAGTTCGGTCAGCCTGGGATCATAGTCCCCCGTTGCCAGGGACAGCAGATTGGTACCGGAAATGTCGGTACGTTCTGCGGCGATCTCACCGGTGAGTGCGTAACCTACAAAATCCTTTACGGAGAAGACGCAGCCGATTCTGTCGTACAGTGCTTTATCATTATCCTTCAGCCAGCGCAGAAGACATACGGGCTGACAGGCAAGGACTTTCTGGAAGGTATAGGGATACACTGCTTCGGCAAGTCCGCTTTCCTTTGCTGCCAGTTCATATTCCAGTGCTCTTGAGTCGGTTGAACCGATACCGTTTCCGAGGGGATTGCCTTCCTTGTCCAGCATATACAGACCCTTGCCGTGACCGGAAAGACCGATGGCGGCAACGGGACCGTCCAATTCTGCGGTGATGCTGCGGATCAGGGCAAAATTCTTTTCGATAATTTCGTGGGGATCCCGTTCCGTACGACCGTTTTCGTTTACGGTCAGGGGGATCTGGATGCCTTTTTTCAGGATCTGGCGTCCGTTTTCATCAAAGACAGCCGCTTTGCATACCGTTCCGCCGTTGTCCAAACCAAGAAGATACTTGCTCATCTGTCTTCCTCCTGTGCCATTCTGAAACAGTTTTCAATATAGCGAAGGTTTCTGGTGATGTATTCACCGGGTTCGGTTTTTCCGTCATACCAGAATTCGCAGTTATAGATCCCCACGTTCTGGGACAGAAGTTCCTTCATACAGCCGACAAAATCCACTCTGCCCTGACCGTATTCCATATTGCGGAACACCCCTTCCACCGTCTCCTTCAGGTGAACGGCGGCAATATGTCCCTTCGCGGTTTTCAGGTCGGTGACGGGGTCGTCCGTACCGTTGCGGATATTGCCCAGATCCGGGTATACCTGCAGATAGGGGGAGGCGATACTGTTTACATATTCCATGGCTTTTGCCGCAGTGTTCATGAAATCGTTTTCCATGGTTTCAAAGGCAAGAATCACACCGGCGGATGCGGCATAGGGAATCACACGGCTGAGTTCTTCTTCAAAATACGCCTTTGTATCCATTCCCCGTTCTTCGTACCATACATCGTATCCGGGGATCTGAATCACGCGGATGCCTGCTTCCCAGGAAAAATCCACCGCACGGCAGATGATCTCACGGCTCTTTTCCCGTACTGCCTGATCACGGCTGCCGAAGGGGAAACGTCTCTGACCGGAAAGACACATGGTGCGTACAGGAATACCGCCGTTCCGCAGTTCTGCCAGCACGGAACGCTTCACTTCAGGATCCAGCACACGTGCCAGACGTGCATCCGTTTCGTCCACGCTGATCTCCAGTCCGTTGTAGCCGCATTTAAGCGCCAGCGCACCTTTTTCACCGAGACTCATGGTATCCGGCATGGCTTTTTCGTACAGGGAAATATATATGGGTCTGTTGTTTTTCATTGCTTCCATGGGTGTACTTACCTCCAAACAGAAATAGGCAAAATTCTTTATGGTAATTATAACATATGTTCTTTCGTTTTTCAATGGGGAGTCAGTGAATTCCGAAGTTTTTACGGTACGGACAGGTAAATCGCCGGTATGCGATCCCCCAGAAATGGGTGTACATTTTATCTGCAGATTTGGCTTGCCATTGATACGCAAATATGTTATAATATTTCCGGAAAGATTCTGCAGATATTCCCTGTTCCATGCACCGGAATATGGTTACGGGGGACGAATGATATACCGAAAAAAATGAAAGGACAGCAGCATGAAAGAAGTATTGTTTCCATACGGTAAAGAAAAATTGTCCTATGTATTCAAAGAGGAAGAACTGGCAGGTGTGCTGGAATCCTCCATTCATCATTATACTTCCGAAAAAACCGGCGCGGAACTGATCAAAGAGGCTATCGAAGACCCCATCGGCTCCGCAAGACTGGCGGATATGGCGGAAGGAAAGAAGAAGATCGTGATCATTGCCAGTGACCACACCCGTCCCGTCCCCAGCAAGCTCATCATGCCCCTGATGCTGAAAGAGATCCGCAGTAAAAATCCCGATGCCGAGATCACCATTCTGATCGCCACCGGCTGTCACAGAGACACCACCCGTGAAGAACTGATCGGCAAATTCGGGAAAGATATCGTGGAAAACGAAAATATCTACGTCCACAACTGTGACGAGCGCGAAAAACTGGTCAATCTCGGCAAACTGCCCTCCGGCGGCGACTGCGAGATCAATTCCATCGCCTACGAAGCGGATCTTTTGGTTTCCGAAGGGTTTATCGAACCCCACTTCTTTGCCGGATTCTCCGGGGGAAGAAAGAGTGTACTGCCCGGTATCGCAGGCAGAGCCACGGTTCTTGCCAACCATTGCTCGGAATTTATCGACGATCCCAAAGCCAGAACGGGTATTCTCGACGGCAATCCCATTCACAAGGATATGCTGTGGGCTGCCCGGACCGCAAAACTGCAGTTCATTGTCAATGTTGTCCTCAACGCGGACAAAGAAGTGATCTTTGCCGCAGCGGGTGATCCTCAGGCGGCGCACAAAGCAGGTACCGATTTCCTTTCCTCCCTGTGCGGTGCAAAAGCGGTGGAGGCGGATGTGGTGATCACCACCAACGGCGGTTATCCTCTGGACCAGAATGTGTACCAGGCGGTCAAAGGTATGACTGCCGGGGAAGCTACCGTGAAAAAGGGCGGCGTGATCATCATGCTTGCCGCATCGGGCGACGGTATCGGCGGAGAGCATTTCTATCATCAGCTGGCGGACGAACCGGATATCACCAAAACCATGTCCCTTTTCTTAAGCAGGGGCAGACTGGAAACGGTTCCGGATCAGTGGCAGACCCAAATACTGCTGCGGATTCTCATGCACGCGCGGGTGATCTATATCTCCGAAATGCCGGACGACATGATCAGCAAGATGCACATGACCCCGGCTCACTCCATTGAAGAAGCCCTGAAGATCGCCAAGAGGATGCTGAACAAGGACGACATAAAAATCGCCGCGATCCCCGACGGCGTTTCGGTAATCGTAGAAAACTGAGGGTATGAAAAATGAATGTTGTTGTTGCGATTGATTCTTTCAAGGGAAGCCTGTCCTCCCTGCAGGCAGGAAATGCCGTAAAGGAAGCTGTACTGCTGACCGATGAAAAGGCGGAAGTCTTTGTACGTCCCCTGGCTGACGGCGGAGAAGGAACGGTGGAAGCACTTTCTGCCGGTATGGACGGAACCATTGTGGAAGTGACCGTTACCGGCCCTCTGTCCGCTCCTGTAAATGCCGCCTACTGTATTCTGAAAGACAAATGCACTGCTGTAATCGAAATGTCGGCGGCGGCAGGCATCACTCTTGTGCCGCCGGACAAGCGGGATCCCATGGAGACCACGACCTACGGTGTGGGCGAGATCATTAAGGATGCGATGTGCCGTGGATGCCGGCACTTTATTGTGGGTATCGGCGGAAGTGCCACCAACGACGGCGGAACGGGTATGTTGGCAGCCCTTGGTTTTGCTTTTCTGGACAAGGATGGACAGCCGATTCCGCTCGGTGCCAAGGGACTGGAACACCTTGTCTCCATATCCGCGGATCATGTACTGCCGGAGTTGAAGGAATGCACATTCCGTACCGCCTGTGACGTGACCAACCCTCTCTGCGGCAGCCGCGGATGCAGTGCGGTTTTCGCGCCCCAGAAAGGCGGTACTCCCGAAACCATTGCCAAAATGGACAAATGGCTTGCTGATTACGCCCGTATTGCCGGTACTGTATCGGACAAAGCGGACATGGAACATCCCGGTGTCGGTGCGGCAGGCGGCTTGGGATTTGCGTTTCTCACATTCCTGAATGCCACTCTGGAAGCAGGTGTACGGATCATTCTGGAAGAAACCCGGCTGGAAGAATATGTAAAAAATGCGGATATCGTAGTAACCGGCGAAGGTCGGCTGGATTCCCAGACTGTTATGGGAAAAGCCCCCATCGGTGTAGCCGGACTGGCGAAAAAATACGGCAAAAAGGTGATCGCTTTTTCCGGATGCATCACGGAAGATGCGGCGGTCTGCAACCAGCACGGAATTGATGCGTTTTTTCCCATTGTTCCGGGGATCATTACCCTGGAAGAAGCACTGGACACGGACAATGCGTACCGGAATTTAAAAAATACGGCGTATCAGGTTTTCCGGCTGATCAATCTGTAAAAAAGAATCCGAACCCTCCCCGTGCATTGGAGAGAGGTTCGGATTTTCTTTATTCTTTTGCAAACTCCCGAAGGATGGCGTCATATTCGGGGAAACTTCTACTCAATGCAATCGGTCTTCCCTCTCCGTTTGTGAAGCAGTGGAAGCTCTTCCCTTCGCATACCAGCTCCTCCGTCCGGTTATTGTACATCCGGTACGCCACCGTAAGCTGTACCCGCTTGTATTCCGCGATCTCCACATGAATACGGATCTCGTCCCCGAAGGTCGTGGGGCGTTTATACTGGCATTCCACGCCGATCACGGGAGAGACAATACCGGCTTCTTCCATTCCGGCGTATCCGCAGCCGATCTGTTCCAGGTATTCTATCCGCGCTTCTTCCATGAAACGGATATAATTGGAATGGTGGGTGATCCCCATTTTATCGGTTTCGTAATAGTTGATTTTATGGATGTAATCGCTCATCCCCATACCTCTTCATTATGATTTTTTCTGTATAATATTGTTCTTTTAAGTATACCGCCCAGGACAGAGCCGATTACAAATCCGGCTATCCCCTGCAGAGCATTTGCCGGGATATATGCTGCATACCCCGAAAACAAATCCGCCAGGATTGTTCATTTATCCATTCACGGAATACTCTTTCTTGAATCCATGGGCACCGAAAATCTGCCAGTTGCCGACACCAAGCCGCTGCATGATCGCTTTTCTTTCCTCGGCACACAGCTTGGGATCCGTATCCACGGAAGTCATCAGAATCGGTGCGTACTGATTGTATTCCGCCTGTTCGGGGGTCAGTCCACGGGTGTTGATGTAAATATCCCCCGTGAATGCAATGTGGTGGTTGTAGTCGATCAGCACGATCTCACCGGGAAGATGACCGCCCTTCCCTTCGTACACCTCAAAATGCAGTTCTTCAAAATCAAATATCCCGATCTGTGTCAGGGGTTCGGTAAGGTTCTTCCTCTCCTCCCACGGGACTCTGATCTTCTCCGGCTGGGTCGGGGTATAGGATGTAAGGATCTTGCAAATGTTGATGTACGGCTTATGGAGGGGATTCTGTTCTCTGTAGCCGTTTTTCCCTTCATACTCATTCTGCAGGCACACCGCCGATCTATGGCTGGCGATGATTTCGTCAAACAGGGGCAGCAGTCCGCAGTGGTCCACATCCGCATGGGTGATCAGGATGGTTTTCTGCCTTTCTCCGAAATCGGGGATGAGCTTTTCAAGCAGGGCAAGCATTTCTTCACTGTAACAGGCATAACCGCTGTCCACAAACAGGTATTTGCCATTGCTTCTGATGATCGCCGCATTGCTGCCGCACGGCGGTTCGATCAGTATGATTTCGGTATTGTCCGTGATTTTATGGCTGCTGATACGGGGCTGGAAGTTGCGGTTCTTGGATTTTGACAGCAGTTCCGCAAATTTACTGATGCTGTCGAAGGTTCTGTAGGGCGAAAGTCCCTTTTCATCCAGCGTCTGCATGGCAAGGTTCACGTGAACCAGAAGCGCCTGCTTTACTTCCTCGGAAAGACCCATCATTCTGGAAAGTCCCATAACATATGTATTGTAGAAAATGCTGTTGTCGTACACTTTCTCGGAACTGTTGTACTCTATCGCCCGCACCTTACACAGTTTTTCCGCTTCTGTCAGGAATCTGGACACAGCATCCGGTTCGTCCACATACAAACCCATTTTGAAATCCTGATAATCGGTTCCGTTTTCCTGGGAACTGATGTAGGAAATATTGAAATTGAATTCGCTGATCAGCGTCAGGACATCCGTTACACTGCCCGGCACATCCCGCAGACAGAATTCCAGCAGTACAACACTGGACCGGTTCGCACTGCTCTGCAGATAGCCGATTTTCTTCAGTTCCGCATCCGCTTTTGCCAGCTGTTCTTCCGTTCCTTCGGCATCAATGAACAGGGTATGGGAATCCACGGCTTTGTTGTAGTTCACACGCGTGATGTTGATCCCCAGAGCCGCAAAGCACCGGCTGGCTTTCAGAAATGCGCCGATATGGTCCGGCATGGAGGTTATGTATGTTTTTTTCATCGGTTTCACCTTGGCTTTGGCGGGATCGGCTGTACGTACCGCCAGCCTTTTTCCCTGATTTGAAAAATATGAGATTATTATACCCCCCTTAAACCGGATTGTCAATACGTCTCATACATACATTCTGTATTTTTATGAACAAAAAATCAATATTTTTTTGATTTTTTCCGAAAAAGCTATTGACATATTCAAAAAAAGTGATAAAATATTATATAATAATTATATAATATTTCAAAAGCGTCTGAGCAGAATAAAGTAGTACGGATGTATCGTTTCCAGAGAGTTGTCGGAGGTGCAAGACAATGACGATCCCTTATGAAGTTCCTTCTGCAAGCTGTGTGCTGAACTGTTCCGCGGATCAAGTAGGTACAACGGGTACGACCGTTACATCGTTAAGACTTTTAAGCCTTATAAGGTTCTGACTGTGAGGTCAGTACGAAAGCAGAGTGGTATCGCGGAATCATTTCGTCCCTGTAGTTTACGGGGACTTTTTTATTCTGTAATATCCCTTTAGTTTAATTCGAAATGGAGGGAAGACATGAAAAAAATCCTTCTGTTGATGACGGTTCTGCTTCTCATCATCGGAAGCGTCTGTACATCCTGCGGAAACGAAGTGCAGTACACCATCGGCATTTGTCAGCAAACACCTCACATAGCGCTGGACTCTTCAACGCAAGGTTTCAAGGATGCTCTCATCGCAGAGTTCGGTGAAGGCAATGTGGTATTTCTGGAGCAGAACGCCCAGGGAGAATCCACTTCCTGTACATCCATCATCAACAATTTTGTCAACCGGAATGTGGATCTGATTCTTGCCAATGCCACCACGGCTTTGCAGGCGGCGGTCAACGGCACCACGGAAATTCCCGTTCTGGGGACATCCATTACCGATTACGGCACCGTACTCGGTATCGAAAACTTCACGGGACTGCCCGGTACCAATGTTTCCGGCACGTCCGATCTGACGCCTCTTGATCAGCAGGCACAGATGATTCTGGAGCTGTATCCGGACGCCAAAAAGGTGGGACTACTTTACTGTTCCGCCGAACCCAATTCCGATTATCAGATAAACGGTATCCGTACCTATCTGGAACAGGCAGGTATCACCTGTACCGATTATGCATTCTTTGATACCAACGAAATCGCTGCGGTAGCACAGGCGTGTGCGGCGGATTCCGATGTGATCTACATCCCCACCGACAACACTGCCGCGTCCTCTGCCCAGGCGATCTGCGGTGCCATTCTCCACACCGGTGGTCCGATCATCGGCGGTGACGAAGGCATCTGCGCCAGCTGCGGTATTGCAACCCTGTGCATTGATTATTATGAACTGGGAAAGCTGACCGGACAGATGGCGGTAAAGATCCTGAAAGGCGAAGCCGATATCGCAGAAATGCCCATCGAATATGCACCGGAATATCTCCGTCTGTATAACCCGGATCTCTGCGCGGAACTGGGCGTAGATACCGCATATCTCGAATCTCTCGGCTATAAGCCCATTACAAACGTTCAATAATTTTTATTAAAATATTCAAAGGAGACTAAAACAATGAAAAAGACACTTTCTCTCATTATCGCAGCCATTATGGTTCTGACCGCCTGCATCGGCCTCACTTCCTGCGGCAACGACGGTACTTACACCATCGGTATCTGCCAGATCCAGCCTCATGCAGCTCTTGATGCCGCTACTCAGGGCTTCAAGGATGCACTGATCGCAGAATTCGGTGAAGAAAACATCACCTTCATCGACCAGAACGCACAGGGCGACACCACCGCCTGCACCACCATCATCAACGACTTCGTTACCAAGAACGTTGACCTGATTATGGCAAACGCTACTCCTTCCCTGCAGGCTGCTGCAAACGGCACCACCACCATCCCCGTTCTCGGCACATCCGTTACCGAATACGGCACTGCTCTTGGCATTGAAAACTTCTCCGGCGTTGTAGGCAACAACATTTCCGGTACCTCCGACCTGGCTCCTCTGGATCAGCAGGCACAGATGATCCTCGACCTGTTCCCCGAAACCAAGACCGTTGGTATGCTCTACTGCTCCGGTGAAGCAAACTCCGCTTATCAGGTTAAGGTCGTTACCGAATATCTGACCGATAAGGGCATCACCTGCGTGGACTTCGCGTTCTCCGACTCCAATGACGTTGCTGCTGTTGCCGCTGCTGCAGCTGCCGGCGCTGATGTACTCTACGTCCCCACCGATAATACCGCTGCAACCTGCACCGAAGCCATCAACGGCGCAGTTCTGCCCACCGGTACTCCCATCATCGCCGGTGAAGAAGGTATCTGCTCCGGCTGCGGTGTAGCTACCCTGTCCATCAGCTACTATGATCTGGGTGTTAAGACCGGTAAGATGGCTATCGAAATCCTGAAGGGTCAGACCAAGATCGAAGAAATGGAAATCGGCTATGTTGACACCTTCCAGAAGAAGTACAACAAGGCAAACTGCGAAGCTCTGAACGTAGACATCGCTGCTCTCGAAGCTGCCGGATACATTGCCATTGGCGAATGATCCCCGATTTCAATAATACAACGACATAAAACAGGGAAACTCCCGTAACACCCAAAAAGGGCGGCGGGAGTTTCCACTGATTGAAAGGTAGTTATACAAATGTTTTTTAACTGGCTTGGCGCGCTTCCGGGTGCTGCTGCCCAGGGTATGGTATGGGGCATCATGGCAATCGGTGTCTATCTGACCTACAAAATTCTGGACGTAGCGGACCTGACCGTGGACGGTTCCATCTGTACCGGCGGTGCGGTTTGCGCGGTACTTGTGACAAACGGTGTCAATGTCTGGCTGGCGATGCTTGCCGCATTGATTGCCGGTATGCTGGCGGGACTGGTTACCGGTGTCCTGCACAGATATATGGGTATTCCGGCGATCCTTGCCGGTATTCTGACCCAGTTGATCCTGTGGTCCGTGAACCTCAAGATCATGGGCAAGGCAAATATTGCCCTTCCGGTACGCAATTATGACCTTCTTCTGGCGCAGATTTACACCAAAAAATCCCTTCTGGTGCTGGCTGGATTCATTATTGTGCTGATCGCGATCCTGTACTGGTTCTTCGGCACGGAGCTGGGTACTTCCCTCCGCGCAACCGGCAACAACCAGAATATGAGCCGTGCTCAGGGTATCAACACCGACGTGACCACGATCCTCGGTCTGGTCCTCTCCAACGGTATCGTTGCGCTGTCCGGTGCTCTGCTGTCCCAGTATCAGGGATTTGCGGACATCAACATGGGACGCGGTGCCATCGTTATCGGTCTGGCGGCGGTAATCATCGGTGAAGCGGTAATTTCCAGGATCTCCCACAATTTCTCCGTAAAGCTGCTTGGCGTAATCCTCGGCGGCATCATCTATTATTTTGTATATCAGACCGTTATCTTCCTCGGTCTTGATGCGGACCTCTTAAAGATGCTGTCAGCCATCGTGGTTGCTGTATTCCTGGCGGTTCCCTACTGGAAGAAGCAATATTTCACAAAACCTGTATCCAAAGCAAAAGGAGGTCACGGCAATGCTTGAGATCAAAAACATCACCAAGACCTTCAATCCCGGTACGGTAAACGAAAAGGTGGCTCTGAACGATCTGAGCCTGACCCTGAAAGACGGGGATTTTGTAACCGTTATCGGCGGCAACGGTGCGGGAAAATCCACCCTGCTCAATGCCATCTCCGGCGTATGGAAGCCCGACTGCGGCACCATCACCATTGACGGCAACGATATCACAGGTATGCCGGAATACAAGCGTGCCAAGTTCCTCGGACGTGTGTTCCAGGATCCCCTTATGGGCACAGCTGCCGGCATGATGATCGAAGAAAATCTGGCACTGGCGAAACGCAGAGGCAAAAAGCGGGGACTTCGCTGGGGAATCACCAAAGCGGAGCGTGCGGAATATGTCAGGATGCTCTCCTCTCTGGATCTGGGACTGGAAAACCGTCTGACCTCCAAGGTTGGTCTGCTTTCCGGCGGACAGAGACAGGCAGTCACCCTGCTGATGGCATCCCTGAACCAGCCCAAGCTCCTGCTTCTGGACGAACACACCGCCGCTCTCGACCCGAAAACAGCGGCAAAGGTACTGGAGATCACCGATCGTATTGTAACGGAAAACAAGCTGACCACAGTAATGATCACCCACAACATGAAGGACGCCATCGCCCACGGCAACCGTCTGATCATGATGCACGAAGGCAGGGTCATCGTGGATGTGGAAGGTGAAGAAAAGAGCAAACTAACCGTAGAAGATCTCCTCGGCCTGTTCACCAAAGCCAGCGGCAAAGAATTCGCCAGCGACAGAGCAATGCTGTCGTGAGTTTGAATTTTTATTGTTATGATTTGCAGGGGAGGGAGAAACACTTTTTGCGAAA
>JAFUKI010000067.1 GCA_017467815.1 Clostridia bacterium
ACCTTCCCCCACTGGGGAAGGCTACACAGTTTGGGCGATTGATGGGGGACGGTTTTCACCAGTGGAGTCGGGTAGACTTTGGTTTATGCAGAAAATAAAAACCCTCTTTCCCGTGTTGGTATATATTATATATAACCAATTTAATAGGTTCAAAACGCACGTTACACCTCATCCGTCAGCCTTAAGGCTGCCACCTTCCCCCACTGGGGAAGGCTACACAGTTTGGGCGATTGATGGGGGACGGTTTTCACCAGTGGAGTCGGGTAGACTTCGGTTTATGCAGAAAATAAAAAAACCCCTTTTTTCAAAGTTTTTTGAAAAGGAGGGGGTGCAGGGGGAGGAAAAGCTTTTTATCAAAAAGTTTTTCCTCCCCCTGCAAAAAAAAACAAAATCCCCAAAACCTCACTCCACCGGGGCGAATGTGATTTTGCCGGAGGAGGGGTCGGATTCGGTTAGGGTCAGCTGCATTTTTGAGCCGAGGGTGTAGGTTTTGCCGCGCCATTGGAAATTGGCGGCGGAGACGTTGATGCGGGCGTCGGGGATCATGGAAGCGGGGAGCATTCCTTCTGCCAGATTGTCACAGCGGACGAATATGCCCTGCTTGATCACGGAATCCACCGTTACGCCGAATACTTCTCCGATGTGGGCGGACATATATAAAGCCATATACAGGTCTTCGATCTTCCATTCCGCGTTCTGGGCGTTGATCTCCGTTTCCGTGGAGGAAATACCGCAGGGGGCACATTCCGCGGCAAGCTGCTTCGGGAAGGATTCGGGGGGCAGAACGGTGCCTGCTGTAAGCCGTTCTTCCGGCGCGTAGGGCAGTACGGCGGAAAGAACATTGTGTACGAACAGATCGGGATACCGGCGGATGGGAGAGGTGAAGTGACAGTATACCGGCACGCCCAGACCGAAGTGGGGACTGCAGACGGATACGTATTTCGCCTTCATCATGCTCCGCAGCAGTACGGACGATACGATCTCACCGATGCCTTTGTCCTTTGCCTGCGCCAGAACGGATGCCAGCTTCTCCGGAAGTGCCTGCTTGTCCTTGTCGGAAGCACCGTAATCCGCCAGATCATAGGTGGATAACCCCAGATTATGGGCAAACACGGCGAAGGTCTTGATCTTCTCCGGACTCGGCTCGTCGTGGATGCGGTACAGACAGGGCAGATTCAGGGACTGCAGCAGCTCCGCCACCGCCATATTCGCCTGAAGCATGAACTGCTCGATCATCTTTTCCGCATCCCCTCTGATTCGGGGCAGGATGGAAACGGGGAATCCGGTTTCGTCCAGAAGAATTTCCGGTTCGGGGGATTCCAGTTCCATCACCCCACGTTCCTCACTGCGGGCGGCAAGGATGTGGTACAATTCCTTCATATCCTCCAGTACAGGCAGTACATGGCGGTATTTTTCATAAAATTCGCTGGTTTCCCCCTGTGCAAAGAGGTCGTTGACTTCCTCGTATACACCGCGGACCGCGCTTTTCAGCCGGGATTTGTACACCACGGCATGGGTGCGGTTTCCGGCTTTGTCCAGGGTGATCTCGCAGGACAGAGCATATTTGTCCGAATCGGCATTCAGGGAGCAGGCGTGGTTGGACAGAGCTTTCGGCAGCATGGGTACCACTTTGTCCGTAAAATACACACTGGTGCCCCGGAGTCTGGCTTCGTTTTCAATACAGGAACCGAAGGGAGCATAGTGGGATACATCGGCAATATGAACACCGAGGATATATCCGTCGTCGGTCTTCTCCAGAGAGATGGCGTCGTCCAGATCCTTTGCCCCGGCACCGTCGATGGTGAAAATGATTCTGTCACGGATATCCTGTCTGCCGGCACTTGTCAGAACCTCCGCAGAGGCGTTTTCAGCCGCTTTGATCACATAGGGCGGGAAATCCGTACGGATGCCGCTTTCGTGGAGTATGGCGGCATAATTGGCTTCTCTGGAACCGGCATCCCCGAATACGGCGGATATCCGTCCGGACAGCTCAAAGAAGGGGGAATCTTCCGTGTTCTCCCTGCGGTGGTTTTTCTTATCCCGTTTTGCAGGGGATCTGCGCTGCACCGCAATATTTTTACTGCGGACAAAATACGGCATTCCCTCAGGGATCACTTCCACCTTGGTATTGCTGCCGATGTCCAGATTTTCCACATCTTTATAGGGCACATACACCGGTGTGCGCAGTTTTTCATTGTTGGGCATCACATAATACACGCCGTCGGGAGACTGGAGAAGGGTGCCGATGATGGCGGGGACATTGTGTTCCAGAATGGCAACAACTTCCCCTTCCGCGCTCTGTCCGTCCCGTCTGCCGTCTGCGGTGATGCGTACCTGCACCGTATCCCCCGTCATGGCGTCCATGGTGGCACGGGGAGCGATGAAGATATCTTCCGTATCGGCGTCAGGCTGTTCTGCGAATCCGTAGCCGTGGCCGCTGTAGCTGAACCGGCACTCCAGCAGTACATCCTCACGGACGGATTTATGCTGACTGCGGCGGGTCTGTTTGACGTGCTGGCGGTTTTCCGCGGATTTTCTGCCGGATTTCTGTTTTTTTCTCTGCATGGTATTTTCCTGTTCCGCCGCCTGTGCAGGCTTCATTTCCGGGGGCGGTGTCTGCGTTTTTTGGGCGGATTTTTTCTGTTGTTTCTGCTGTTTTTTGGGTTTCTTCTGTGTCTGTGCAGGTTCTTTCTTGGGTTTGGATTTTTCCTGTGCTTGTGCAGGTTCTTTTTTGGATTTGGTTTTTTCCTGTACCTGTGCAGGATCCTTTTTTACTTTTGCTTCCGCTGCGGGAACGGCGGTTTTTTTATCGTTTTTCTTTTTGGGCGTTCCCTGTTTTTCCGTTTTGGGTTTGGATTTGGATTCGGATTTTTTGGTGGATTCCTGTGGGACGGATTTCTGTTTGCTCATGGGAACAACACCGGGAATGGTGGGTGCCGGTGTTCTGCCCTGTCCGCCGTCCATGAAGTAGGATTTTTTGGTACGAATACGGGATCCGGTATTTTCTTCGAGGACTTTTTCTGTTTTATTCTTATTAGCCAATGCGTATACCTTTCTGGATGCTTCCGAGTTTAGTCTGTGCGATTTTTTGGGAGTTATGTGTTTTTTGCCGCGGCGGGAGAAAAAACAACATACATATACCCTGATATCAGTCTGTCAAAATATACATTTGTTTTTTGAAAAGAAGAAGGCGGGAGGATCGTTTCTGTACAAACTTCGGGAGGGAGAAATACTTTTTCGCAAAAAGTGTTTCTCCCTCCCCTGCATAAAAACCAATATTCACTCACTCAACATCCGGAACAACTTCGGGGCGCTCGTCGAGCTGCCAGGGGTTGCGGAAGATGTTGTGGAGGAGCTTGAGGGCGGAGGCGTAATAGTAACCGTCGCAGATCCGTTCATCGGTTACGAAGGTGTAATCCATATAGTGCTTTTTCTTTATAACACCCTGGGCGTCCGCTTCATAGGCACGGCGTTTTGCACCGAAAGCGAAGAATACCGGGCAGGTACCGAAATCGTACAGGTGGTGGTAGATCGGGGGGATGCCCAGAGAACCCATGGAGGTGATGAAGTAGGAACAGTGGAAGGGGCTGACTTTCTGCAGGAATTTCGGGATCAGGTTGAAGTAATCCATGAACCGCAGAAGGCCTACTACAAACTTCAGAATCAGGGACGGGATCTTTGCCAGCCAGCGGGCGGTATCGTCAAAGTTTCCGCCGGGGTTGTCGCGGTAGCCTACGATCTGCTCGTTCAGAGCGTTGTATACGTCTTCCAGAGTCGCATCCGGCAGAAGGGAGATCTTCACACAGGTATCCGGTGCGTCCAGGCGCATTTCTTTCTTGATGGTCAGGGAAACTTCCACGTGGCGGCGGGTCCAGATGCGCTGTCCGCGGATAAAACGGTTCAGAGCCGGACGCTGGGAAACCAGACGGATATATGCCGCGATCATAATGTGCATCATACTGATGTTGGTCATGCCGGAGAGCTGCTTTTCCTTCATATACTTTTCCAGCTTCTCGATGTCGGCGGTGTCGTGAATGAGATTCATCGCACCTGTACGGTTGGGCATGATAAAGGGGATGATTGCTGACATGGGAGATACGGATTTCACGCGGCGGCATTCTTTTTCCCGTTTTTTCTTCTTTTTGGGTTCCTCAGTCTGAGGTGCGGGAGCCGCTTGAGTCTGGGGTACACTTTCAGGAATTTCGTTTTCCGCTTTGGTGATCTGTTCGGTATCCATACTATCTTTCCTTCTCTTATATATTATTTCATATGTATATTTTCATCATTATAACATAATTGTGTCAAAATTTCAACATAATTGCGGTATTTTTATCGGATACATACAAATTTCTCACCGGCATCCTCGTTTTTTCCCCGAAACCCATTGACAATGGCTTCCGGCGCAGTTATAATTGCTTTACACCGAACCATGCAGTACAGAAAGGATGGGATATACATGAAAACTGCGAATATTGTGATCCTTGCAGGACAATCCAATGCGGTGGGTGTGGGCTATACCCACTACCTGTCCAAACATTTTCCGCCGGAGAAGGTGGAAAAATATAACAGCGGATACGAAAATGTGCGGATCCACTATTACTCCCACAACAACCGCAGCGATGAATTCACGCCTGTAAGAACCGGAAATGCCGTTGCCGCTGTAACAACCTTCGGTCCGGAAGTGGGTATGGCGGAAGCATTTACAGAATATTATCCGGGCGAGGAAATTTTCATTGTCAAATGTGCCTGCGGCTGTATGTCACTGCACCGGGATTTCCGTTCTCCTTCCGGCGGCGCTCCTTATGACAAGGATGCTTTTGCCGATCAGAAGCCGGATATTCTTGACGCACATTCTCATGGGGAAGAAATCCGCGCGGGCTGGTGCTACAACGAACTGGTAAAGATCACCCGGGAAAGCATCGAAATGCTGGAAAATGCCGGTTATACGCCGAAAATCAGAGGATTCTGCTGGATGCAGGGAGAAGCGGATGCGGAAGACAGGGAATATGTATCCCAGTACGGCAATCTGTACGATTGTATGCTGCACGACTTCACGGAAACCTTCGGCGGATACATGGAACGCTGCCTATTCGCAGACGGTGCGGTAAGCCAGCGCTGGGCGTTCCACCGGGAACTGAATGCCGTCAAAGCGGAATACGCCGCATCCCATGAAAACTGCGTATATATTGACACTATCGGCGCGGGACTGACCACCGCCCATGAACCGGAAGGGGACCCGGATACTGCCCATTATGATGCAGACAGCGTTATCCGCCTGGGCAGAATGTTTGCCGAAACCGTTCAGTGGTGAATGACCGGTCTGTTTTTCCGTCCGTTGAAAAAACTTCGCCAAATACCTTGACAAAACATATAAAATGAGATATAATATAATTTGTGAAACTTCGCTGTTTTGTGGGTTGAAGCGGAAGAAAAATGGGAGGTGTCTGTATGAAGCTGGATATTACGCAGGTTATAAACGGTCGGCTGGACCGTATGGAATTTACGTATAAGTTTTCGCCGGACACAGCCTGTGTCATCGAAGAAGCGCCCCTTTTGCCGGAGGATGTAAGCATACCGGAGGACGGAATCACTGTTAGCGGTGAGGTTGTGTCCAAGGGCGGATACATGACCTTCACGGCTGAGGTGGACGCAGAGTATACCGCACCCTGTTCCCGTTGTCTGGACGATATCCATGAAAAACTATCCTTCTCCCTGTTCCGTACCGTGCGTACGGGCGCGCCGGCAGTTGTGGATAATACGGATGACGACGAATGGGACGGCGTGCTGGATGACGTGCTGTACGTGCATGACTCGCACTTGTATCCCGATGGGGATATCATTGAGCAGATCGTGCTGGAACTGCCTATGTACCAGCTCTGTTCCCCCGACTGCCCCGGTCTTTGCCCCCACTGCGGACGTAAACTTTCCGAAGGAGATTGCGGCTGCGCGGCAAAAGAAGCGGAACGAGCAAAAAAAGAAATTGATCCAAGACTCGCAAAATTGCAAAAACTACTTGATAAATCGGAATAGGTATGTTATAATATACTGTAAACATTCGACCTATTGAACCGAGGGAGGTGTAATCATGGCTGTACCGAAGAGAAAAACATCTAAGGCAAGAAGAGACAAGAGACGTTCCAACGTTTGGAAGCTCGATATGCCCGGAATGGTAAAGTGCTCTCACTGCGGAGAATACAACCTGGCACATCGCGTTTGCCGCAACTGCGGTTACTACGATGGTAAGCTGGTTATCGCCGGTAAAGAAGAAGCATAACATAAAAAACCGTGTTGTAAACTGACACGGTTTTTTTGTTTGTGGGGTGGTTGGTGGTTTTTGTTTTTTTGCAGGGGGAGAGGAGAAACTTTTTGCAAAAAAGTCTCTCCTCTCCCCCTGC
>JAFUKI010000068.1 GCA_017467815.1 Clostridia bacterium
AAATGAAACACCGTATACTTATTACACTCATGCTAATCACATTCCTGTGTACATCCTGCATCTCCAAATCGGAAAAGATCCAACAAACCGAAACAGAATCTATAGAAACATTTCTCGAAGAAACAACATCAGAAGAAGCCATAGAAGAACCTATAGAAACATCTCCTGCAGAAACTACCGCAGAATCCACCCAGCCTATGCAAAAGATAACTTTCCCGGAAGATTTCGTTTATCCCGCCACGGACGGTTCCACCTCCACAACAAACTTGGAAAAAGCCGTGAAAACTGCGCTGTACGGGGGCGATCCGATCATCAAACATACAAAAACATACCAGGCTTTCTGGAATCTTCTGCAAGGCAGCTGTGAGCTGATTTTTACCACACCCCTTTCCGCAGAACAGCTTGAAAAAATGAACGAAGCCGGTTTCCAACACGAAGCAGAACCGGTAGCGGGAGAGGGATTCGTGTTTGTAGTCAATAAGGACAACCCTGTGGATACCTTAACCATCGACCAGATCAAAGGAATCTACTCGGGAGAGATCACCAACTGGAGCGAAGTTGGCGGAAACGATGCCGAGATCCTTGCTTACCAGCGTAACAGCGATTCCGGAAGCCAGAACTACATGATTTCCTTCATGGGCGACACACCGCTGATGCAGCCCATCACCAACGAAACCCCGGCTTCCATGAGTGGTATCCTGAACGTGATTGCCGCCTACGATAACGGAGTCAACGCCATCGGATATTCCGTCTACGCATATTCTGACGGGATGTACGAGAATATCTCACAGATCAAATACATAAAGGTGAACGGAGTGGAACCCTCTCATGAAACCCTTGCCGATGGCACCTATCCGCTGCTTGGCTATAACTACGCGGTTTTCTCAGCCGATGAACATGAGGATTCCAACGTACGTACACTGGTGAAATGGATGCAATCCGATGAAGGACAGCAGGTGATCGCAGATGCCGGATATATTCCGTACCGGAAAGTAGAAGGGCTTACCCTCAACGAAACAACCGGAAAAGTCCTGTATACCGTGGAAGCAACATCAGGTATTGCCAAACCCGAAACCATGGCGGATTACTATTTCAACGCCGGTATACCGGAATCCTTCAAAATGGAAGGACTCAATGAAAAAATTGAAGTATTCATCACAGAAGCAACCAACGAACTTTCCCTGGTTGACAAAGCAAGGATGAAAGCTTTTGTCGAAGCCCGTGCTCCATACGGTTTTGACCCTGATATTGTAACCCGCAAAAATCTGTTCAATGGCTACCTTTCGGTTATTGTGGGTTTAAGATATAATTTAGGAGTAGGCGATTCCCCCGACTATTATTATGATGTGCGTACTGCCGTATTTGATATTTATACCGGAGAACGCTTGGAACTGTCCGACCTGTTTTTCGAAGGTGTAGATTTCGTTCCCTTACTGAACAACTGCCTCGCAGCCGAAGCGGAGAAACCGTATGACAATTGGGGATACCACGAGATGCTTCGTGATTTCACAGGATTGTATGAAGGGGATTTCACTTTTACGGCTGACAGTATTATTTTTAAGCCCAATACCTGTTTTGCGGACGGTGTACAGCTTTCTGTTTCCGACCTTGCGGAATACATGGTCACAAGCATTCCTCGTGATATGATAGGGTATTTGAGTGAAGAGGAGACGGTATATAAAAATATCCGTCTGTACTATCCCGGTATGATCGGATATGGCGAAACCAGAAATGAAATAACCATCTGGTATCTGGATAAGAAAAAAGCACCGGTTACCGCAGAAGTATGTGATCGGATAAACGGATTTATCGATAATCTGTATGAGAATCATTTCACAGAAGAAAAGCTTCTGGCAGATGTTCGGGAAATAGATGCAGCATTTGAGAGTGTTTCCGTTGGACCGTGGCCGGATTTTGATGTGAATATATGCGGGGAGCGCTACATAGAGTTTTCCGGAGCCAATACGGCGTTTCCGATAAAGGCAGGAGAGGCAAGTGATATTCAGATTACTGTGATAGAAGGACATAATAATCCTTATCATTTCCACTATTACTTCAATAGCCAAACCGGAGAAGAATTACGGGTCAATGATCTATTCACCGAAGGCTGGGAAGAACAGGCAAAGATTTACATCCTGAACGAATATTTTGATATGTGGAACACAGCCGATGCGTATACAGCGGAAGTATCCTTTGAAAGCTGCAGAATAACCGGTATTCCCAAATACAGCAATAATATACCGTACTACACAGCGGATACCGAGGCGGAAAACTGGACAGCCATGGTGTATGCGGTGACCGAAACCGGCGACAATATTGCAATCGCGGTTCCTCAGAAGTATATTTTGGGATCATAAAAATTCATCTATAAGAGATGTAAACGAAGATACATTCCACGATAATCTGTTTTTACCCAGATCATCGGGGACCTTTCTTAGAATTGATATGACAAAAACTACTTAAAAAAACAAGGATCAGCCAATAGTACACCCCAAAACCGTAAATACTAAGCCCAAACAACAATTCCGGAGAAATAATTTGAAACGATATATAACCATAACCGCTTCCTGCCTGCTGTACGCCATAGCCGTCGCCCTTTGTCTTGAACCCCACGCATTGGCGGCTGGCGGAGCAAGCGGACTCGCCATTCTGCTCACCAATCTGATCCCGATCAACACCGGAATACTGATCTTCCTCATCAATTTCCCGCTCTTGATCCTGGGCACATGGAAACTTGGCAAAGGATTCGCCGCCGGAACGATCTACGCTACAGTCATTTCCTCGGTAATGATCGCCATGATCCATAATATGCACTTCCCACTTGCCATCCACGACCCGTTTCTTTCGGCTGTGGCAGGCGGTATACTGCAGGCTGCCGGGTTGGGCATCGTATTCCGGAATGGCGCAACAACCGGCGGAACCGATGTTGTGGTCAGCCTGATCACCTATCGGTATAAAAAATTGCGGACAGGCATCGCATTTCTGATCATTGATTCCGGTATCATTACCGCATCGTGGCTGATTACCGGAGACACAGAATCCACGGTTTGTGCTGCAGTTGCTCTGACAGTATGTTCACTTCTCATGGATATCTTTATTGTATCCGGAAAAAAGAACAAAAAGAATGACCATACTGTTGGGAATAAGATATCCTGAAAATTAGGTATCTGCAGGATAGTTCGGCAACATAGCAGTATAGATTTTCAGATTTTCCGTATCTCTGAAAGTCATATGAAGTGTTCTGACGTCATCAAGGGTTTGAGATCACCGGTTGCATCCATTCGCCGTACATCGGTAAGATTCCTATACGGCAGTATGGATGCTTCATATTTTGAATTAATAAATTCTTTCCTGTTGTATAGTACACCTTTGCCAATGGATATTTCGGAATACGATACCCATAATAACTTTGGGATCAGACTCAGAGAATACAGAAAATCTCCCGTTCACGAACAAACAAGACCATACGAAATAAACAAAACGGAAAACTGCGGAAACTACGAAAAGCATTTACAATTCCTTTAATTTATGCTATAATGAAAAAAATGCTGAAAGGGAAAAACATGAAATCTATAAAAAACATATATAAAATCGGCTGCGGGCCTTCCAGCTCACATACGATGGGGCCGTCCTTTGCAGCAGCCCACTTTCAGAAACTGTATTCTGAAGCCGACAATATCGAAGTGTATCTGTACGGCTCTCTTGCCAAAACAGGTAAAGGTCACGGCACAGACCGTGCAATAACCGAAACACTGAAAACAGTCGAGACCAATATTGTATTTTCAGACGACGCGCAGGTGTTCAAACACCCCAATACCATCGATTTCATCGCATATAAAAACAACGCGGAACTGGGCAGAAAACGGTATTACAGCATCGGCGGCGGGGAAATACGTGCCGAAGGAGATAAAGTGCTTCGACCACCTGAAATTTACGAGCATAAGAATTTCAGCGAAATCGCCGCATACTGTAAATCCAAAAATATCCGACTGTCGGAATATGTATTTGTACACGAGGGAGATGATATTCGGTCTTTTTTGCTGAATGTCTGGAAGACCATGCAGAATGCTATTTTTGAAGGACTTAGCAAAACCGGAATTCTCCCCGGCGGATTGGACGTAGAACGCAAAGCACAGTTTTTATACAACCAGAAGCACATTGACGAAAGCCCTCAGACCAAAGAAAACCGTCTCGTATGCGCCTATGCCTTTGCAGTAAGCGAACAGAATGCCGACTGCGGTATCATCGTCACAGCGCCCACCTGCGGCTCCTGCGGTGTCGTGCCGGCTGTTCTGAAATATATGCAGGAAAAGAATAAATTTTCCGATGACGATATAGTGCGGGCTCTTGCAGTTGCCGGTCTCATCGGAAATATTGTCAGTACCAATGCATCCATCAGCGGCGCAGAATGCGGATGTCAGGCAGAGATCGGTGCAGCCTGCAGTATGGCATCTGCGGCTCTCTGTGAGCTGTTTGAAATGGGTATAGACCAGATCGAATATGCGGCGGAAGTGGCAATGGAACACCATCTCGGACTTACCTGTGACCCTGTATGCGGCTTTGTACAGATTCCCTGTATCGAACGCAATGCGGTAGGGGCTATGCGGGCGATCAACGCTTTGAGCCTTGCCAATTTTCTCTATGCCAGTCGGAAGATCTCCTTCGACGTAGTGGTCGAGACCATGTACCAGACCGGCAAGGACCTCTCCCACCTGTACCGCGAGACCTCCGAGGGCGGCCTTGCCAAGCTGTACTCCCATAAAAAGGAATAAAACGAAGAAAGGCACTTGTCTAAGTCTCAAAACAAGTGCCTTTTATTTATCCGAACATTTTCAAGATCCAATATATAATACCGTACAGAACCCCGGTCGTCAGCCCGTAAACAATAACCGGACCTGCAATCTGAAACATTTTTGCACCCACCCCCAGTACAAACCCCTCCGAACGTGCATCGATGGCACTGGAGGATATCCCATTTGAAAATCCGGTAATAGGAACAAGTGTCCCGGCACCCGTGTGTTTGGCGATCTTATCAAATATCCCGAAAGCTGTAAGCAGTGCCGCGATCCCAATCAGTATAACAGAAACCACAGTCCCGGCATTCTTGTCTTCCATTCCGGCGGAAAGAAGCATATTTTTAATCCATTGCGCAAAAACACAGATAAAGCCACCGGAGAAAAACGCCCATAAACAATCCTTCAGCAGAGGGGATTTTTTTGCCCTTCCTTCTGCATATTTCTTGTACATCTTCTGATCGGTATTCACACCAAAACTCCTTACATATCTGCATATTGAAATCCACTGTGTAAAGTATTTACAGAATGAAACAAAAATATTTATAGTATATCGGCAAAATATTCATAAAGAGACGGAAATCCGATTTGACAGTCCGCGAAAAATAATGTATAATATAAACGATGAAAATAAAAATACATCTGACCGTCAAGTCAGTAAGAGATTATGAACATAAGGGAGAAAAATATGGAAAGAGTATTTTATTATCAGTCCGAAGCAGAAGTCTGCGGCAAGCTCGGTGCCATCATCACCACCCCCACCGGTTTTGATCCGGCGAAGGAAAAACTGCCGGTAATCGTTTTCCTCCATGGTGCAGGTGAACGTGGTGACGGAAGCCCCGAACAGGTTGAAATCGTAAAGGTGAACGGCGTGCCGAAGCTTTTCTCTGCAGATCCCGATTATAAGGGACTGCGCGTGATCACCGTATCCCCCCAGTGCCCTGTAAATATGGTATGGAACCACCTGGTATATCCCCTGATGAAGTGGATCAAGGAAGTGGTTGCCATGCTGAACGGCGATGAAGATCGTGTGTCCATCACCGGTCTGTCCATGGGCGGTTTCGGTACATGGGATATGCTGATGACCTTCCCGGAAGCATTCAGCTGCGGTGCTCCTGTGTGCGGCGGCGGTCTGTCCTGGAGAACGGACGCACTGAAAGGCATGAAAATCCGTGCCTACCACGGTCTTGACGACGAACTGGTACCTTTCAACAATTCCATGGAAATGGTAATGACCGCAAGAAAACACGGCGCAAAAGTCGTTCTTACCGCATATGATAAAGTTGGTCATGCAAGCTGGGTACCTGCTTATGAAGAGACCGATATGATCGAATGGCTCGCAGCTCAGAAGCGCGGCTGATTGAAAAAAGAGAATAGAAAGGAATAATGAACATGGCATTTTTTGATGATCTGAAAAGAAACGCAAAAACCGCAGCGGACGCCACCAAAAAGAAGACCGGTGAGCTGACTGCGATCGCAAAAGCAACCATGGCTGTCAAAGGTGAGGAAAGCAAGATGGCAGAAGGCTACAAGGAAATCGGCCGTCTGTTTTACGAAGCAGAACGTGATGGTGTAGACAATGCTGAACAGATCGCTACATACATCATGCAGATCGACAAGAGCAAGGCAAAAATCGCTGCCCTGAAGAAAGAGATCGCTGTACTGAAAAAAGTAGTTGTCTGCGAAAACTGCAGCAATGAGATCAGCAACAGCTGCAATTTCTGCCCCATCTGCGGTACCAAAGTTCCCGTAAAAGCAGAACCCGAAGAACCCTGCTGCTGCGAAGAAGCTGAAGCTGAATGCTGCTGCGAGGACACCGAAGGCGAATGCTGCTGCTGTGAAGAAACCGAAGAAAAGTGCTGCTGCGAAGAAAACAAAGCAGACGAAGAAGAAAACACAGCCGAATAAATCCCTGCAAACGAACAGACCTGTGGTAAACACGGGTCTGTTTTTCATACTTTCGGAGAGAAATTCGGAAATATACTTTATTTTTTTGCTAAAATGTGGTATCATAGATATATGGTTATATGAAGAACCCCAAGAGGTGCAAAAATGCTGTTTGAAGCCTATCTGATTCCGGATCTTGTACTGAGTCATTTTTATCATCTGACGCCGGAATATATGCAAAAACTGGAAAAAAAGTATATCATATCCGATATCGACAATACTCTTGTCACATATGATGATCCCGAACCGACCCCAGCCGTTCTGACATGGCTGAAGGACATGGAAAACGCCGGTATCCGTGTTGCATTCCTGTCCAACAACAAACCGCCCCGTATTGAAAAATTCAACGAAAAACTGGGGTATGTCGCCTATGCCGATGCCGGAAAGCCGGGAACAGAAATGCTGAAAAAGGTACTCGCCGAACTGGGAGCAGACCCGTCGGAAACGGTTTTTCTGGGCGATCAGCTGCTGACCGATGCCGCCTGCGGGAAACGCGGAGGACTGTATACCGTCATCGTTCCGCCCATCAAGGACCGCACGGACACCTTCAACAGAACCAAACGTCTGATTGAGAAACCATATATGAGAAAATATAAAATACGTGAAGAAAAGAGAGGAAATACCTTATGAACATCATGGAAATACGCTATAAACGCCTGAGAGACGCAATGGCTGAAAAAGGACTGGATGCCGTATATGTAAACGCACCGGAGAATTATCTGTATATGTCTCATTTCGACAATCCGGACGGCTATATGCTGATTACCAAGGATAAATCCTGGCTGTTTGCCGACTTCCGTTATTTCGAAGCCGCAAAACTGGAAGCCTTCTCCTGCTGTACCGTATGCGAACCCAGAAAACCGGGTCTTTCCGAAATCGTAAACGAATACAATCTGAAAACCATCGGTTATGAAGATCAGGCGCTGACCTGTTACGAACTGTATTCCCTGAAACAACAGCTGACCGGCTGTGACTTTGTACCCACCGGCAATATGTTCTCCTCCATCAGAGCATCCAAAACACCGGAAGAAATCGAAGCAGTGGTAAAAGCCCAGAGAATTGCGGAAGGCGCATTCCGGCATCTTCTTACCATGATCCACTACGATATGACAGAAACCGATGTTGTGGCAGAACTGGAATATTACATGAAGAAAAACGGCAGTGAAAAGCCCTCTTTTGATACCATCGCAGTATCCGGCGCCCAGTCCTCCCGCCCCCACGGTGTACCGCGTCCGGTGAAGCTGGAAAAGGGATTTCTCACCATGGACTACGGCGCAATGATAAACGGCTATCACTCCGATATGACCCGTACCATCTGTATCGGTAAAGCGGATGCGGATATGAAGAAAGTATACGACACCGTCCTGAAAGCCCAGCTTGCCGCACTGGAATACGTTGAAGCAGGCAAACCGAATAAGGACGTAGACAAAGTGGCAAGAGATATCATCCATTCCGCAGGCTATGAAGGCTGTTTCGGTCACGGTCTGGGTCATGGTGTGGGACTTCTCATCCATGAAGATCCCCGCGTAAGTTCCGGCGCCGGTGATGCCGTACTGCAGGTTGGGGAACTGATCACCATCGAACCCGGTATCTACATCGAAGGCAAATACGGCTGCAGAATCGAAGATATGGTCTACCTGAGTGAAAACGGTAAGCAGAATCTGACTGACTGTCCCAAGGAACTGATTGAGATCTAAAAGATAAAGCAAAAAGGTGTGAAAGTTTCCGACTCTCACACCTTTATTTGTTCCAGAACTGTTCCAGAATCTTCTCAACCGCCATGGGATCTTTTGTAAATCGGATATGTTCCCAATGAGGCGGGAACAACAGCTTCATTTCCGGCGTGCTGTACCGGTCATCAATCAGCAGGACCATCCCTTTGTCCGTCTCAGAACGAATAACCCGACCGGCTGCCTGCAGAACCTTGTTCATTCCGGGATAGACATACGCAAATTCCCGTCCTTTTTCCATGGTATTCTCGTAATACTCCGCCACAAGATTCAATTCGGCAGAAAGACCAGGCAAGCCTGTTCCTACAATAATCACTCCAATCAGGGAATCGCCCTGCAGATCAATCCCCTCAGAAAACATACCGCCAAGCACGCAGAATCCCACCACATGGGGATACTTACTGCCGGAGAAAATACGGATAAACTGCTCCCGCTCCCTGTAGGACATCCCTTTTTTCTGCATGATCACCGGAATATCCGGCAGAAGCTCACGGAACTTGCGGCAGACAATACGCATATACTCATAGGAAGGGAAATACGCAATATATTTACCCTCTTTCTCACTGACAGCCTGGGCAATAATTTCAGCTGCATCTTCGCGTGTGTCCTTGCGATCGTTGAATCTGGTACTGATTCCGTCAAAAGCCATCAGACAAAGATTGTCCGGGTCATAAGGAGAGGGAAGATCCAGATACACACTGTCGGGAGAACCGGTGACATTCTGATAATATTCACCCGGTGAAAGTGTTGCAGAAAACAGAATGGACGCCTTTGCGGCACGAAGCATCGTATCAATAATACCGGCTGGATCCAGACAGAGAACCTGCAGCGTCAAAGCGCCATTTTCCGACGTACAGAAGAAGCAGAAATGCTTGTCCGCATAGGAAGCAGCCGACAGAAATTCAGCAAAAAGATCCCGAAAAGGGGAAAGTTCAGCCGCAGAATCACTGTCTGATCGGATATGCCGGTTGATAATCGCGAGAACCGAGGACATAGCTTTTATCAGTTCTTCCGGCACAGCAGAATCTTTGTAATATCCCACTCGGAACTCCTGACCGTTCTGCGAATACATATGACTTTCCGCATCACAGAGGGCGAGAATGTCAGCCAGACAATCTTCCACAGCAAAAAGCGCATCCGAAAAAGGAGTATCCGTATCAAAAAGCTCCTTCTGCCGTTCCCGAAGCAGAGCAACCCGGGAAGAAGACAGGGAAGCCGAATACATCGACCGCGTTCTGTCCGGCAGGTTATGCGCTTCGTCCACACAGAACACATACCTTTCATTTCGCGAAATATCCTTGAAATATCTGTGCAGCCGGATTCTGTCATCAAACACATAGTTGTAATCACAAATCAGCAGATCACAGTATTCACTTACATCCAAAGCCAATTCATGGGGACAAACGCTGTATTCCGCACCGATTTTCTTGAACAGATCCGGCGTATAAATCATTCCTGTCTGCAGAACCGCCAGAACCGCTTCAAGCTGCCGCTGCCGATAGGATCTGAATTCCGTACCGGAGCCAATATTGTTCCGTCCCACACAAAAAGGACATTTTGCAATACCGAAAGATTCATCATCTGCTTTGGGGTTGTTGCACATGGATTCCTTAGCCAGAAACAGAATGGTACGCATATGCGGGGCGTGTTTGCTCAGCTTTTTCGCCGCATCCACAGCTGCTTTTCCGGTGATATTCTTGGCTGTCAGATAGAATACCTTATCAGCCAGACCGGCACCTACAGCGCGCAGAGCAGGATAAAGGGAAGATATGGTCTTACCGATCCCGGTAGGGGCAGAAACAAATAGTCTGCCGCCGCTTTTGATGGTCCGGTATGCCTCCGTAATAAAATCCGACTGTCCTTCACGGATGGAACCGTAAGGGAACGGCAGAATACGCAGTTCTTCCAAACGGAAAGTACATCTTTCTACTTCCAATCCAATAAATGGCATAGCGCGCTGCATAAGTGCCGAAAATACCTTCTGCAGATATTCTGCGGTGAATACAGCAAAATAACATTTTTTCACCGAATCGGATCGACGTACAAAGGAAATTTTTAAGCCTACCCTTGTATAGTTTTCCGTTTTGCAGAGAATGTGCCCCAGACAGACCGCTTTCCCGAAAACATCCGGAGTGGCAAGAGGCACCTGCGATTGGCTGAAAGATCGCACGGAATGACAAACTTCAACCGTATGGTAGTTTTGTTCAAAGGTAATACTATCAGCAGTTCCTGTAATCTCCACCTGCAAATTATCCTCAGATACTGTCAGCCGGAGCGGTTTTTCCGTAATATATCCATAGGAATTGTCGGCTCCCGCATCATCAGCAGGAACAAAACCGAGAGAGGCAGACAGCAGATATGGATTTTCACAGGAATACAGATAAGCAGAAAGCTCATCCGCAGTGATTTCCACCAGCGCATCGTCACTGTTGTACCGCATAATATCCCTCCCGACAATTCAGATTCAAAATAATATATTACAGATGATATCTATAATAGTATAATACAAAATCACACTTCCGTCAAGTACGAAAAACGGAGAAAAACAACCGAAAATCAATCTTTCCGTTGACTTTTGCTGTTTGTACGTGTATAATAAAATAAATACTGATTTTGCCTGTAAGGAGAGTATATGATTCTCAATAAAAAAGAAACAACCGTTGCTTATCGCTGTCCCGAATGTGGTGTTGCGGTAATGAGCATGGTCGGCATTTTCGCACTGACTGCGGATATGCTCAGACTGAAATGTGCCTGCGGTAAATCCGAAATGGATATTATTTATACAAAAGACAAAAAGATCCGTCTGACGGTACCGTGTTTCACCTGTCCGTCCCCTCACAGTTACATGGTTTCTTCCCAGATCTTCTTTGAAAAGGACCTGTTCACCCTTCCTTGCGCCTACTCCGGGCTGGATATGTGTTTCATCGGAAAACAGGAAAAAGTGCAGGAAGCCCTTCGTGAAGCGGAAGAAGAACTGCTGGAGATGCTGGGTGACACAGATTTTGCAACTCTGTCCCAATCCCGCGGAGAACGCCGGGAACTCAGTGATCCGCAGGTGTTCGATGTAGTCATGTATGTGGTACACGAACTGGAAGACGAAGGTGCAATCCACTGCAAATGCCCGGACGGTGAAGGGGAGTATGAGGTGGAGATCTCCAATGACCACCTGCTTGTCTACTGCACGAAATGCGATGCCAGCGTCACAGTCCCCACGGACAGCGTTACAGCTGCCAATGATTTTCTGAACAGCGACAGACTGGATCTGCAGTAAAAATTATATCCCAACCCGAACCTTTCTGAAACAAGTGCATATTCTGATATCAGGAAAGCCAAAGCAGGCTTCCTGAAAAACAAGTACAGCGTCATAGAAAAATGTTGACGTCAAATGCCGATGGAAAGAAAGGATAAAACTATGGGATGCTTCTGTAATCTTTTTGACAACTGCGAATGGATCTGGATCCTGATCATTCTGATTCTTCTGTTCAGCTGCTGCAACAACTGAGCGGGAATTAAGTTCAGCTAAATTGTAAGTAACCTGTCCCACTCACGAGAATTTCCCTGACGGAAAATTCTCCAAAGTTGGGTATGTGACCGAGCGGGAATTAAGTTCAGCTAAATTGTAAGTAA
>JAFUKI010000069.1 GCA_017467815.1 Clostridia bacterium
GAAAATATCCTGAAAATCTGCTACAGAAATGCCAATCCGGAGATTTCTGCAGAACGTCTGCCGCGGGTTCGTGTATATGATCTTCGTCATCGTTTTGCTTCAGCAACGCTGTGCAGATGGCTTGATGAAGGGAAAAATCTTTACAATATGCTTCCGTATCTGCGTACCTATATGGGTCACAAAAGCTTATCGCAGACGGCATACTACATTCATATCCTCCCTGAAAACCTTTTGAAATCCTGTAGTATTGATTGGTCGAAGCTGGACAATATCATTCCGGAGGACAATATATGGGACGAATAGTGGACAAGCAGTTATTCAATCTGATTCACGATTACTTTACGCTGTATCTGCCGAATTACAAATCTGCCAGCGAACATACGCTGCGGTCTTATCGGAAAGCACTGGACGAACTGCTGGAATTCATCAAACAAAAACATGGAATCTCTTTGTTTGAAGTTTCTTTTGATAAAATCACCCGTGATTTGCTGCAGGAATTTATGGTTTATCTGCGTGAAGAAAAGAAATGTAAAGACTCAACCAGTAATCTGCGGCTTACCTGTATCAAAGCATTCCTGAAATACTGTGCGGAATCGGACGCCGCCCTGACAAAGTACTACCTCAGCACCGATGGGGTTGCTGTACGCACCGTTCCGGATAACAATCTGATTGATTATCTCAGTGAAAAAGCTGTACGTGCGATCATCGCCCAGCCGGATATTGAGACAGATATGGGACAGCGGGATATGTTTTTTATGATTCTTCTGTATGATACCGGTGCAAGAGTGGATGAAATGCTTCATGCCCGTATATGTGATGTAAAGACAGAATCTCCTGCCACTATGCTTTTGTTCGGCAAAGGCAAAAAGTACAGACAGGTTCCGCTTTCTGCACGAACGGTCAGTCATTACAAAAAGTATCTGAAGAAATTCCATCCCGGCGAAGATGCGTATTCGCAGGAATATATCTTCTATACAATTCATGATGGGGAACACCATAAGATGAGTGACAACAATGTGCGGATTTTTATGCGGCGGTATGGGCGTGAAGCGCAGAGACTCTGCCCGGAGATACCTGACAATGTTCATCCGCATCTGTTCCGACACAGCCGTGCTATGCACCTGTATCAGGGAGGTATGGATCTGACGCTGGTATCTCAGTGGCTCGGTCATGCAAATCTGCAGACTACATTGATTTATGCTCACGCAGATACGGAGCAGAAGCGTAAAGCAATCGAACTGGCAGAACATTTCGGAAGTCCGACGAAAAAGAACCCTTCGACCGGGAGATATACCATAGATGATGAAGAAACGCTGAAAAGGCTGTATGGACTTCTGTGAGAGAGACGGTTACAGCAGTTATCGTAATCAACAATGTTGTTTTTCAAGATACCCGATACAAACTTAAAAACACATTTTTTCTGACATCGTAATCAACAATGGCACCTATACAAAAACACGCCGGATCGCTGTTTTTCTCAGCTTTTCGGCGTGTTTTGAGGTACATGGTTGATTATGTTACGTGGTCGATTACAAAGATAATCAACCATCAATGCTTGACATTTTGTGAACCTATAAATTGCGCTTCTTATATGCCCCAATCAAACTTCCGCACACCCCGCCGATCAGCGCACCAAGCGTGTTGTGGATCACATCATCCACCTCCGGCTGACCGAGAACGAAAGCATACTGTGCATATTCGATTGCCGCACTCATGAGCGCGAACACGATCACAACCGACAATATCCACAGAACCGGATGCCATTTTTTCGGAAGCAGCACCACTGTCAACAGTCCGGCAGGGTAGAATAGAAGGACGTTCATGAAGTTGCTGCGCAAAAGTTCCGGGTTTCCGCCGTTCCATACTTCCACATAGGATGCAAACGGAGTCAATGAAGGTTCCCAAGCAGTTCGTTCACCGCCGCGGACAAGTGTGAGGGCAAAAATGGCTGCCATAGAAACAGCAAGAAGCAGAACAACGACCGGTCTGCACCACCGCTGTTCATGATATCGTCTGTAGCCCCATGCAAAGACGGCACTTGCCGCAGCAGCAAGGAGCACAAGATCAGGGATGTCCATGCAATAAATCCATTGAAAAACAGAACCTGGCATACATCCCTCCGATCAATCCACGATGTCGTAGAATCGCAGAAGCTCGATCCGCTCCTTGCCGATGGCGATGCTTGCCACCGCCTTGGTTTCACCGGTGCTGTTCCGCTTCGCATAGGAGAACAGTCTGTGCGCCCACGCGACCGGAAGCAGGATCGGGTGCTTTTTCACATACGGATACTTGCCCACCATGGCCTCTCGCTTCGGAAAAACGGATTGCCATACGGAATACTTCGTCTCTGTCTGTGCCGCCTTCACCGCGTTCAGCGTCATGGTAGCGGAGTGCTGACGGTTTGTGTCCGCCGAGCCGTAAATGCCGCCGTTCAGAATGTCGCACAGCATCGGCCGGCTGTAGTCCTGCGATGTTTCCCAATCGGCGGGAAGTGTAAATTCGATTTTCAGATCATGACGGGCGATGCCGAGAACGGCAATAGCAAAGCTTCTGATCTTCACCGCTCCGCATTGCTCGTACAGCCTCGTCCAGTCGATGCGTTCGCTGTATTTCTGCGCCCAC
>JAFUKI010000070.1 GCA_017467815.1 Clostridia bacterium
AAATGCGTGGGATATTCACATATCCGGTGTATAATAGAGTAGAACCACATTTCAGTTAAAGGAGGGAGCATATGCGGGAAGCCGAAATCCTGGAACTGCTTCGGTCGCATGATGAGCAGGGCATGGAAGAACTGTTGCGGCATTACGGACCGCTTTTGCGGTATATCATAAAGCCGATTCTGCGGGACAGACACGATATGGAAGACTGTCTCTCGGAAGCTGCCATGCGGATCTGGGAAAACTTTGATACATACGATGAAAATAAAGGCTCATTCACGGCATGGGTTACGGCCATAACAAGAAACACCGCACTCAACATGGTTCGGAAGAAGAATCGGCATCCTGCAGATGGGTTTGAGGATGAGCCCGAGTCTCCCGAGCCTACCCCGGAAGAAATCATTCTCCGTGAAGAACGACAGCGTGAGTTGAAACGGGCGCTGGATATGCTTTCACAGAAAGAGAGGAATCTGTTTTACAGAAAGTATTATTATCTCCAGTCCACCGAAAAGATTGCCGCCGAAATGGGTATGACGGTTCGCTCTGTGGAAGGAAAGCTGTACCGGATCAAAAAGAAACTGCGTAAGATGATGGGAGGTGACGAGGATGAAGTTTGACGAAAAAGACTTTGACTCCATGCTGGAAAACGACCTCGCTGACCTGCCGCCTGAGGATATCATTGCGGAAGTTACCCCATGGAAAAAATCCATGCACCGTGTACTCATCGGGCTTGCACTCTCCTCGCTGACGCTGAACTTCTGGTGTCTGAATTACATACTCCCCGCCATCGGATTTATTCTGATGCTCCTCGGATTCCGCACCATGCACCGGGAAAACACGCCCTTCAAAACCTGCTATGCGATCACACTCATCCGCAGCGTCTACTATTTCCCGATGCTGATTCTGAACGCCACGATCTATCAGCAGGCGTTCTACGAATCGGGCTGGACGTGGTGGCTGACGATTGGCAATCTGATTCTGCAGTTCATTCAGCTTGTCTGCCTGTGGCAAGGCATAAAAGCCGTACAGCGGAAAGCCGGTCTGGAAGAACACGCCGGCGGTGCGGTTGGGCTGATGGTATGGTTTGATATCATCTGTCTTCTTGGTATCATCAATTACAGCGGTATTATCATCGCTGCGATTGTGATTGTCGTCTACATCCTTGCCATCCGCAGTCTGTGGAAGCTGGCGGGTGAGATGGACGAAGCGGGATATATGATCGAAGCCGCGCCTGTCCGTGTGCCGGATGTGGTGCTGACAGGTATCATCGTTGGATCCCTTGCTATCGGGCTTGCGCTGGCGTACATTTTCGGCGGCGCATATCACATGGATTGGCAGCCGCTTGAAACTTCGCAGAATACGGAAGTAGCTGAAATCAAGGAGCACCTTATCACCCTCGGCTTCCCGGAAGCTATTCTCGATGATATGACCGACGAAGATATTCTCGATTGCAAGGGTGCAACAAGAGTGGCTCTGTGTGTTCGTGAGCATCCGTTCAATGATGGGCATGAGGAAATGGTATATATCGAAGATCCACTCCCCACATGGATGGAGCCGGGATTTCATAAACAGACCGTATACGATGTCAAAGAGCTTGTTCTCACCGGTGTCGCCGTGGAGCTTCCTACCGAGCGGGAACACTGGAAGATCATCCATCACTTCCGCTGGACGGCTGATCCCGGACATTTTGGCACGGAATCCATTCAGCTCTGGCCTGCCTATCGCTCAACAGAAGGCTGGTGGGGGAAGGCAAGCGACTGTACCGGACGTGTACTGTATGATAAAGACGGTGTAAGCTATACTGCGCCGTATATCTCCCTCGGAAACGAAACCTACACAAAGAACAGTATGTTCTGGGGAAGTTCTGTTTCCACGGATATATTCGCTGAATTCTCCCTTCCGAATAATGGCGAAAATCAGCGCGGCTATATCGCATATACGATCATGGAAATGCGTGACGGTGCCATCGTGGATGCATGGATCAACTACACCCATCAGCAGACATGGGCGCAGTATCCGGTACTGACCGCAAAACAGCAGCGTATGGCGAACAGCTGGAATGAAGCCGGTGCGTTCAAAACCATTCAGGATGCACTGCAGTTCTATCCGAAAGATGACGATCTTCGCATGATCGGCAGCGATGACGACAACTGAACAAAATCCCCGAAGGCAGGTGAAAACGTCCTGTCCTCTGGGACCTATTTGGCGAAACCAACAAAAAATCTCCCCGAAGTTTGGCTTACAGGGAGATTTTTTATATCAGTTTTGTTTTTGGGCGATCACTGTGAGAACATCGATCAGCTCAGTCTGTGTATCCGAGGGCAGCGTGATCATCCAGATCAGGTTGCCCTTGACCGCAATGCATTCCAGTCTGCTGTTGACATAGGCTTTGTCAAGTCCCGGCACATCGATCTCAGTGAAATGTTCCACTGACCGAGAAAAGGTAGATGTGATCATTAGGGCTTCCACCATTCTGTCGATCATGGCACTGTTTTTCATCAGGTACACATCCTGGTACATCCACATATCGTCCGATTCGCTGAGCATTAAAAATTCCTGACAACTCCAGTGCTGTGCCGCAATGGAATTGTTGAAGTGAACTTCGCTTTCCTCATGATTGAAGATATTCGTTGTCCGCTCACCTTCATATCCAAGATCAGAGAGCAGGATGTACGGTCCGTGGGCGTGATTCTGCATTTTGTAGTGGTGATCGCCGGTGAAATCGTGAATGATACATCCGATCGTGGCAATCAGCAGCACGGTACTGAGTGTCATCCGGATCCAGTCTTTTGATTTCGGTTCATGGTTCAGCGGGATGCCTTTTTTCATTTGATGATATAAGCGGCTGACATAAAAGAGTCCCCAAATGTCGCTGAACAGTATCCAGACAAAAGCAATGCCCAGAGCCGATATGCCGGCACTGTTTTCCACCCACGAAATGTACAGCTCTGCTGCCCATTTGCTTCCGGAGAAATTACCAACCATGAGCGAGAGTGCCATGATGACTGCAATGTACAGGAAGGGGGACAGAAGTGAGCCGATGTATTTCCCGCGCAGACTTTTCAGCGTTGCCGCCTGCTGTTCGGGTTCCAGATAAAATTCCGGCGCATCACTGCCTTCCGGTGCCCGGAACACATGAAGAAAACCCTTGCTGTCCACGTATTCCCATCCGCAGTCCCCGTAGATCGCCACCTGTTCTGCAGGAAGTTCTCCGTTGCCATCCAGCATTTTCGGAGCAACCACTTCTACCCGATACCGCATCTGCTTCGGTTCTGTTTTCTCAAACTTGCTGAAGGTCACACCGCGCTTTACCAGCTGCCAGCCCTTCGCCGCCATATCGGAATAATATTTCTCCGTTTCCCCGATGGCAAATTCCTTCGGGTGAATCCCATATCGAATCTTCATGTCTCATCCTCCTCCAGCGGCAGTGCCGCAGCCAAACTTGGCTATGTGTATTGTAAATCGGGTCAGCATCACACGACCATGTTGTCAGCATTCTCCGTGGTATCTTCCAAAATTGCTCCGTCATGAACCAGCAGCTTCAGCCGCTCATATTCCGCTTGAAGTGCTTTTTTGCCTTCTTCCGTAATCTCGTAATTCTTCCGCCGTCCGTCCTCACCGGTCAGGATGATCAGACCTTCTTTATGCATACGGGTCAGAACGCCGTACAGTGTCCCAGGTCCCATCTCAAGCCGTCCGCCGGACAGTTCTTTGATCCGCTGCATCATGCCGTAACCATGCCCCGGTTTCATGAGTGCCAGCAGTATATAGTAGTTGGCTTCCGTCATAGGTGTCTGCGCTGCCATAATTCCTCCCGCCTTTCTTTACTATTATGCGACGCGATATATCGTCTGACATAATACTATCATATTTTCGTAAGTCTGTCAATGCTTAGGAAGAATGATGACTGTAAACAATTTATGTATTCGTCCTGTGCTATTGACAAATCCCGTCTACTGTGGTAGACTGTATATAGAAAGTCTACGGCGGTAGACAAGACGAGGAGGACAATCCAATGAGCATTCCGAAAATACATGAAGGGGAATACCGTTTCTGTCTGATCATGTGGGAACATGAACCGGTGACGGCAGTGGAGCTTGCCAAACTGTGCGACAAGGAACTGGGATGGAAGCGCACCACTACATATACCATTATCAAGCGTCTGGGAGAGCGCGGTGTACTGAAAAACGAAAAAGGCACTGTAACATCCCTTGTTTCCAAGGATGATGCCCAGTCCTATGAGATCGACGAACTGGTGGAGAAAAAGTTTGAAGGTTCGCTTCCTGCGTTTCTTTCCGCATTTACCCGACGCCAGGACATATCCGCCGAAGATCTTGATGAACTGCAGGCGATGATCGATCGGGCAAGAAAAGGAGGCGCCAAATGACCGAAATCTTTCTGCATATCGTAAATATGAGCATCACAGCAAGTATTCTGGCTGTCATTGTACTGCTTTTGCGCCTGCTTCTGAAGAAAGCGCCGAAATGGATCAGCGTACTTCTGTGGGGACTGGTGGCAATCCGGCTGATCTGCCCGTTTGCTGTGGAAAGTCCATTCAGTCTGATGCCGAAAACGGATTGGGTTGAACAGGAAGCTGTGCCGGAGAAGGACCTGTTTTTGAACAGTGTGTCGGACAACATTGAACCTATTGATTTTTCCTCCTTGCGAGGAGATATCACGATACACTATTATCCGTTGGAAAATCCGGAAATTGAAATTCATAGAGGTGTCAGTATTTCCTTTGTTCTGTCCTGTGTCTGGATCGCAGGAATGGCTGTCCTTATTCTGCACACGGTGATCTCTACTGTACGCCTTCGAAAAAGCATCGGTGCTGCAATCCGTGTACGTGATAACATATGGGAAAGCTCTGCTGTGGACTCGCCGTTTGTTCTCGGACTGTTCCTGCCGCGGATCTATGTACCGCGAGGTATGACAGAAGAAGATCTTGCTTATGTGATCGCCCATGAAGAAGCGCATATCCGCAGAAAAGATCACTGGTGGAAACCGTTCGGTTTTCTTTTGCTGACACTGCATTGGTTCAATCCCGTGATGTGGCTTTCGTACATCCTGCTTTGCCGGGATATTGAAATGGCGTGCGATGAACGTGTGGTAAAGGAATATGACGAAGGTCAGCGTGCGGATTATTCCGAGGCTCTGCTGGAATGCAGTGTAAAGCGGAGTGCGTTACGCCGCACAATGATCTCCGCCTGTCCGCTGGCGTTCGGTGAGGTTAGTGTAAAGCAGCGGATCAAATCGGTACTGAACTACAAGAAGCCTGCGTTTTGGATTGTGGTTGTAGCGGTGATTGCCTGTACTGTGACAGCGGTATGCTTTTTGACGAATCCGGGGTCATTCCATTATTTTGGGAGCGTCGGAGCAGGACTTCGTTTTCCGAGCACAGACCCGTCAGCGGCAGAATTGTGCGATATCAGTATAAATGGTCAGATCATCCGTGATGAATTCAAGGGGACTCTTTCCATTGACGGCAGACAAATGGAAGTTTCGATCTTCATGGATAACGATACTCCCACAATAGGATATTATGACGGTCCTCGTCGGGAAATTTACGGAATCCTCTTGGTATGTGATGATAAACTCAGCCGATTCGCTTTGAAAACCCAAGAAACCAATGAATATATACTGTATGGAATGACGGCTGAAGAATTTGAATGGGAAATGAAGCATCGGAATTATTATGTAGATTATCTGCATGATGTTGTGCTTCACGATATCACTGTGTCTGACAAGGCGCAGATCATTTCCGATATCCACACCGAGGGAAGAACCGTAATAATATACGGCAAGGACCTTGATACCGAGGAAATCAACCGTACATTTTATTCCGAAGATGACGTAATGGGTACATTGGAGTATCTGCCGAGTGAAGATATGAGGGCATTCTATGCCTGTGCATCTACTTGCCTTAACGGTAAGGTGTATGTTGGATATTACCATGTTAACTTTCCCGCAGACGGAGACAAAGCAGAATTGATGACGCTGATTGAGGATGAATATCTTACCGAATCATCTTTACTGAATATCGGGTTCGATTTCAGGAATAAAAAACTGGAAATGCATAAATCGGAAACAGATCCGAGTGTGTTTGAAACCGCTCCTATGGAAAACGGTGCAGAGACCGGATATCCAACCGGAGAAATACAGCAGCCGCAGATTATGCTGAACGGACAGATATATTTCTATTCTGCCACCGGATTTGACGAACCTTTACCCGCTGGATTTGATTATGTGGGCAGTATCACGGGTATAGATAACATAAACGGTCCCCAAGAGGATTTTCAGGGGGCACGGGTTGAACTAAAGCAGGAAATTTATGCAGACAAAAACAATACGGACATCGTTTATCTCAAATATGAAAATGGCTTTGCAAAATACGAGGTCAGGGGAATAAAGCGTCTCCTTAACGATGCGGATGTCATCAGACTTTCCGGGAAAGGATATGACCTCACCTGGGAAGATTTCGACGCATATAAATACAAATACATCGAAGACGGCTCGGGACTTTACATCCGCCAGTATGAGATGACTGACGAAAACTTTTCGCTATGGATCGGCGGCGATTTACCGGTAGGTACGCCTATGTATATCCATCTGAAGGCGGACAAACATGACGCCTACATCGACATCCGTGACGGCGAAGCACGGGAGTTTATAGAGGCGTTTATCGAAAAACAAAACGATTCGTCAGCGTCCGCCGATGAAATTATCGGAAAACAAAAATATACAGGTTACTTTTTGAGAACGGAGACAAATTGTTTCTTTATTGCGGCATCGGAAACAGAAACCTTCTATAAAAACGAACCTGTAAAAATCTCTCCGCCGACATGGGACAAAGAGACCACAGTAAATTTTGACAGTTTCCAAAACGGCGACAAAATTGAAGTGGAAATATTACAGATAGGAGATACAGAGCCGCGGGATATGCCCGTATACAGTGTTGTCCTGGTGGAAGAAGGTACAATGGATAACATCAGTAATGGAGTGATCGAATATCTCCGGCAGCTGGGTTACGAGGTGATAGATAGCTATGAAAAAGAACTCCCGAAATAATAAAAAAATCTCAAAATTGTTCACCATATCCGCCCTCATTCTCTCCCACCTCATGTGCATCGTAGTGGCGTACGACTACCGTGATATGCTCTGCGGAATCGCACACTCCTGCTACAGCGCACCGGCTGAAGCAGCATTCTTTGCAATCATTCCGTTTGCCATCGGGATTCTGCTATGTGCTGCTCTTGCGTGGGTATTCGGGCGAAAAGCAAACTGACAGCATAACAAAAATCACAGCTTACACCATACAGTGCAGGCTGTGATTTTTTATATGGGTAATTTATTCTTCCAAAGTTTTTGCGTACTTCATCATACTGCTCCGGATGTAGTCGGTAGCAGATTGTCGATAAATCTGCTGCACCGTGGGCAATTTTTTGTTTTTTTACTTCCGGGTGAAACTTGACATACGAATACCGGTGTGTTATCATATATGGAAGAAAGATTGCATATTCCGCCGGGGCACAAGTATATGCTCCCTTATTTCCTGCGTTCCTTGGCGGAAACATCCGGAAAACCGAATGCCGACCGTATGGTTCCGATAAATACGTAATTTGTTCCGTGGTTATTTCTTCTGCTGTGTACGGTTTGTGTCACTCAGATGTGTTTGCGGATCAGATTATGCACAGCGGCGCGGCTTTCGTGCATATAGGAAATCGTTGTGGGGAAGTTTGAGAAGGTAATCTTTTCTTCTTCCGGCAGATCTCCTTCGAGAATATCCATAACCGCCTCACGTCCTGCCAGAGATTCCGCCAGTTCCAGCAAACGATAATCCTGAAGCGCATCGTAAAATACACGGGCGCGCAGAGAATCCAGCGGCTTTCCACCAGGTCCGGGATAAACGGAGAATGCATCCCCTGCCGGCACGAAATAATCGGCATCCGTGATCAGGTACGGATCGATCGGGTATACGGAATACTGATTGAAATAGAAATTATACCCCCACTGCAGGAATCCAACAATATCATACTTATAGAACTGATAACCGATGATACGGTTTCTGGCGGAAGGCATGGACATGAATCGGTTGGAAACCTTATTGTGCTGAGCACAGCAGTAGTATGTCCACAGATTCGGAACATTGTGTTCCAAGAAAGGCTCAATGGCGTTGTTGGCGGGAATGGGTGTGTCCAGCGCGCCGGATTCGTAGAACTCGTAGTGGGATAGGGCATCCATAATGGTGTAGCCTTCCAGCAGATCCTGTACGATGCTCTTTGCCGCCATATAACTTTCGATCTTATCTCCGCTCGGCTCGTCGGAAATATGGAAATAACAGTTTTTGTCACAGCCGATGGATTTCATGTAAACCAGGAATTCCTGCACAAACTGACGCAGGAAACGGGCATATTCGTCGCTTGTTGCATCGGTGTCCCAGCCGAAGATACGTTTGTATTCACCGTCTGCGGTTGCCATGACTTTGGGTGCGTGCTTGGCGCCCCACTGGGTGAAGAAATGGGCGATCTCAAAGTTTTCAATGCCGCATCTGTGTGCGGTTTCCACCCAACGACCGACACGGGTGAAGTCAAAGGAATACTGACCGATCTCAACGGTTACATCCACCAGCTGTACGGTAGGACGTTCACCGCCGACTTTTGTGTCCAGCGGAGGCGTGAATGTGGGGGTCAGAATCAGATTGATACCTGCTTCAGCCGCATTTTTCATGAAGTTTTCCACGATTTCCCAGTATTTTTCTGAGAATACCGGTGTATCGTAATATACTGCCAGACAGTCGGTGTGGAACCATTCGGTATACAGCATTTTCTGCGGCGGCAGGGAAGCGTCAAGGATTTCCAGAGTGAATGTGTTTTCTGTAATGACTTCATTCTGACCGTTTTTGATTAAAACAGTGATGGGGTAAGTACCGGCAGGCACTTTTCCCTTGGGCTGCACATCAATCCACAGGGCGTTCAGCTCTCTGGCAGCCACATTGAACATACCGCAGTCCGCATAGGGACGAAGGATATCGGGGTAGAGTCCCGGTGTCAGACGGATAAAATTGGTCAGATTATCCGGTTCCCAGTAAGCATACATGGGATAACGGACGGGAACGGATTCCACTTTGTAAAGGGTGATGTACTCTTTCAGGGGGGACTGGATTTCCATATACAGATTCATCCAGTATGAAGTATCGGTTTCCTGAATAGCCAGCTGAACCGTGTAGCGTTCATTCAGCAGAATGGAATCTTTGGTTACCTCGTATTTATCGGCAATATTCTCGTCCAGAAAGCATTTTTCCAGATTGGAAACAAATTTTGTCAGCAGCATATACATACTCCTCGTTTGTATCACATAATATTGATGATTATTGTTAACTGAGTATACCATATCACAGTAGGAAAGTCAAGAGCAGGAGTTGGCTTATGTTTATATTTTTTACAGAAAAGTTGTCAGGAAGGAATGGGATTATATGAATAAAATTAAGAAAAAAGACATTGTTGTCATATGCCTGATGATCGCTGTATGCTGTGTACCCATAGTGCTTTTTGGCATTTCCGAAGTACAATACAGCAATTTGACGGATGGTATGATTGAACATTACGCAGTCATTACCGATATTGCGTATGATGTGGGAAGAAAAGGGTATATTCAGGATGTATTCATTACATACGAAGTGAATGGTGAAACATATAACCGGAAACTTGGTACGGACACCACCATTTCTTTTGCGGCGGGTACGTATGGAAATTTGCAGATCGGTGATAAGATCCCGATATTATATAACCCGTTGGATCCAAACGAAATTGCATCGGAAAGAACATCCGATGTCGGTCGGGGCATTTTCATTTTTTCTGTATGCAGCTTACTTTTCTTTACCTGGATCTTAATTATAGTCATAAAAGGAATGCGAAAACAAAGGATTGCAGATCAGAACAATCAGGAGAAAATTCCCGATTGAATGATTTTCAGCAGGATAAAAACAGAATAACAGGAGGCAAAAATATAATGATTTCTTTTAACGAAATAAAAAACAACGCCACTATCCGTACCTATATTCAAAAAGCGGATGAAACTCTGACAGCACTTGGGTATACAGAACACAGCTTTGCCCATGTGACCAAAGTAGCGGAAGATGCCGGCAGAATTCTGTCCGTACTGGGATATGACGCTCATCAGGTGGAATTGGTGAAGATCGCCGGATTCATGCATGATATCGGCAATCTGGTGAATCGGGCAGATCATTCCCAGTCCGGCGCAGTAATGGCGTTCCGTATTCTGGACAATATGGGAATGGATGCGGCGGATCTGGCGGGTATTGTGTCTGCCATCGGGAACCACGACGAAGGGACGGGGAAACCCATCAATGCCATAGCCGCCGCCCTGTTTCTGGCAGACAAATCCGATGTACGCCGTTCCCGTGTGCGTAACCGGGATATCAGCACCTTTGACATCCACGACCGGGTGAATTATTCCGTGGAAATGTCGGAACTTTCCGTTCAGAAGGAACAGAACGAGATCCGTCTGGAAATCCGTATAGACACGGAATACAGCTCTGTATCGGAATATTTTGAGATATTCCTTGGCCGTATGATCCAGTGCCGCAGAGCCGCGGAAGAACTGGGAATGCATTTCCGTCTGGTGATCAATGAACAGACTTTGATGTAAACAGTTTTACAGGCAGCATGATCGAAGTTATATGTTAATTCACAAAATACACTTGCAATTATGGGAAATTTGTATTATAATGATAGAAAAAAACGTCCGCTGAAATGGAGGAAAAACAATGGATGTAGAACTGTATAAATATGATATATACCCGAAGGTGTTTCCGGTAAACTGTGAAACGGAAATTACCATCAGAATGTTCGGTGACAATAAAAATTATACGGGTGAAAAGGACGGCTTTTCCCAAAGTGGCTATTATATTGTAATGTTATGCCACGTGGATAGCGGCAACGATGTAAGTAAATATGAGAAATTCCGTACCACTGCCGGAGAAGACGGGATGCTTCGTGTTCTGTATACGGCAAAAGCGGAAGGCGAGCATTATGTCTGTATAGAGCATTACGACGAAAGAGAAACAAGAACATATGTTGTCATGCTTTCCGTGTATGCGCTGGAAGAAGACCTTGCATGCCGTATTCCGCTGCGTGGGGATTTCCACATACATACCTCCCGTTCCGATGGCGGAGAAGTGCCGGGTCTGGTGTGTGCCAATTACCGAAAAGCAGGGTATGACTTCATCGTCATCACAGACCATCACCGGTATTATCCTTCTTTGGAAGCTATTGCTGCCTATAAAGATACGGATGCAGCACTGCATATTATCCCGGGTGAAGAGGTACACCTTCCCAATACGATGGTACATATTGTCAACGCCGGCGGTTCCTACTCTGTAAACGGACTGATGAAGGGATCTCATCAGTATAAGACCTGCGGAGATGACCTTACCAGGTGTTCCTCAGACGGAAGATCTCCGGCTGCAATAACCCGTGAAGAATATGACAGACAGATCGAGGAGATCATGGAGTCCGGGCGCTGTGACGGCTGTCCCGAGGCGGATAGGCAATCCTACGCCGTATGTTTGTGGGCATTTGATCATATCAAAGCCGGCGGCGGTCTTGCCATCCTTGCCCATCCCCTCTGGCGGTGCAATCTGTACAATCTGTCGATTCCGTATACAAAATTTATGCTGAAGGAACATCCCTTCGATGCACTGGAAGTCCTGGGTGGTGCAGCACAGCCGCATCAGTACTATGGTACAAACGGACTCCAGAGCGCGCTGTATTATGAAGAATGGCTGGAGGGGCGGATCCACCCCATCGTAGGTTCTACCGATAGCCACGATTCTACAGAACACAATCGTAATAAAACCGTAGCCTCCACCATCGTATTCGCCCACGAAAATCATTACGGAGATATTTTTGCATCCGTAAAGGAGCGGTATTCCGTAGCGGTGGATACTTTTTCGGGGGATTTCCGTCTGGTAGGTCCGTTCCGTCTTCAAAAATACGCCAACTTCCTGCTGTATCACTGGTACCCCATTCACGACAGACTGACAGCCATGGACGGCGAGATCATGCGTGAATATTATTTCGGCGAAGCGGAAGCGGAAGAACTGGCATGTATGAAGAAAAAGTCCGACGCCATGTTTAAAAAATATTTCAAAACCATCTGACTCGGTTCTTCCGGTGTTTGTGTAATCGGAGAAATAAGAGAAGAAGCACGAAAGGAAATTTATTATATGAACACCAAGAAATCCATTATCAAACGTGCGATCACCGACGATGGCAGCGCAAGAATATTCTTTATCGACAGTACGGCAATCGTACGCCGTTCCTGTGAAATTCACAAGACATCCAAAACTATGACCGCCGTACTGGGACGTGCGCTGACTGCCGCATCCCTGATGGGTTCGCTTCTGAAGGACAGGGACAACTCCCTGACATTGCAGTTCAAGGGGAATGGTCCGGCGGGACTGATCGTGTGTGTCAGTGACTACATGGGCAATGTCCGCGGATATGCGGAAAACCCCGATGCGGAACTGCCGCCCAATGCCATCGGCAAACTGGATGTAGGCGGTGCTGTGGGCAGAGGAACCATGTACGTTATCAAGGACCTGGGACTGAATGAACCCTATATCGGCGTCTGCCCCCTGGTATCCGGTGAAATTGCCGAGGATGTGACGGAATATTACGCCTCCAGTGAACAGACCCCCACCGTATGCGCTCTGGGTGTGCGGGTGGATCAGAACAATATGTGTTTTGCCGCCGGCGGATATCTGCTGCAGTTGATGCCCGGTGCGGAAGAGTCCATCATCGACAAGCTGGAAACCAATATCGGCATGATGAATTCCGTATCCCAGCTGATCGCGGACGGCAAAACCGGGGATGATATCATCGCGTCTGTATTTGCCGGAATCGAATATACCATGTTCGACGAATTCGACGCGGAATACCGCTGCACCTGCGACAGAGAAAAGTACAAGAGAGCGCTTGTGGGACTCAGAGAAGAAGATATGAATGAACTGGTGGAAGCCGGCGAGGATATCGAAACCAACTGCCGTTTCTGCGGAACAAAATTCTTATTCCCTCTGGACGAGATCCTGACAGCACGCGCTGCACGGAAAGCAGAACAGACCGAAGAGGACGAAGAAGACCCTCAGTAAAATGAAACCGAAAGAAAACGGATTTTCCATGGATGTTTCCAAGGAGAATCCGTTTTTTTGGTATTCGGTTAAGACAAGATCAGTATCCCTTTGCATACTCTGCCTGTGCCGCGAAGTACTCCAGTACACCATCGGCAACGCCCTGTGCAGCCTGCGTGATCCCGACGCCGGTTGACATCTGTTCATATTCTTCCACACAGGTGATAAAACCAACTTCAATCAGCGTCTGCGGGAATTTGGGATTGCGGCAGAGGGCAAGCATCTGATACTGGGTGCCGCGCAGCAGCCGTCCTGTGGCATTCGCAACACCTCTGCCCACACAATCTGCCAGCAGCTTGCCGGAATCCGCACAGTACAGGGGCAGAACGCCGCGGATTCGGGTGATGTCAGAAGTAAATCCCATGGAATTCTGGTGAATGGAGATACACAGATCCGGCTCTGCGGCTTCCAGATAATCCATTCGCTCATATAAGGAAACCGTGGAGTCATCCTCACGGATCAGAGAAACGGAAGCACCCAGTTTTTCAAGCAGCTCAGTTGCTTCCAGAACGATCTGCAGATTGAGATCCTTTTCATTGAGAAAAACTTCGGTATTGGCACCTTCAGCACCTCTGTCCGTGCCGCCGTGCCCTGCATCCAGAACAATATTGACCCCGGTAAGGGGTTTTTCTCTGCTCAGATCCAAAGTCTGGGGATTGCGGCAGGTCACAACCGTAACCCCGTCTTCATAATGCAGATCAAATCCGTAGAAATTCCGTTCATCTGCCAGCGTAAAGGAATAACGCACCCGGTTGGACTCCGGCAGACGGATAACCTCACAGGCTGTAAAGAGAGGATTCGGGCCGATGGTGACTTCGGGTGCGGTGTTTGCGTCAATATTGTAAAAGGTTACGATAAAATTACCGTCATCCATGTTTCCGTAGTAAGCCGGTCTGTCCTCGGTGCTTATGCGGAATTCGGTGTTTGCACCGGCATTTTTTACTTCGGCTTTGCGGATCCGGGTCAGCTCCGTAGGATAATCCGTGGTTTCCTCCACAAAGGATTCGGCAATATATCCACCCATCCGCAGTTTGTAGAAACCGTTTTTCTGGCTGACAACATAATCGGTCATCCCCACGGACTGCACCGTATAATCGTTATAATAGGAACTTGTTTCCGTGAATTTCAGTTCCGCATAATCGGAAATCACTTTTACAGCCAGCTTCCCGTTTTCCCCCAGGACCCGGATGTCGGCTGTCTGGGCGGATGCGGTACCATTGGCATGGGAAACGGAAATGGTGGCTTTTCCTGCCGTGCGCACTTCCTCCTCCGAAACTTCGGGAAGCTCTATCATTCCGCCGTATACAACCCCAATGTATCCGTTTTCCGTGTAGGTAACGGACGGTGTTTCGGTGGGATCCAGGGTGGCGGTTTTTCCGTCAAGGGAGACGGTAACTTGGGAATTCACCGGAGCAATACAGGAGATCCACTGACTTGTGCCGGAGGTGGTCAGAGTATTGGAAGGATAGACACCGATGATCTGTACGGAATCCAGTATGGTGGGCTTTTCGGCTTCGGCTGTGGTGGTGCCGGTTTTGTAATACAGGGTATATACATATTCCGTGCCGTTCTGGGTGAATACGAAATCGTTTTTGCCCTTTTGTAGATCCAGCATCAGGGAGAAGTAACCGCTTTTGGTACGTCCCACTTTTTCTCCGTCCAGATACAGCGGATATGCGGGATCGGATACACCGATCACATACGTGGTATCCTCGGACATGGTCGCACCGTTGTCAGGTGAGCTGATCTCCACGGACGATCCGTTGGACTGAATGGCGGGATAGATGATTTCATTGGTATAAGCACTCAGCAGATCGTCGGAAGCACCGTTGATGTTGCGGTTGATTTCGTCATAGCCGTAGAAAACACTGCCTTTGTAGGAAATCTCACTGCGTGCAAAGGATACCTGTTCCGTAAGTTCATTGGCGGGATCTGTCCAGTTGCCGTCCTCATACCGGTAAGCTGCATGGGAAACATACAGATCCACACCGGTGTTGTCCAGCTTGGTATTCCACCAGCGCACCAGAATGTCATACGCCGAAGCGGAAGAGGAGAACTGCCAGTAGATCTGGGGAGAGAGATAGTCCACATATCCGCCGTCCGCCCAGGCAAGGGCATCGCAGTACAGGGACTCGTATCCTTCAAAACCGTTGGTAGCGGAACCGCCGTTTTTACCGTCGTCATTCTGCCAGATACCGAAGGGGGAGACGCCGAACAGACAGTCTTTGTCCGTGGCTTTGACGGTTTCGTAAACCGAGCGAACCAGGGTGTTGATGTTGGAACGCCGCCAGTCTGCGATGTTGTCATAATCACCGCCGTATTTGCTGTATGCGTCGGCATCATCGAAAACACCGGGCGTACCGTCTGCATTGTTGGCAGGGTAGGGGTAGAAATAATCGTCAAAAACAATACCGTCCACATCATATCCGGCAACAATTTCACGTACCCCATCCACAACCAGCTGACGAACTTCCGGCAGACCGGCATTGAAGTACAGCTTGCCGTCTGCATAGGGAACAACCCATTCGGGATGTTGTCTGGCAGGACTGTTTTCCGGCAGAGCGCTCAGATCATTTTTCATGGAGACCCGGAGAGGATTCACCCATGCATGAACGAAGATATTCTTTTCATGAGCTGCCGTAACCAGATACTCCAGAGGATCGAAGGGCAGGGTACCGGAGGTGGATATGTATGAGGAAACCGGGAAAATCGAACTGTTGTACAGCGCGTCACAGGAAGGCCGGACCTGGAAGAAGATGGTGTTCAGCTTGTTTTTCTCGCAGGTTGCCAGTATAGCATCCAGTTCGGCTTTCAGTGCATCGGCAGACAGATCCGTTTTGGAGGGGTAGTCAATATTGTACACAGAAGCAATCCACACGCCGCGCACTTCGGATGCCGGGTCAATGATGGCGTGGGTGACAATATTCTCCGCGGCATTGTCCATGGGGGACAGCGTATCGCTTGCAGCCTGTGTGCGGCAGGAAACCAGCATCAGAAGGGACATAAGCAGACAAAGCAGCAGAGAAATACGGGATTTTTTCAGAATCGGCGGATGTAGCCGGAATGGTTTGAACATGAAGGTATTTCCTTTCGTGTATACGGAAAAGGGAGTTGCCGAACCGATATATATTCGACAACTTTCGTGATACTATATTGTACCATACATTCTGAGTGGAAATCAAGTGCTTATCGGATATTTCCGTCAGAAATGATAGGATAATGTGTGGTAATATTTACCGAAAAAAGATTTGACAAACCCCTTGTAAATTCATAAAATATGTCTTTTTATTCCCGGAGAAATACGTTATAATATTATAAATATGGATTTATGTTTTTTATGTCTGTTTTTCCGGATGAAATAACGGTATTACATAAATTATTGAATAAACCAAGAAAGGAACTGACGTCATATGGCAGAGAACAAAGAAATCCTTGATACTTCTGACATCAGCTTACTTTATCCCGACGCAGACAGCCTGCGGAGACACGCTTCCGGTGAAGATATTGCAGCTCTGTCCCCGGCTACAGCGGAGCAGCTGGAATTATATTATCTTATGGATCTGAAAAGCTGCGATTTCGGCAGTTTTTATACGGCGGATCCGGAAGTGATTCTGTACCGGCAGGACACTTTTGGGGATATGATCGCCAATCCCGAACTGTCCCACATCCTGCTGAAGATGATTCCCCTTCTGAACGATATCACCGAACTGCGCCGTATGGGTGCGGAATCGGCTGCATCCACGGAAGCCTACCTGTACAGCATTACGGAGGTGGAACTGTACACCTCTCTTCTGGATCTGCTGAAGAACAACCTTCTCCCACTGGCACCGAAGTTCAAAAGCTCGGCATTCCGTCGTTTTGCGGAACGGATCAATACTCTGACCGCCAGCGAATACTACAAGGACCTGAATGAGCGCCTGACGGAACTGACTTCCAGAGTACGCGAGATCAGATCCATCACCATCGGGGTCAATCTGGATGCCCAGCTCCGTGCGGATAAAGCCGGCGTTCTGTCCATGAACAACGAACCCTTCAAATCGGGGGATCTGCTGGACAAAATGCTCCGTCTGGATTTTAGATCCGATGACATGACCTGCATCGCGCCCCTGGTGCCCTTCAAAAAGGGACAGCCGGACAATCAGCAGATGGCACTGTCCAATGCCTTCACCCAGGCAATCAACGAAGTTTTCCGTTCCTCCATACGTTCCTGGAAGAAAGTAATCCAGATGTATGTACTGGAAAATACCGATTTTCTGATCCGTCTCATGCCGGAGATCGAGTTTGTGACCAAAGCCACCGAACTGCTTCTGCGTCTGAAGGAAAAGGGGTGTCCCCTCTGCTCCCCGGTGATCGTGCCAATGGCAGAGAAAACCTTTACCGCCAAGGGACTGTGCAACCCCATCGTAGCTTCCAAACTGGACACAGCCGTGGTTCCCAACGATTTTTCCTTCGATGAAGAAGGGATGATCTATGTACTCACCGGCCCCAACCGCGGCGGCAAATCCGTTATCACCTGTGCAGTGGGCATTGCCTTCGTCATGGCACAGCTGGGACTTCCGGTTTGTGCGGACGAATGTGTACTCAGTCCCTGTGATACCATATACACCCATTTCCCCACCGGCAGTGAAGATACCATTGATAAAGGCCGTCTTGGGGAAGAATGTTCCCGCCTGGGTATGATCTTTGAAAGCATTACCGAGGACAGCCTGGTGCTGCTGGATGAATCTCTGTCGTCCACCGGTTCCTACGAAGGTGCATATATCGCTTCCGAGGTACTGCAGGGCTTTTCCATGGTCGGCTGCCGGGGTATATTCTGTACCCACCTCCACGATCTGGCGGCATCTGTGGACAGGATCAATGAAGCCTGTCTCCCGAAGGGCGGTGTGAAGATCGACAATCTGGTTGCCGCCATCGAACAGGGCAGCCGCAGCTTCCGGATCATGCGTACCAAGCCGGACGGAAAGAGCTACGCCAGAGACATTGCGGAAAAATACGGTTTGTCACTGGATCATATTATGACAAAAGTACGGAGTAAATAACCGAATTTATAAAAGAAGAAAGGACGGGTAACTCTCCTGTATATGCGGGAGAAGCAAACCTTGGCAAAGAATATGAGTGAACTTTTGAGATTGTTGGAAAACGATTCCCGCCTGTCCGCTGAAACGCTGGCGCTGATGCTGGACAAGGAAACGGGCGACATCAAAAAAATGATCGAGGATTACCAGGATTCCGGTGTAATTCTCGGATATAAGACCCTCATCGACTGGGATAAGGTGGACGATACCCATGTATCTGCACTGATCGAGCTGAAGATCACTCCCCAGAGAGACAGAGGATACGATCACGTGGCACAGAAGATCTACAATTACCCCGAAGTGGAAAGCCTGTACCTGATGTCGGGCAGCTTCGATCTGGCGGTAATGATCGAAGGGCGTACCATGCGTGAGGTTGCTCTGTTCGTTGCGGAAAAACTGGCAACGATCGAGGATGTGACCTCTACCGCAACCCATTTTGTATTGCGTCGGTATAAGGATAAAGGTGTGGTATTCGGTGCGATCCCCACTGATGAAAGAGGGAATGTTGTTTGATGGACTACAGTAAAATACTCTCATCCAATATCCAGTCCGTAAAACCCTCGGGCATACGGAAATTTTTCGATCTGCTGACGGGGATGAAGGATGTTGTAGCACTGACCGTTGGTGAACCCGACTTCGTGACGCCGTGGCACATCCGTGTAGCGGCTATCGAAAGTCTGGAAAGCGGCAAGACCTATTACACCTCTAACAGCGGACTGGCAGAACTCCGGGAAGAAATTGCAAAATATCTGAACAGAAGATTCGATCTCACCTACGACGGTGCCAGCGAAATTGTAGTGACGGTAGGCGGCAGTGAAGCCATCGACCTGACCATGCGGGCACTGATCGAACCCGGCGATGAAGTGATCGTTCCCCAGCCTGCCTTTGTGTGCTACGGTCCCATTGCGGAAATGGCACACGGTGTACCTGTGTATGTGGAGACCAAAGAAGAAAATCAGTTCAAACTGACAGCGGATGAACTGCGTGCCGCCATAACACCCAAAACAAAACTCCTGGTTCTCCCGTTCCCCAACAACCCCACCGGTGCCATTATGACAAGGGAAGACCTTACGGCTATTGCGGAAGTTTTGAAGGACACAAACATTATGGTGCTGTCCGACGAAATTTACGGTGAACTGACTTACGGTAAGGAGCACGTTTCTCCTGCTTCCATCGAAGGTATGTGGGAGAGAACCATTGTGGCAAGCGGATTTTCCAAGACCTATGCCATGACCGGCTGGCGTCTCGGCTATCTGGCAGCGCCCCAGCCCCTGGCAAAACAGATGCTGAAAATCCATCAGTATGCAATCATGTGTGCACCTACCACATCCCAGTTTGCCGCTGTGGATGCTCTGCGGAACGGGGACAATGATGTGGAGAAAATGCGTAACGAATACAACCGCCGCCGCCGTTATCTGGTAAACGGTCTGCGTTCTCTGGGCATCGAATGTTTTGACCCGGAAGGTTCTTTCTATGTATTTCCGAACATTTCCCAATTCGACATGACCAGCGAAGCGTTCTGCGAGAAGCTGCTGTATGACTACAAGCTGGCACTGGTACCCGGTACAGCATTCGGTGACTGCGGCGAGGGATTTGTCCGTATCTCCTATGCCTATTCCGTGGAACATATCTCAAAAGCGCTGGAACGCCTGGAACAGTTTATCAATGACAAAAAGTTTTGAGCAATGAAGAAAGAAGGTTATCATAAATGTATTTGATCCCGCCTCATAAGAAACAGTACAGAGCGAACCTGCATTGTCACAGTGTTCTTTCCGACGGTCACAAAACGCCGGAAGAACTGAAGGAAATGTATAAGGCAGAAGGGTACAGCATCCTTGCCATTACGGACCATGAACGTCCCGCGCAGCATCAGGATCTTGCGGACGAAGATTTCATCATGCTCACCGGTTATGAATGTTATATTCGTCCTCATCCCAAGGGAGCGTATGACATCTATGCCTCGGATGTGCATCTGAACCTGTTTGCACGAGACCCCATGAACCTGAAAATGATCTGCTTCAACGACTGTTACTGCCGTTATGTCAAACGGGATAACGCACTGGATGGTCTGATCCGCGTAGGTTCGGAGCGTCCCCGAGAATACAATACGGAATATATCAATGAATACATCCGTACTGCTAAAGAACACGGTTATCTGGTAGCGTATAATCACCCATATGGGTCTATGGAAGACGAGAAAGACATTTTTTCCTATGAAGGCTTGTTCAGTCTGGAAATCTGCAACTACGGTTCCTATCGGACAAACTATCTTGAGCACTGCGGTGCACTGTACGACAAGATACTCGGGAAGAAAATGCATCTTTTCTGTCATGCTGCAGACGATAATCATAATTCTTATCCCGTTGATCATCCAAAAAGTGATTCTTTCGGCGCATTTACCATGATCATTCCGGATGAATTTACCTATGACGGTGTGATAAACGCCATGGAAAAAGGGGAAATGTACGCTTCCATGGGTCCTGTATTCCATGAAATATCTTTGGAAGACAATAAGATCCATATCGAATGTTCCGATGTGGCACATATTTTCGTGTATATGGGAAGTAAAAAACCGAAATACCTTCATGCCGCCGAAGGGGAAGTGCTGACCAGTGCAGATCTTGAACTGGATCCGAATGCACGGTATGTCCGTGTTTCCATTCTGGACAGCAAGGGACGCTGGGCGGATACAAGGGGATTTTTCCCGGAGGAGATCGGCCTGGCTTCTGGAGCGAGGTAACGGAAGAAAAAACGACAGTGTAAGAAGATCGGGCTGTTATTCGGCATATTATACGGAAAAAATATAGATTTTTCTGAAGAATTGGCGGAAACACTCTTGCATTTCTTGAAATATTGTGCTATAATTAGTACTGTTGATTTTTGTATTTCATACTACCAAAAACGGAGGTGTCATAGCAGATGGCAAAGTGCTGTATTTGCGGAAAGGGTGTAACTTTCGGTCAGAATGTTTCCCACTCCAACCGTAAGACCAACAGAACCTGGAAACCGAACATCCGTAAGGTCAAAGCAGTAGTTGACGGCTCTCATGTAACCGTTAGCGTTTGCTCCCGTTGCTTACGTTCTGGTAAGGTAACACGCGCTTAAGGCGTGTCCATGAATACTGTCATACAAACTCCCGCCAAAACGGGGGTTTTTGACATTTTATAGGATTTTTTGATGAACAGAGAAGACGATGAGGTATAATTATGTCTGATTTTTCCGGTATTCCGAAGATCATGCGTGAGGCGGCGAAGATCCTGCTGTCCGCTGAAAATATTGACAGAAGCATCCATGCCAAGGCAGGAGAGCAGAATTTTGTAACCGATTACGATGTGCGTACGGAAAATATGCTCAGGGAAGCATTTGCAAAACTGCTGCCGGAAGCGGATATGCTGGGCGAAGAAAGTGCCGACACGCATCAAATCAGAATTGCGGAAGGTCTGACCCTGATCGTGGACCCTATCGACGGAACCACCAATTTCATCCACGGCTGCCGGTACAGCGCCATTTCCGTAGGGGTATGCGACAGGGGGAAGATGGTCTACGGTGCCATATATGATCCGTACATGGACGAATTGTTCCGTGCGGAAGCGGGCAAAGGCGCATTTGTGGAAGACAGAGGTGTACTGACCCCCATAAAAGTCAGCAGCAGAAAACTGGAGGACAGTCTTACCTATTTCGGCACAGCACCGTATTACCGGGACACCCTGTGCAGACCCACCTTCACACTGCTGGAAAAACTGTTTCATATAACCCGGGATATCCGCCGTTCCGGATCTGCGGCTATGGATCTGACTTCCATTGCCTGCGGGAGAGGGGATATATTCTTTGAATACCGCCTGTCACCGTGGGATTATGCGGCTGGGTCATTACTGATAACGGAAGCCGGCGGTGAGATCACCCAGCTGGACGGATCCCCGCTGCGCTTTGATGCGCCCTGTTCCGTATTGGCGGGAAATCCCGTTGCACTTGCAGAATTTCGTGCAGGGAATTATCTGGAATAAGCGGACTGTTTTTGGGGGAAGAAAAAACGGAAGATTATCGTCAATTAGAAAATTCTAAACCATTCAATATCACTGTCATTATCCCTTTTTCAAAGTTTTTGAAAAGAGGGTGGGTGGTGCAGTTGAGAATTGCTCCGCAAATCTCAAGAATTGCTCCGCAAATCTCAAGAATTGCTTCACAAATCTCATGAGGGAGAAATACTTTTTCGCAAAAAGTGTTTCAGAAGATTTATGAAATCATTCTTTGCTCCCCTGCTTAATACACCTATAAAATATAAAAAAGAATTTCTTCCACTGCCTGTATAATTGTGTGCGGAGTGGCAAAACTAAGGCTGTCATTACGGAACAGGAAAGGAAAGAAATCTATGTCAACACTTACAAGTAAAAAACAAACAAAGGTACTGTATGGTACTTTGATCGTACTGCTGGCAGCTGTGGCGGTGCTTATGATGTTTACCGGCAATGCCAACCGCAGGGACGAAGCAGATGAAAAAGAAAAGGAAACCAGACAGTCGGAAACACTGAAAGAAGATACCGGTCTGTTCGGCAGTAAGGAAACAGCGGAAACACCCGAGGAAACCCAGAAGACTTCCGCAGAAACCGGCAAGGCAGACAAATCCGCAGAATCCGAAACAGAAAAAACATCCCAGACCAAGGAAGAAGAAACCGCAGCCGTTTCCTCCACTGCCGTACTTCCCGTATTCCATGCACCGGTGGAAGGGATTGTCCACAGGGGATACAGTATGGAAGTGCCTGTGTTCTCCTATACCATGAACGATTACCGTACCCATGACGGTGTGGACATCGCCTGTACGGAAGGGACACCCGTATTTGCAGCGGCAGACGGCGTGATACACAGAATCTGGAACGACCCGTTTATGGGCGTGTCCGTCAGTATCCGGCATGACGGCGATGCTGTGACGACCTATCAGGGTCTGGCGGAAACCCTGCCTGCCGGAATTGCGGAAGGTACAGGTGTGAAAGCGGGACAGATGATTGCCGGCGCCGGAAACACAGCACTGCTGGAATGTGCGGAAGAAACCCATGTGCACCTGTCCATGACGGTGGGCGGCGAAAGCGTGGATCCGGCGGAATATATGCATCTGACTTTTGCCGATACCACATACGAGGACTAACCTGAACCGAAGCGAACAAAACAGGACGGAGATGAACTTTTTACGGTTTTTCTCCGTCTTTTTTCGTTTTAAGAAGAAAAAACAGACGAAATATTATGATTTTTTGAATTTTTTATCATTTACCTATTGCTTTTTTGGAGAAGATATGGTATGATATACGGCATAGAAAAAATGAATACAGACATGTGAAACTGTTGAAAACAGGCGGATATGTCTCTGGAGAAGGCTGATTCAATTCGGCTGCCGAAGGTGGAAGGTCGCAGAAATGCGGCTGAGTCTCTCAGGCAAAAGGACAGAGCAGATTTTTCGTAAGAAATGTTTCTTAACGTAAGAGTTTGAATGTATTTTATCTCCGGCGTTGGCAAGACAGCTGACGGCTTTTTTTCTAAAAAATTTTTATCAAAATTTTCAGGAGGTAAAATCAATCATGGAAGCATTACAAAATGTTTTGCTGCCGATTGTCAAAACAGTCAACACGTATCTTTCGGACTACATTCTGATTGTTTTGCTGGTGGGTGTAGGTCTTTTTTATTCTGTAAAGACCAGATTTGTTCAGGTACGCTGCTTTGGAGAAGGATTCCGCAAGCTGTTCGGTAACTTCTCTCTGAAGGGCGGTAAGCAGAAGAGCGGTATGAGTTCCTTCCAGGCATTGACTACAGCGATTGCTGCGCAGGTTGGTACGGGGAACATCGTTGGTGCCTGCGGTGCCATTCTGATCGGTGGTCCCGGTGCGATTTTCTGGATGTGGGTGATCGCCTTCTTCGGTATGGCTACAATTTATTCCGAAGCAGTTCTGGCACAGAAGACCCGTAAGGTTATGGACGACGGTTCCGTAGCCGGCGGTCCCGTGTACTATATCACACACGCATTCCCCAACAAATTCGGTAAGTTCTTAGCCGGTTTCTTCTCCGTCGCACTGATTCTCGCTCTGGGCTTCATGGGTGCCATGGTACAGTCCAACTCCATCGGTGAATCCATGAATACCGCTTTCGGTATCCCCACCTGGATCACCGGTATCATCGTTGCTTTGATCTGTGCATTTATCTTCATCGGCGGTGTGAACAGAATCGCATCCGTTTGTGAAAAGATCGTTCCCATTATGGCAAGCCTTTATATCCTCGGCGATCTGCTGGTTCTGGTTCTCCGTATCCAGTACATCCCCGAAACCTTTGCCATGATCTTCAAGTATGCTTTCATGCCCCAGGCTCTGTTCGGCGGCAGCGTAGGTGTACTGCTGAAGAATGCAATCAGCCAGGGTGCAAAGCGCGGTCTGTTCTCCAATGAAGCAGGTATGGGTTCCACACCGCATGCTCATGCTCTTGCCAACGTAGAAAAGCCCCACGATCAGGGTGTTGTGGCAATGGCAGGTATGTTCATTGATACCTTCGTAGTTCTTACCATGACCGCTATGGTGGTTATCTCCACTCTGTATGCAGGCAACGGCATTCTCGCCGGCGGTACCATTCCGGAAGGCGTCAGCAAGACCAATCTGGCACAGATGGCATTCTCCCAGACCTTCGGCAGTGAACTGTTGGGTAACGGCTTCGTAGCAGTCTGCCTGCTGTTCTTCGCTTTCTCCACCATCATCGGCTGGAACCTGTTCGGCAGAATCAATGTAAACTATCTGTTCGGCAAGAAAGCCAACCTCATTTACTCCATCATCGCACTGGTATTCATCTTCCTCGGCTCTCTCCTGTCCAATGACCTGGTATGGGAACTGACCGATATGTTTAACCAGCTGATGGTAATCCCCAACGTAATCGCCCTCTTTGCGCTGTATAAGATGGTGGATTACGTAAAAAATGAAAAAAGCAAGAAATAAATCAACCATGTAAACCAATCCCCGATGGAACTGTTCTGTCGGGGATGTTTGTTTTTGCGGTGGATTCGCCCGGATTCCGGAACAATCAGAGCCAAATCTATTGACAAAATTCGGAAGATATTGTATCATATATCTGTATATCTGCTTCTGAGAGAAAGCAAAAATATTATCAAATACTATAAAAAGGAAGGAAAAAACGATATGAGAACCTTTATGGATAAAAATTTTCTTCTGTCCACTGAAACTGCAAGAATTCTGTACCACAATTACGCGGAAAAACTGCCGATCATTGACTACCACTGCCATGTAAATCCCAAGGATATTGCGGAAGACAAGCAGTATTCCAATATCACCGAGCTGTGGCTGGGCGGTGACCATTACAAGTGGCGTGCTATCCGCAGTGCAGGTATTGACGAAAAATACATCACCGGTGACGCTTCCGATTACGAAAAGTTCAAGGCGTATGCACAGGTAATGCCCATGCTCATCGGCAACCCCCTGTACCACTGGACCCACCTGGAACTCCGCCGTTATTTTGACTGCGAACTGATCCTCGGTCCCGATACCGTGGACGAAATCTGGAACCTCACCTGCGAAAAGCTGGCAGATCCCGCATTTTCCGTACGGAATCTGATCAAGCGCTCCGGTGTGGACATTCTCTGCACCACCGATGACCCCGCTGATTCTCTGGAATATCATAAGATGCTGGCAGAAGACGGTTCCTTTGAAACCGCAGTATATCCCGCATGGCGTCCCGATAAGTGCTTCAATATCAACAAGCCCGGTCTGCGCGCATACTATGACAAGCTGGGTGCAGCAGCCGGTGTGGAGATCAAGGATGTAGCCAGCCTGAAGGAAGCACTGAGCAAGAGAATTGCTGTATTTGCTTCTCTCGGATGCCGTACCGCTGACCACGGTCTGGATGAATTCCCCATGTTTGTTAAGCCCAATCCGTACGCAGTGGAAAAGGCTATGGAAGTGGCACTTGCTTCCGACGGTGCAGACGTAACTCCCGAAATGCTGTGCGTATTCAAATCCGGTATGCTGCAGTTCCTGGCAGAAGAATACACCAAGTACGGCTGGGTAATGCAGATCCACATGGGTGTATACCGCAATGCCAACGCCAATATGTACAAGAAACTGGGTCCCGACAGCGGATTTGATACCATCGGCAACAACAATATCGCTGCCATTATCGAACTGCTGGATATGATGGAAGAAAACAACGCACTGCCCAGAACCATTCTGTACTCCATCGATCCCACCCAGAATGCCGCAATCGGTACCATGCTCGGCTGTTTCCAGACATCCGGCGACGGTATGCCCAAGGTAATGCAGGGTTCCGCGTGGTGGTTCAATGATACCCTGGACGGAATGCGCGCACAGATGAAGCAGCTTGCCAACCTGTCCGTATTCGGCAAATTCCTCGGTATGCTGACCGACTCCAGAAGCTTCACCTCCTATCCGAGACATGAATACTTCCGCCGCATCCTCTGCGATGTAATCGGAAGCTGGGTAGAAGAAGGTCTGTATCCCGACGATTGGGAAACCCTGGCGCAGATTACCGTGGATATCTGTTACAACAATACCAAGAATTTCTTCCATTTCGGTACCGGCAAAACCAAGTAATACCGGATTAAGACACTTATAGATCTGAAATGACCTTGATTAAAAAATATATCGGCGATAAAGCTTTTTATAAAACGCTGCTGGCACTGGCATTGCCGCTGATCATCCAGCAGGGAATTTCGAACTTTGTCAGCCTGTTGGATAATCTGATGGTCGGCGGATTGGGCACGGAGCAGATGAGCAGTGTGTCCATCATCAACCAGCTGATCTTCGTGTTCAACCTGACCCTGTTCGGCGGATTCTCCGGTGCATCCATTTTCGGCGCACAGTTCTTCGGTACCGGGGATTTCAAAGGAATGCGGGATACCTTCCGTTTCCGTTTGATTTTCGGTGCGGTTGTGTGTGTCATTGCCTTTGTGGTTTTCGGCACGCTGGGGGATACTCTGGCACTGCTGTTTCTGGAAAACGATGTAAACGATCCGGCAGTTGTAGCACAGACGCTGGAGTATGCCATGTCCTATCTGCATATCATGCTGGTGGGACTTGTGCCGTTCATGATCGTTCAGCTGTATTCCGGACTGCTTAGGGAAATGGGGGAAACCTTCCTGCCCATGGCGGCGTCCGTTGCGGCTATCTTTACCAATCTGGTGCTGAACTGGCTGCTGATTTACGGTGTGTTTATTTTCCCGCAGATGGGTGTTGCGGGGGCTGCTCTGGCTACGGTGATCTCCCGTTTTGTGGAGATGATCATTGTGGTTGTCTATACCCACACAAGAAAACAGCGGTTCCGTTTTATTGAAGGGGCATACAAAAGTCTCAGAGTACCGGCGGCACTGGTGAAAAAGATCGCCGTTACAGGGACACCCCTTATGGTAAACGAGGTGCTGTGGTCCTTGGGTATGACGACGATCAACGGAAACTACTCCATCAGAGGAATTGATGTGGTGGCGGCAACAAATATTTCCGGCACGGCATGGAATCTTTTCTGCGTGATCGTATTTGCCATGGGTTCTGTTGTGGGCATTATGGTCGGACAGAAACTGGGGGCAGGGGAGATCGACAATGCCAAGGATGTGGCACGCAAGCTGATGTTTGTTACGGTTGTCATGCATATTTTCCTGGGCATCGTGGTGTTTGCCGTAGCGGGACTGATTCCGCTTCTGTACAATACGGAAGAGATCGTCCGTCAGACAGCGGCTTCCATGATGCGGGTACAGGGGTTCATACTTCCCATTTTCTCCTATGTGCATATCGCCTATTTCACCCTGCGGTCCGGCGGAAAGACCATTATTACATTCCTGTTTGACAGCGTGTATATGTGGACACTTACGGTTCCCTTATCCTATTGTCTGTGCCATCTGACCGCGCTGCCCATTGTCACTGTATATTTACTGGTACAGCTGGCAGATGTGGCAAAGATTGTGATCGCCGTACCGTTGCTGAGATCCGGGGTATGGGCAAACAATCTGCTGACGGCAAAGGAAGAATGAAAAATTGCGTTTGTTACTCTGCCGCTGTTACGGCAAAATAGACTGATTACAGTAATAGTTAAGAAAAGCCGGGGATATCATCGTTTGATATTCCCGGCTTTTGTGCATATTGCAAAAAAGAAAACTTGTTGAATTTGCTAATTGTAATATTTTTTACCATTTGTTATACTTATAGCAAATCAAATCCCATTTTTCAACTTGACTGCGGAGGGTATTTCTATGAAAAAACTGCTTCTTCTGCTGCTGACCGGTGCTCTGCTTCTTTCCGGATGCGGAGAAACGCCCATCACCGAAACCGATACGGCAGAAACATAAACGATTCCGGAAACAACCGAAACCGAAATCACAGCCGACGAACCGGTACTGACGCCGGCAAAGCATGAAATTACGGTTGAGGATGCGTCGGGCATCTTAGCCGCCAATGAGATGAGTCTGGTCAACGCCAAAGTATATCCGTATCTTGCTTATCATTACGGCCAGCAAATGCGTGTGGTACGTACGGAAAGGGGTACCTATGCGGCATTTCTGAGACACTTCAATCTCAACGTCAACTCTAACAACGAATTTTATGTAACAAAAACCGACAAGGATAACAATACCACCGTTCTGTATTACGGTCAATATCCTTCCAGCGGCGGTACTGTTCAACTCAACATTGGATAGGACATAAACGGAAATGTTGTAGTAATAACCGGTGACGACGCTGCTTTGTGTGCTTACATATTTGATGCTGAAAAAGATGAAGTATCTGTATTTGAACCGGGTGACTATGTATTTTCATCCGATTCTGAGAATGAGTCCTACCAATATGGTCCCGGTTATTCCCAAACCATGTTTGACTTTGCCAACCGAAAGGTATACCAGTTTTACACCGCCAATTACGATTCCGGTATCTATATTCTGCAATGGTTCACTTTTGATCTGGAAACCAATACGTGGACTACCTCCAGTCTTTTCCAGCGTTTTGATATTCGCGGACGAGTCAATTATCTCTACCCCTTCCCGGACGGAAACGGCGGTGCTTATATAGTCGGTCAGAATGGTGTACCGGCAGATGAAATAGCCAATGCTGTCGGTTATACAGGAGAAATCTCCACGTCCTATGTCCATGAAACCATGTATATTTTCCATATTCCCGATCTGACAAAAATGAAGAACAATACATTCACAGAGATTGCCTCCCCTATGTAGAACAGGGAGATGAAGGCATCTGGTCCGTTGTAAATGTGGAATCTGCTGGGGATGTATATCTCGATTACGAAGGTCAGCTGCATATTTTCGACACATATTACCTGTTCGACTTCGACGATACCGACAGACGCGGAAATCCCGAACTGATTGATAATACTTTCAAGAGATACCACGCAATCTATAAAGACGGTGAAGTAATCTCCACGGAAGAACTGGGCATTGAACTTTCCCGTACTGCCGCAGTAAGAATGGCAGAAACCACCGACGGCACGGATTATCTGCTTGTATGTAATCTCGGCGAAGCAGGTACGAAGATCGACGTATACTTTGAAACCGAAAACGGCTGGGCTTTGACACAGACCAAGGCACTCGGCGAATTTACCGCAGGATCCTTCAGTATCAGTTCCCCCAGAGGCGGATCTGTACAGGATAATGTGATCGACAGTATTGTTTATGCAGACGATGCGGAAATATACTACACCAGCGTAACCTTTGAATAAGCAAAACAAGGAACCGACAGTTGTTTTAACTGGATCGGTTCCTTGCTTCTTTATGGATTATTATGCGAATAAAAGTTTATCTTGCGGGTTTCTTACCAACACTGGGGCAGCAGCCGGAGAATTCCATAATGCGAACTGCTTCCGGATTCTTGCGGAGAACACGCATGGAAGGAACGATGTGCGTATCCTTTTCGCGCAGGAAACGGTTTTCGTCCAGCAGGGACCACATTTCCTTGGTTTCTGCATTCACGCCGCCGAATACTTCCGCATGATCCTTACAGCCGACAATATAGTTGTTGTCGCAGAGAATATGCCATGTGTCCTGACCGTCGTAAATAACCTGCAGATAGAGCCGTCTGCTGTTTGTACGGGCAGGGTTGTGGATAATGATATTGTTTGCGGTGTACCAGTTGGAGGAAGCACCGTCGTGATAGATGGAGCTGAAGAAGCCGTCTTCAGGGCAGGTCAGCTCATCTTCAATGATGTAGTTGTCGTGACAGGTATTCATGAATGCGGCGTGGGTGTTCACAACATTGCCGCCCAGGGTGTAGATACCGCCGCCGTCACGCATATTTGTCATGAAGGACTTGATGTAGTTGTAAGCGATCTCCACATTTTCCAGATTCACATTTTCCCCGTAATTCCAGGGTACCATACCCCAGTCCCAGCCAACGGAAATGGCGGTGTAGGAAGAATGCAGAATGGTGTTGTGCTTGATCTGGATGTTCCGTCCTTTGGTGATGATAAGAGCACAGCAGTTTTCATAGGTGAAACCGGTGTTGTCCACGAAATTGTTCTCGATAAAGAGATTTTCGATCTTGTCGGTTTCCCAGTGGGATACATCACTTCTGAAGGGACGGCCGATACGCAGAGCCGTTGCGCCGATGTTGGTAAAGCGGCAGCCGGTGATATAAGTGTTCTTCAGAATACCCACCATGGAAAGACCATCACAGGGCAGATCGGTGAAAACACACTTTTCCATACGCAAACCGTTTGCATTGATAATCTTGACAGCACCTGCATGGGGGAAGATGTTTTCCGGATACTTTTCTTCCCACATACCTGCCTGACCTGCGGAATAATAACCGATTTCCGTCAGGATGGCGTCCTCAATACCGGTGAAGGTCACGCTCTCAAAGCTGAGCATATCGAAATTTTTCAGCGTGAACAGATTGGTCAGGGCACCGTAACCGAAGCTGCAGTCTTCAGCATTTCCGGCAGGATAGTAGTACAGCTTGCCTGTGATACGGGAATAGGCATACTGACCGGGTTTTGTGAGAACGGCGGGGGAGTTGGCAATGAAGAATACACGCTTGTTCATGGACAGGTTGTTGCCGCTGACTACTTCACTGGCGGGCGTGTACAGCGCAACATAGACATTGCCTGTATCATCGGTAAAAGAGTCGTCCAGATCAACTCTGGAGATATGGTACAGCTTGAATTCCCATTCCACACGGATATGGAATTCTGCGCCTTCGCAGTTTTCGTAACCAGCTTCGTCAATGGCAGCCTTGGGTACATAGATCTTGTGGGTTTCAGAGAAAAGCTTCTGACCGATGGAATATTTCTTCTCACCGTCCACCATGATCGGCGGACAGGTACGATGTTCAGTGGTACGGGAAATATCCGCCAGCTTGCCGTTTACGTAGAAAGAACGCAGATTGGGATAATTGCCGTCCGCATCCTTGTCCAACTGACAGACAATATAGGGCGTTCCGGCAACCGGTATAAATTTTTCGGTGGGGATGGACTGCAGGGAGGTGAAAACAGTCTTGATTCTTTCGCCGCCGATCATACGGATGCGTTTTTTGCCGGACCACGCCGCTGCATCCAGTACAAGGGTTTTTTCCATGCTGTACTGACCGCCGCCAAGTACAAGGGTAACTTCACGGTCACCGCTTTTTTCCAGAAAAGACTCCGCACGTCCGATGGATTTCCAGAACGTGGAAGGTGTTGCAGACAAATTCAGACATTTCATAGGATAGTTTCCTTTCCAAATGGTATTTTGAAAACCAGGGGTAACTTTTACACTATTTTACCATTAAAGATGCAGGAATGCAACCCATTTTGACAAATGTATTGAAAATTTCAAGCGGATACCGGCAGGGTCCTGCCATACACGGATGTAGAAAAAGTGACGTCAATAAGAATTTTACAGAATATTCTCCGGAATCCCTTTTATTTTCCGGTGGTTTGTGATATACTGATAAAAACGACAGAACAGGAGAACGGCTATGACTTGGGATGAACTGGAATCGGCTTGCGGACAGTGTGAACGATGCAGCCTGTGCCGGACCAAAACCAATACGGTATTCGGTACGGGAAACCGGCAGGCAAAGCTGATGTTTGTGGGAGAAGCACCCGGCGAACAGGAGGATCTTTCCGGCATTCCTTTTGTGGGTGCCGCCGGAAAGCTGCTGGATCAGTACCTTACCGCGGTGGGCATCGAAAGGGAACAGGTGTATATTGCCAATATCCTGAAGTGCCGTCCGCCCCGTAACAGGGATCCCCTCCCCGAAGAACAGGATGCCTGCATGGCTTATCTCAGAGAACAGGTGAAGCTGATAAAGCCCCAGATGATCGTCTGTCTGGGCAGAATATCCGCCATGCGCCTCATCCGCCCGGATTTCAAGATCACAAAAGAACACGGTATTCTGGTGCGGAAAGGGAATTATGTGATGACCGCCGTATACCATCCCTCCGCGCTTCTTAGGGATATGTCCAAGCGGGAAGATATGTACAAAGACATGAAACGGATACGGATGTACTGCGACGAATACATGGCAGAATAAGCATTTGCACAGGTGGAAAATCCATGTGGAATTCCATGGAAAAATAATGAAAAATTTATTTTTTTGCAAGTGTAAAAAATGGTTCTGAAACCCTTGACAATCGCCTAAAGCAATGCTATACTTATATATAGAATTATATTTGTAAAATAATGTATGTTCTATTCATCTGGAAGGAGTATACACCCCATGAAATGCCCATCCTGCGGTTCCCGAGAAAGTAAAGTAATCGATTCCCGTCCGGTAGAAGAAAACAACAGTATCCGCCGCCGCCGGGAATGTTTGGACTGTCATATGCGTTTTACCACATATGAAGTAATAGATGCCTACCAGCCCGTTGTTATCAAGAAGGACGGTTCCAAGGAACTGTTTGATAAGAATAAACTGTTGTCCGGTCTGCTGCGTGCGTGTCATAAGCGCGACGTGAATGCAGAAGCTGTGGCAGATGAAATTGAATCTGCTTTGTACAACTCCATGCGCCGGGAAATTACCTCTCAGCGTATCGGAGAAATCGCTATGGAAAAACTGAAGGAGCTGGATGCGGTAGCGTATGTCCGTTTTGCTTCGGTACATAGAGAATTCAAGGATATTGACACATTTATGCAGGAGATCGCCGAACTGAAAAACGACGATAAAACTGTGGAATAATACGCGGCACTGTGCCGTAAAGTGTAAATAAGCGAGGGTTATCATGCGTCGAATTTTTGCGGGAATCGGCAGTATTATTGTCTGCCTGTGCCTGACATCCTGTGTATTCCTGAGAGATACAGGCGTTTCTCATATTCCGGAAAATGCGGATGAAACAGAGGCATTCACCGGTATCCCCGGTCAGAATATTCCCGGTGTGGAAGGAAACGCTGACACCGATATGCCGGAAGCGGAAAAACCGTATACGGACGACCCATACCTTGGTGTGGACATCTCTTTTCTGGCGGCAGGGGACAACCTGATCCATCCGAATATTTACATGGACGCACAAAAGCGGGGTACGGCAGAGAAGGAATATGATTTTCTGCCGGTATATTCCGATGTGGCTCCTTATATCGCAGCGGCTGATTTTTCCTTTATCAATCAGGAAACGGTAATGGCTGGTGAGCAATACGGTTACTCCGGCTGGCCCAACTTCAACTGCCCCCAGCAGCTTGGTCTTGACCTGGTGGAAGTGGGTTTTGATATTATTGGTATTGCCAATAATCATATGCTGGACAAAGGGACACAGGCGTTGTCCGATACTATGGATTTCTGGCATACCCAGCCTGTCATCATGACCGGATCCTATTACAATGCGGAAGACGCCGCGAATATCCGGACAATGCAGGCAGACGGTGTCAACATCGCCATACTTTCCTATACCTATGGCACAAACGGAATATCCAAACGTGCGGATTCACCCATTGTGATCCCGTATATTGACGACGAGCTGATCCTGTCCGATCTGGCAGCCGCCAAGAAGACAGCCGATTTCATCATTGTATCCATCCATTGGGGCGACGAATACGCATCAAAGCCCAATAATGAACAGGTGCGCCTGGCGGAACTGATGGCGGACAACGGTGCAAATGTTATATTGGGACATCATTCCCACTCCCTGCAGCCGATCACATGGCTGGACGGCGAGAAGGGAAAGGTGCTGTGCATATATTCCCTGGGAAATTTCATTTCCGGAATGCGGTACCCGATCAATATGGTGGGCGGTATGCTGACATTCCGTATAACCAGTGACGGTCAGGGCAGCCTGTGTGCAGCGGATCCCATGCTGATCCCGACGGTGTTCTATTACGGGATGAACTGGTTTGATACCCATCTGTATCTGCTGGAAGATTACACGGAAGAAATTGCCGCCGGTCATGGTGTATGGATCAACGGTGACAGACTTGGTGTGGAAAAAGCACGTAAGCTGGTAACGGATGTAATCGATAAGGAATTTCTGCCGGATTATCTGCAGTAAGAAAAATGAAGAAAATGAAATGCTCTGTTCCGGTGGAACAGGGCATTTTTGGTATGCTTTGCGGCAGTAAAATTGCGGTGCGAAGGGGGGATAAAATTTACGAAAAGGCTTGCAATTACAGGGGGGATATGGTATAATTAGTGGTACAATTTAATACGCAGAGGTATCGAAGTGGTCATAACGGGGCTGACTCGAAATCAGTTTGCTGGAAACAGCACGAGGGTTCGAATCCCTCTCTCTGCGTGAAAGGACCGCAGTTCATACGAATTGCGGTCTTTATGTTTATGTTGAAATCAGTTCGATAAACTGCAATTTGACGGAGGTGTTTCGATGCTGGTATTAAGAGATATGATTGAGAATGACATAGAGGATTATGTGATTTGGTTTACGAGGGAAACCGAATGGGGAAAGTGGGACTCTCCTTGGGAAACTTTTGAGACCAACGAAGATGAAGAACGTCAGTTATGGAGAGAATACTATGATTCTGTAAAGAACTTACCTGCCGATGTTACTCGATGGAAATATGAAATTGAATTGGATGGAAAGCATATTGGTTGGATATGCTCCTATACAGATTTGGACTATGTAGAGAATAAGGAAAATATTCTGGCAATCGGTTTGGATATTCCTTGCGAGAAAGACAGAAAGAATGGTTGTGGAACAAAGGCATTTGCGATGTACATGGAGTATTTGAAAAAGCATGGCCACCATTCTTTCTATACCCAAACGTGGTCAGGTAATTTGGCAATGATAAGAGTTGCCGAAAAACTGGGATTCAAGGAAATATATCGTAAAGCAAATTACAGAAAGGTCGACGGTAAATTGTATGACGCAATCACTTGGAGATTGGATATGTAAATTTCAGTTTGTCAGGCAGGATGGAATTAACAAAGGGGTGACCGATTGGGTTCTGTTGACAAACGCCCTATGAACCACAGAAAAAAGCCCGTCCTCCAACAGAGAAACAGACTCAATAACTGTATAATCAAACGGTGTGGACTTCTCCCCATGTATTTCACCAGCCGTTTCAAATTTAATGCACATGCA
>JAFUKI010000071.1 GCA_017467815.1 Clostridia bacterium
CACGTTAAGTCCATGGATCCCACCAGAGAACCTGAAGTTCTGATGCCCAAGGAAGAAAACCCGAGAGTTAAGCAGCTGGCTACCAAGGCTCGTTATGCTTACGACGAAAAGGGTCAGATGCTGCCCAAGATGAAACTGTTCGGTCTCCGTGACGGTCTGTTTGAAGCCATTCTGGACAAGTTCTATGAAGACCCCACCACCATCGCTTACGGTGAAGACAACCGTGACTGGGGCGGCGCATTCGCTGTTTACCGCGGTCTGACCGAAGCTCTTCCCTACCACCGTTTCTTCAACGCTCCTATTTCCGAATCCGCTATCGTTGGTTCTGCTGTAGGTTATGCGATTGCCGGCGGTCGTGCGATTGTTGAACTTATGTACGCTGACTTTATCGGCTGTGCGGGTGACGAAATCTTCAACCAGCTGGCTAAGTGGCAGTCCATGTCCGCAGGTATTCTGAAGATGCCCGTTGTTGTTCGTGTATCCGTTGGTTCCAAGTACGGCGCACAGCACTCTCAGGACTGGACCGCACTCTGCTCTCACATCCCCGGTCTGAAGGTATGCTTCCCTGCTTCTCCTTATGACGCAAAGGGTCTGATGAATGCAGCTCTGAACGGCACTGACCCCGTTATCTTCTTTGAATCCCAGAGAATTTACGATATCGGTGAACAGTTCCACGAAGGCGGCGTTCCCACCGATTACTACGAAGTTGAATTCGGCGATCCCGATGTAAAGCGTGTTGGTAAGGATGTTACCATTCTGACCATCGGTGCTGTTCTGTACCGCGCTCTGGAAGCTGCAAAGACTCTGGAAGAAAAGTACGGTATCTCCGCTGAAGTTATCGACGCTCGTTCCATGGTTCCCTTCAACTACGAAAAGGTTATCGAATCCGTTAAGAAGACCGGTAAGATCGTTATCGTAGGTGACGCTGTTGACAGAGGCTCCATCATGCGTGATATGGCTTCCAACATCACTGAAATGTGCTTCGATTACCTGGATGCTCCTCCGGCAGTATTCGGTTCCAGAAACTGGATCACTCCTGCATTCGAACTGGAAAAGTACTACTTCCCGCAGGCTGACGGTATCATCGACGTTATCAGCGAAAAGCTTATGCCCATTCCGGGACACACCACCAAGTACAACGAAACTGAACTTGAACACATTGAAAGAAGCAAGAAGGGTCTGTAATTTCTGACATACTCTACTATGAGGGGAGCTCCCACCAGAGCTTCCCTCGCTTTTTGTTTGTTCTGTATTGAAAAGAAAAAAACTGTTGAATGTAGATTTCAACAGCTTTTTTGTTTTGTCTCTCGGTATAGTTTGAAAATTTCAAAAATCTTCTTTTTCAGAGGTTGCTTGTGTCCGCACGACTTTATCAGTGGCTGTAATCGGTCTGAAAAAAGTATAATACTCTGCATCTCCGTCGGGATGGGTGGGCGTTTTTTGAAATCCAGCTTTGACAAAAGCTCTTTGTGAGGGAATGTTTTGCGGAAATACTACTGCGGTTACCTCATTGCATGTCGAATACTTTTCAATAAGATACTGGATCACATTCGTCAGATTGGTATGCCATGATTTTCATATCCTCTCTTGCAATGTCCATTTTCACCTTTCCTCGTACACAAAATGCTGAATCGGCATAGTATTATCGACGAGAACAGGTACGATCTGCGGTGGATAAATTGTCAGTGCAGGCAGTTCTTCAATCGGCACCCAATAGAATCTTACGGGAAATTCTCTGCATTCCAGTTTTTCCTTTGTCATAAAGGTATCCGTCCGAGGCAGACTATCGGGATCAGCAAGTTCTGTCTGATAATAGGTACAGATCTGGTGGCATGTTTTCCCTTCCCATGGAAAAAATATTTCTGCAACTGCACGAAGCTGCCCGACTTTAATTTCTGCGCCGCATTCCTCAGCGAATTCCCTTTTCAGTGTCTCTGCATTTGTCTCTCCAAAGGATACGTGACCGCCAGGTACAGCGAAACCGTCATCATCATCCGGTTTTTGAAGCAGAACTTTTCCTTCACGAACCAAAATGCCGGCGGTCCGGTAACTGAATATATAGTCCTGTGTGTGGAAACGAATATCTGACATATTTACCTCTCCCTTCAATCAGTACGAACGTTAATTACATATATCCTTTTCTATAGCCTAATAATTATATCGGAATTTTATGAATGTGTCATTTGAATGCAAAAAAATTTCTGTGAACATATGTTTAAATCTATAAATAACGCGTTTCTTAATAGATTCAGTATCCGTGCTGTTCGGTATCCGTTATTTTTTCCGTTTAATTAAATCCTTTATAAATTCTCGAAAAACTCTTGCAAATTATCTATAAATATGCTATACTATTCCATGGTTATGATGAAAGCTATCGTTTCATTTTTTGGAAATCAGAGAGGCGTCGGTCGGTGCAAGATGTCCCATTGGGAACGTATCCACTTTCGGAATCATCGGTGAAAGCCGAAGGTTTGTACCCTTTACCGTACAGTTTGAGTGGTCTGTGGTTTCACAGGCAATATGGGTGGCAACACGGAGTCGATTCGTCCCATACTATCTTCGGATAGGGGGAAGTCGGCTCTTTATTTTATTTATTTTTTGGAGGATGTACCGTGTTAGATTTAAAGTTTCTGAGAGAAAATCCGGATGTTGTTAAGCAGAACATCAAAAACAAGTTCCAGGACAGCAAACTGGCTCTGGTTGACGAGGTTATCGCACTGGACGAAGAAAACCGCCGTGTTATGCAGGAAGCGGATGAGCTGCGTTCCAACCGCAACAAGATTTCCAAGCAGATCGGTGCTCTGATGGGTCAGGGCAAAATAGAAGAAGCGGAAGAAATGAAAAAGCTGGTCAGCGAACAGTCTGCCAAGCTGGCTGAAGATGAAGCCAAGGAAGTGGAACTCGCCGAAAAGATCAAGAAGATCATGATGATCATTCCCAACATCATTGATCCTTCCGTACCGATTAGTAAGGACGACAGCGAAAACGTGGAAATCGAAAAGTTCGGTGAACCGGTTATTCCCGATTTTGAAATTCCCTACCACACTGACATTATGGAGCGTTTCAACGGTATTGATCTGGACAGCGCCCGTCGTGTTGCCGGTAATGGTTTCTATTACCTGATGGGTGATATTGCCCGTCTGCACTCTGCTGTCATCAGCTATGCGAGAGATTTCATGATTGACCGTGGTTTCACTTATTGTGTACCGCCTTTCATGATTCGGTCCGATGTTGTTACCGGTGTTATGAGCTTTGCGGAAATGGAAGCTATGATGTACAAGATCGAAGGTGAAGATCTGTATCTCATCGGTACCAGCGAACATTCCATGATCGGTAAGTTTATTGACCAGATCATTCCCGAAGAAGAACTGCCTCATACCCTGACCAGCTATTCGCCCTGCTTCCGTAAGGAAAAAGGTGCCCATGGCATTGAAGAACGCGGTGTATATCGTATTCACCAGTTTGAAAAGCAGGAAATGATCGTTGTCTGCAAGCCGGAAGATTCCATGATGTGGTATGACAAGCTGTGGCAGAACACTGTAGATCTGTTCCGTTCTCTGGATATCCCGGTTCGTACGCTGGAATGCTGCTCCGGTGACCTGGCTGACCTGAAGGTGAAGTCCTGTGACGTTGAAGCATGGTCTCCTCGTCAGCAGAAGTATTTTGAAGTCGGTTCCTGCTCCAATCTCGGTGACGCACAGGCTCGCCGTCTGAAGATCCGTGTTGCTGCCGGCAAGAAGAAGTATCTGGCACATACACTGAACAATACCGTTGTTGCGCCTCCGCGTATGCTGATTGCTTTCTTAGAAAACAATCTGAACGCTGACGGTTCCGTAAATATTCCCGTTGCTCTGCGTCCTTACATGGGCGGCGTGGAAAAGCTCATGCCCAAGAAGTAATATCCGAAGTGAAGTATGGCACTTAGAGATTTTACCAAAGAAAAGTTTGACATCATCATTCAGGCCGGTCAGTCCAACAGCAACGGTAGAGGCGAGGGTGCTGTGGATAATCCCTATACACCCTGTGAGGATGTCTGGTATCTCACGCCCGAATACACCATCGAAATGGCGAGAGAGTATGTAGCCGGGAATGTGATCCGTTCCAATGCTGCCCTTTCCTTTGTACGGAAGTATATGGAGGCAGGAATGCTTGGCGAGGGACGGAAAATTCTGATTCTGCGTACTGCTGTGGATGGAACCAGTTTTTCTGAAAAGCGCTGGACAATGGACGGGGATCTGTATCTGCGGATGATGGATATGATCCGCACGGCGCTGGAGCTGAATGGGGAAAACAGGCTTGTGGCTATTCTCTGGCATCAGGGCGAGAATGATGTATATTTCCAGATGCCGGTTGATGCGTATTACCGCAATCTTTCCGGTTTGGTTCATTCTGTCCGTGATACCTTCGGTGTACCTGCACTTCCCTTTATTGCCGGGGATTTTGTGAAACAGTGGAAGGAAACTTACTATATTTCTCCCGAACCGATTCTCAGTACGATCCGTAAGGTTTGTGCGGATCTGGATAAGGCAGCTTTTGTGGGAAGTGATGGACTTCTCTCCAATGATGCGGATATTACCGGCGGGAACGGAAACGGGGATACAATTCATTTTTGCCGTAGTGCTTTTTATGAATATGGGGAGAGATATTTTGAGGCTTTTTGTGAGCTTGTGAAGTAATAAAAGACCGTCTGGGTTAAGAAAAATAACTCAGACGGTTTTCTATTAGGTTTCATTGAGTTGATTTTAGCTTATCTCGCACGCATTAAGAACCTTCAGCAGTGTCAGTCTGTCGCGGACGTATGGTGCGTAGCAAAGGGATTTTTCGATATACGCCAGATCATCCGGTAAGCCTATCTGGGACAGTTCCGTTACACAGTCGGCTTTGTACATCAGTTCTTTCAGTTCTTCTATGGACGGAATCTTCGCATAGGCGGCACGGATTGCTTCATCCAGCGCCTTTTCATCAGCAATACGGATTCCATGGAGACTGGAGGAATCGGGGATTCCGCCGGGCATATTTTCCTTCAGGATGCCTTCCGTAAGTTTGCCGTACACCGGTTCAAGGTATGCGGCGGAAAATACTTTTGTCAGGTCGATATTCCTGATGGCGTTGTAATCAAGTCCGGCTTTCATGGCTTTGTCGTATTTTTCCATGACAAGAAGTGTACCGATGGCTACCTGTTCACCGTGGAGACCGTCGGTTTCTTCGTTGAGCAGTTCCATTTCCCACAAGTGGGACATATGGTGTTCAGAGGCGGAGCAGGGGCGTGAGTTGCCGGTCAGCTGGATGGCAAGGCCGGAGATCAGCAGTGCATACAGCACGTTGCGCGTATAATCCAGATGGGACAATGCAGACCGATTGGCAATGGCTTTGCGTACTTCGGTTACGGCATCGTTGGTGAGCTGTTTGATGGTATCGCAGATATATTCGCCGGTGAGGATATTGGCGATTTCCCAATCGAAAAGAGATACATATTTGCCCAGCACATCACCGACGCCGGATGCAGTCAGTCTGTCCGGTGCTTCCGCGCATACTTTGGGATCGGCAAATACAGCGATGGGCGGTGTGGACGGGAAAGAGTGCTTCTGTCCGTGCCAGGTCATTGCAGCAATGCCGGACATAAATCCGTCCACGCTTGCCGCTGTGGGATAGGATACAAAGGGGAGGTTTAAGTCGTGGGCGGCGTATCTGGTGATATCGTGAATGGAACCGGAACCGCAGGCGATCAGGATTTCGGCATTCGTCTTTTTGGTGAATTCGATGGCTTCGCCGGCATACACTTCCGTGGCGTGCACGTTCCCTTTGAGAACGCAAATTTCGGCTATGGATGCGAAATTCACCGTGTACTTCTGTGTGTTTTCGTCGCAGAACACAGCGATTTTTTTGTATTCGTTTTCACTGAGCCATGTCAGCAGGTCTTTATGTACGCCCTCTTTCAGTACACATACGCCGGTCAGAACGGTATGTTTTCTGCCGCAGGTACATTCTTCGGGGATGGAGAAAATATTTTCCATTTCGGTTACCTCTTTTACTGGGATTTTTATTTATGTGGAATATTTTTGTATCGGTTTCAATATGATGATAACAACCTTGCTTATGATCTTAGGAGGATGTTATGTTTGTCTGTGCCGTACGTGCGAATACACTGAAATTCATTGGCATCATTGGTGTGGCGGTCCTTTCCCTTGCTTTGCTTGTTCTGTTTATTCCCTCTTACGAACCCGTTACGACCAGTGCGATTGCGGAAACGATTGCGGAATACAATTACGAGAAAATCAAAACAGAGGAAGATGTACGAAAGTTTCTGGAACAGTTCGGTTGGGAAGTCTCAGACAAACCGCTGGAACAGGTGAGCATTCGGATTCCCAGCCAGTTTGACAAAGTAATGAATGCCTATAATGAACTACAGAAAAGTCAGGGATTGGATCTTTCCAAGTACCGGGACAAGGAAGTAACAAGATATACTTACCAGATCACCAATTATCCGGACTACAGCGGAACGGTTTATGCCAATGTGATTCTGTATAAACACAATGTGATCTGCGGAGATGTTTGTTCCTCAGATGTCACGGGGTTTATTTCCGGTTTTATTCCGACGGCGAAAAAATAACTGTGCAAAGGGACGGATACGTTTTGTATCGGTCTCTTTTTTATTATATGAATATTTATCGATGAATACTTACACTATTATAGCATCCCCAGCGTTTTTTGTCAAGGCAGACGGAGGTTTATAGTACAGAGGCAGTTCGTTAAGTTTTTTAGTGATTTATTTTATATATGTTTCATATTCAGTTATTGTTTTTTGCGAAAACAGTTGACATTTATTTACTATTCGATTATAATATATATGTCAGTTTATGTAATTTGCTGAACGCGTTTATCTTATATCAAATTTCAATATTCGCAAGGAGGACTCTGCCTTGAGTAACCAGACCAACACCAAAACTTTTCCGGTGAATGAAGTAACTCCCTTTTCCAATATTCGGGAAATGCTTGATATCGCCGAAAGAGAAGCCGGCGACCATATCGCTTATAAATTCCGCGTTCATGATGCCATCCGCGAGGTGACCTATAAGGAATTTATCCGTGATGTAAATGCACTGGGGTCCGCGCTGACCGAACTGGGCGTTATGGGCGAACATCTCTGCAACATCGGTGAAAACAGCTATCAGTGGATTGTTGTTTACCTCACTGCTCTGATGGGTACCGGTGTTTATGTACCGATCGACAAGGAACTGCCCCAGGCTGACATTCTGCACATTGCCAACAACAGTGAAAGCACCGTATTCTGCTATACCACCCGTTTCTCTGACATGGTTCATGAGCAGGCTGACAAGGAACTCTCCGGTTTCAAGTATTTCATTCATGTTGAAACACCGGAAGAAGAAGTTGCCGAAGAATCCGATCCCCGTTTCCTGAGCTTCCGTACCCTGATCGAACACGGTAAGGAACTGCTGGATAACGGATACACCGGTTATCTGGATCAGGAAGTGGATCACTACGGTCTGAAGATGATCGTTTACACCTCCGGTACCACCGGCATTGCCAAGGGTGTTATGCTTTGTGAACACAATCTGTGTTCCGGTATTTACTATGGTCTGCAGGTTTCCAATATCCTGACCACAAGCCTTTCCGTTCTTCCCTACCACCACACTTATGAAGCTATTCCCGGTCTTCTGGTTGCTCTGCACAAGCACGTTACGGTTTGTATCAACGAAAATCTGAAGACCGTTATGAAGAATCTTGCTGCGTACAAGCCCGACTTTATTTATCTGGTTCCTGCGTTTGTAGAAGAATTCCATCGCCGTATCTGGCTCAATGCACAGAAATCCGGCAAGGAAAAGGGTCTGAAGACGCTGATCAAGATTTCCAACGGTCTGCGTAAGGTTGGTATTGATGCGCGCCGCAAGCTGTTTGCTACCATTCACGAAGCATTCGGCGGCAACCTGCAGGAAATCGTTTGCGGTGGTGCGCCCATCCGTCCTGAAATCGGTGCATTCTTCGATTCCATCGGTATTATGCTGATCAACGGTTACGGTATCACCGAATGTTCTCCCCTGGTTTCCGTAAACCGTATCCAGTTCAATGACTGGTCCACGGTTGGTATGCCCCTGCCCTGCTGTCAGATTCGTATTGACGACATGACTCCCGAAGGAATCGGTGAGATCTGCGTTAAGGGTGACGTTGTTATGCTGGGTTACTACAAGAATCCCGAAGCTACCGCGGAAGTTCTGGATGAAGAAGGCTGGTTCCGTACCGGTGACTACGGTTTGATCAATGAACATGGTCAGCTGGTGATTACCGGGCGTAAGAAGAATATTATCGTTCTCTCCAACGGTAAAAATATTTATCCGGAAGAAATCGAAAACTATATCATGAACATTCCCTATATCAAGGAAGTCGTTGTATACGCTCCCAAGAATGAACATGGTGAAGAAACCAAGCTGGTTGCGGAAGTATTCCTGAATGACGACAAGGTTCAGGAACTGGGTATCACCGATCCTCTGGCGTCCCTCAAGGCGGATGTTGCCAAGGCATGCAAGGAACTGCCGATTTACAAGAAGGTTGCACAGGTTGTTATCCGCGCTACGGAATTCGAAAAGAACTCTTCCAAGAAGATCAAGCGTCAGTGCATCGATCACGCAAAGCTGGACGATGCCGGCAGCAACTGATTGTGTATATTTCAATAAGTTCTGTTTTCCCGGGGAGTACTATCCAAAAGTACTTCCCTGTTTTTTTGTATTCCTTTTCATACATTAGGCTTTTTGCGCATACATATTTCATGTATATTTATTCGCCCCGGTATCACAAAAAATCTACAAATTGCGGGGAAAAACAACAGTGGATTTTGAATAAATTGTAGTTTTTCTGCAAAGCTTTAAATTTTTCCTTGATATATCTTGCATTTTGTAGGAATTTGTGCTATTATTAATATCATTAATTTTTCATGTTTCAGGAGGAATCCCAATGAGTTACTTAAACGATGTACTCGCAATGGCTGAAAAGAAATATGCTGATCAGCCTGAATTTTTACAGACCGTAAAAGAGGTTCTCGAATCTCTGGAGCCTGTTATCACTAAGAATGAAGAACTTTACAAGAAAGAAGCTATCCTTGAACGCCTCATCGAACCCGATCGTCAGATCATTTTCCGTGTTCCGTGGGTTGACGACAACGGTCAGATCCGTGTTAACACCGGTTACCGTGTTCAGTTCAACAGCTCCATCGGTCCTTACAAGGGAGGTCTGCGTTTCCATCCTTCCGTAAACCTCAGCATTATCAAGTTCCTTGGTTTTGAACAGACCTTCAAGAACTCCCTCACCAGCCTTCCCATGGGCGGTGGTAAGGGTGGTTCCGACTTCGACCCCACCGGTAAGTCTGATCGTGAAGTTATGGCATTCTGCCAGAGATTTATGACCGAACTTGCCAAGTATATCGGTCCCGACACAGACGTTCCTGCTGGTGACATCGGTGTTGGCGCAAGAGAAATCGGTTATCTCTTTGGTCAGTACAAGAGACTGCGCGACGAGTTCACAGGCGTTCTCACCGGTAAGGGTATTCCCTACGGCGGTTCTCTTATCCGTCCCGAAGCAACCGGTTTCGGTGCTGTTTACTATGCTGTTGAAATGCTGAAGTATTTCGGCGACGATATCAAGGGCAAGACTTTCGCGGTTTCCGGTTTCGGTAATGTTGCCTGGGGTACTGTTAAGAAGATCACTGAACTGGGTGGTAAGGTTGTTACCATTTCCGGTCCTGACGGATACATCTACGATCCCGACGGAGTCAGCACTCCCGAAAAGATCGACTATATGCTCGAAATGCGTGCTTCCTGCCGTAACAAGGTTCAGGATTACGCTGACAAGTTCGGTGTACAGTTCTTCCCCGGCGAAAAGCCCTGGGGTGTTCAGGTGGACATCGTTATGCCCTGCGCTACTCAAAATGAAGTTGGCATGGCTGAAGCTGAAAAAATCGTTGCCAACGGCGTTAAGTATTATGTTGAAGTATCCAATATGCCCACAACCAACGAAGCTGTTGCCTATCTCAAGGCTAACGGCGTGATCGTTGCTCCTTCCAAGGCAGTTAATGCCGGCGGTGTTTCCGTTTCCGGTCTTGAAATGTCTCAGAACTCCATGCGTTACTCCTGGTCCGCTGAAGAAGTTGACGAAAAGCTCAAGGGCATCATGAAGAACATCTTCGATAATTCCATCAAGGCTGCTCACGAATACGACCTCGGCGACGACCTGGTATCCGGTGCCAACATTGCCGGCTTTATCAAGGTTGTAAACGCAATGCTCGCTCACGGCGCTTGCTGATTGGATGATAATTTAGTGTGTTTTTTGCAGGGGAGGAACTTTTTGATAAAAAGTTCCTCCCCTGCACCCCTCTTCAAAAAACTTTGGGAAAGGGGTGGGATTTACAGAAATATTGTTTTTTGGGGACTGTCGGTTTACGGTGGTCTTTTTTTGTTTTTGTTTGCATAGGATAGTTCAGATTCTATGTGAAGAAGGAAGATTTATGGCTGAAAATTATGCGCTGCAGTATGCTGTCGGTCGGAGGAATGATTGCAAAAAGGCTTTGGGTGCTTCTTCTCTTGGGTTATGCTCGGATGATGTACAGGTTTACAGAGAGAAATATGGGTCTAATGAGCTTAGCAGGCAGAAGCGGCCCGGGGTTGTACGGCAGTTTTTACACAATTGCAATGACCCGATTATACGGATCCTGATCGGCGCGTTTGTTTTGAATATTGTGTTTATGTTTCCGGATGTGAACTGGTACGAAACGGCGGGTATTGCTTTTGCTGTGTTTATTTCAGCTTTTGTTTCCACGGTATCGGAGTATTCCAGCAACAAGGCGTTTATTAAGCTCTATGAAAAAGTGGCTGATACTGTTTATACGGTCAGGCGGGATGGGATGCTTGTACAAGTACCTGTAGGGGAACTTGTGGTCATGGATATTGTGTGTCTGTCGTCCGGTGAAATTGTGCCGGTGGATGGGATTCTTGTTTCCGGTGAGATTCGGGTGGATGAATCTTCGCTGACGGGAGAAAGCAGGACGGTTGAGAAATCGGCTCTCCCCATGGATTTCAGTATGATTTCTCCCGCTCATCTTCCCGCAATATCTCCAACGGATAAAAATGCTGTTTTCCGCGGCAGTGCGGTATGCAGTGGGGATTGTCAGATCTTGGTGGTTCGTGTCGGGGATGGAACCATGTACGGTGCTTTGGCATCTGAGCTGCAAGGAACGGATATGCCGAGTCCATTGAAAGCAAAGCTGACCTCTCTTGCACACACCATCAGCAAAATCGGTTATGCTTCTGCTGTCTTTGTGGCTGCTGCACATTTATTCAAGGTCTTCTGGCTGGACGCCGGGATGCAGTGGGCGTTGGCATATGAAAGGATCTGCGATCTTCCCTTCCTTTGGTCCGAGTGTCTTCAGGCTTTTACCAAGGCGATCTCCGTAATTGTGGTTGCCGTACCTGAGGGTTTGCCGATGATGATCACGGTTGTGCTTTCTTCCAATATGAAGAAGATGATGAAGAACGGTGTATTGGTTCGCAAGCTGATCGGAATTGAAACATCGGGGAATCTGAGTATTCTGTTTACGGACAAAACAGGAACGATCACGACCGGGGAGCTTTCGCTGGCGCAGATTTACACACCGGATAGGGTTATCACCTCGCCGGAAGCGTTAAATACCTGCCCGGATTTTCGAAAGAAACTGACGGAATGTGCTGCAGCTTGTTCTTCACTCACATCACCCAATACCACTGAAATCGCCATAAATCGCTTTCTGGGTTTACAAAACCTTTCGGCATATAAAATCCCTGCCGAGAAGTTACCCTTCGACTCTGCGCGAAAATACGGCGCTGCACGTGTCTCGGAAGATAACAGGGATATTCTGTATATCCGCGGCGCGCCGGAATATCTGCTGCCCTTCTGTACGTTCTGGCTGGGGGAAAACGGTATCAGAAAGATTCTGGATTCCTCTGTTTTGCGGAAGATTCAGTTTGATCTGGATCAGGCTGCAGCGAAGGAATACCGGATCGTTCTTCAGGCTGAAGGAGACGGAAAAGCGTATGACAGATTGGTTCATAACGGTTTGTCCGGTTTGGAGCTCACGCTGACGGGGATATTTTTCCTGCAGGATGAGATCCGGGCGGAAGTACCGGAAGCAATTCGGGATTGCAGAGATGCAGGGATTCAGGTAATTATGCTGACGGGTGACAATCCAAAGACAGCGGCTTCCATTGCAGAAAAGTGCGGACTGCTGCGCGGAAATTGGAAGTTCTTTTCCGCATCTCCGGAATGTGCGAAAGGTGAACAGCTTGTGCTGAACGGAGCGGATTTACTGTGCCTTACCGACGCGGAACTGGCTTCCCTGCTGCCGGATATTCGTGTTATTTCCCGGGTAACGCCTACAGATAAAAGCAGATTGGTGCGTGTGGCGCAGTCTGTCGGGCATATTGTGGGAATGACCGGGGATGGGATTAATGATGCTCCTGCCCTGAAAGCTGCCGATGTGGGGTTCGCTATGGGCGGTGGGACGGAGGTTTCCAAGTCCGCCAGTGATATAGTGATCACGGATAATAATTTTTCTTCCATACGCAAAGCTGTTTTATTCGGACGGACGATTTTTCACAGCATACGGAAATTCATTGTGTTTCAGCTGATTATGAATCTGTCTGCGGTTGGTGTTTCTCTGCTCGGACCTTTATGCGGTGTTGAGAACCCTGTAACGGTAATTCAGATGCTTTGGATCAATATTATTATGGATACCCTCGGTTCCCTTGCTTTTGCCGGTGAAGCGCCCCTTGGGGAATACATGAAACAGATGCCAGTCCGCCGCAGTGAACCGATTATAACCGGCAGGCAGATCCGGCAAATTCTGATTTCCGCTGCTTACACGATTGCTTTATGTGTTGTTTTTCTGCGGTCTTCTGCAGCGCGGATTTATTTCGGGCGCGGAAATGAGTTGTATTTTCTGACAGCGTTCTTTGCTTTGTTTGTGTTCTGCGGTATCTGCAATGCTTTTACAGTTCGTACATCACGGATCAATCTGTTTGCGCATTTACGGAAAAACAAAGCTTTTCTTCTGATTATGCCCAGTGTGGCGTTTATTCAGCTGTTGATTGTGTACTTCGGCGGTTCTGTATTCCGTACAGTTCCTGTTTCGGGAGGCGCCCTTTTGTTCTGCTTGCTTTGTGCGCTGACGGTTCTGCCGGTGGATGCTGTCAGAAAACTGCTGTTCCGGGATAAATAAAGAAATCCTGTACCGATGTTCCTTCACATTGGTACAGGATTTCTTTTAAAAAATGCCGCAATTTCGGCAAACTGCGGCTTTTCTTTGGATTTAATTATATTAAATTTAATGTTTTTATCGTAAAGATACCAATGAATATTGTGAATATGCAGATTATGGTGGATAAAAGTAAAATCTGTGCAGAAAGTTCCGCGTCGTTTTTCATGCGTTTTGCCATAATGTAGCTGGAAACAGCGCTGGGAGCACCGAACAGAATCAGTACAACACCCAATTCCGCATCCCGGAAGCCAAACAGGGCTGCGATGGCAACCATGATGGCTGGCAGGATTACGGTTTTACCCAGCGCACCGCATACTGCATAGCCGACTCTTCCCTTCAGGCTTTCCGGCTTGAATTTCGCACCAAGGCAGATCAGAGCAAGGGGTGTGGTAAGATTGCTCAGGTTGTTTAAGCTTTTGTTCAGGATTGCCGGCAGTTCAATGGAGAAAAGCAGACACAGTACGGCAAGGAAAACGCCTATGATAAGCGGGTTTGTCACAATGTTTTTCAAGATCATGAGAACCTTTTTCTTGCTCATTCTCTCGGATTTATCTTCTGTAAACAGGGACAACGCCACTACGGAATAAGAGTTGAACATAAGGATTACAAATGGCATGACACACGCGATTGTGGATATGCCGGCAGAGCCGAACATATTGTCCGCGATGGGTACACCCAAAATTGCAAAGTTGGACCGGCAGACGCCCTGTATAATGGAGCCCCGCTTTTTTCTGTCCCGGATCAGGAGTACCGAGAGAGCGGTCACAATGATAAAGGATGCTGTTACCGTTATTACACAGAACAGAATCAGTCTGATATTAACAAGGCTGTCAAGGGAAGTCCCGGCGACTTCAAGAAACAGCATAACCGGCAGTGAAATTTTGAACACTATCTTCTCTGCTGTTTCGGTAAATGCATCATCCAAAAATCCGATTCGTTTCAGGATGATTCCCAGAATCACCAACAGAAGTATCGGCATTACTGCATTGATACTATAGTTTAAGTTGGATAACACAGCTTTGCCTCCTGTTTATCCGAGTGTTGCGAAATAGTCGTTGATTCCGGCTGCAACTGCCTCTACGAAATCTTCCTGCCATTCAGCATCCTGAATTCTGGCGGCATCATTTGCATTGGTGATAAAACCGATTTCAATCAGGGATGCTGCCGCATATGTTTCTCTGATAACAGCATATGCTTCTGCAGGATCCATATTATGTATTTTTATTTCTCCGTCTTCGGGAAACGCCTTACTCAGCTGCATTTTAATGGCATTCGCCACGTCTGCTGAATAATCGTCAACCTTTTTTGCTGCCTCGCAGTAATAGATTCTTGTTCCCCCTATACTTTCGTCCTCGAAGGAGTCACAGTGGAGAGAAACGTAGTAATCAATGTCCAGCGTATTGGCATATGCGGAACGCTCGTTGGGATTGAACTTATTGTTGCCGTCGTCCGCCGAAGTTCGCGGAAATACGGAACCGTCGTGGGTCAGGATGATGGTATAGCCCATCTTCTCCAGTTCGCTTTTCAAATCAGTCGCGTATCGGAGGGTCAGATCTTTTTCATCACAATCGGCAACATAACTGCTGGATGCGCCGGCATCGTCAAAACCGTGTCCGGGGTCAATGCAGATGGTGAAGCCTTTACCGGTCTGGTCAGCAGTTTCTCTCCTCTGTCTGCCGACACCGATGGAAGGTATGCCTGTGGCTTGTCCCAGTCGGTCTTTCACAGTTTCTTCTTCCTCTGCGGATTCACAGGCGGAAGCAGTCAGAACCATTGCGATCATCAGCAGGATTTCAATGCCAAGTGCAATCTTTCGGAAAATCTTTTCTGAAAAGTTTTTCATTCTCTTACTTTATCCATCTAATTATTCATTTGCCAGAAATTCGGCGGGAATAACGGAAGATACAATCTGCTTCAATTTTTCTGCCGTCAACCCTTTTACGGAATGAAGGGATGCCATCGCATCATCATAATTCCGAAGTTCCACTACCTGATATTCGTTCTGCTCGGTATGGTGGGTTACGATCGGGGTGATCGTTACGTTTTCCAGAACGATACTGCCTTCTGCCTCTGTAATTTCCAGATTCAGTATACCGCTCAGGATGGATTCTGCATCTGTTCCGGTGGCAATCAGATTTCCCAGGGAATATACAACGAGAGATTTTCCGCCATCGGCGTTCTCGATCCATTCAGCCTTTCCCAGAGAAGAACCGTCCGAGCCGACAATAATATCGACACCATAATCAGCCAGATTGCCGGCATATTCCTGACGCTTGCCGCTGTCTGCGGGATTCCAGGTTACGGAAGCGATAACGATGTCCGCAATCATTTCCGCATACTCTACGCTGGATTTTACCGCCTCAGGATCGGTCAGAGACGGAATTACCATGGTACTCTCAGGAGATTCTTCCATAAAAGACAGGAAAGCGATTTTGATACCGTCCTGTTCATAGACACGCACGTCGCTTGCATCCCTATTGTCCTGATAAGCACCGATTTGAAGCACCTCCGTACTGCAGACACCTGTTACCGTGGAACGAATTCCTGCATCTCCGCAGGTATTCAGATTAGTTCCTGCCGTATTGATGACATCAAACCCCAGATCAGCAACGGCTGTCAGGGCTTCGGTAGGCATATTGATAACACCTTCATCGGTGACAGGATATGCTTCTGTATCAGCGCAGGGAGCTTCCAGGGTGGTCAGAGCTATGTCTGTGTTGTGAATCCGGGGATACACTGCCGCAAACATGGTGAGGAAACTGTAGGCTTTTTCACCGTTTGCACGATAGGCAGCATCGGCATTGATCCGGTTGTCGATGGCTATACCACCGGCAACCGAAACTTTAATGCGTTTTTCCTCAATGTTCTGTTCGGTTTCTGTTTCCTCCGTTGTTTCGGTATCCCCCGTTCCGGATTCCGCATTCTCCGATTTTTCTACTTCATTGTGTCTTTCAGCCTGTTCCAATACAGGGGCGGATGTCTCCTGCTCGGAAGGAAGTTCACTTGTTGCATCCCGGATTTCCAGAATACCGCAGGAATTCAGGGAAAACAGAAGCATTGCGGCTGTACACAGGGATGCGGCAAGTTTTTTGTTTTTTCTGTTCATAGGATTACTTTCTTACTTCCAGAACTTTCTGTTCGTAATCCTTCATGCATTTAACCCAGTTGTCACGAACCGGAACATTGTTCTTCTCGCAGTAGTAATCCCAAACTGCCGCAAAGGGGTAGGTCTTGGCTTCTTCCAGATATGCCAGACGGGAGGTGTAGTCCCCTTCTTCTTCGAACTTCTGCAGCATTGCAGTCGGTTCCAGAGCTGCCCAAAGGAGTGCCTTCTGCATATTGCGGGTACCGATGGTCCAGCAGGCGATGCGGTTGATGCTGGCGTCGAAGAAGTCCAGACCGATATATACTCTGTTTTCGTACTTGCCGCGGGCGATCTCACAGGCGATGGCCTTCAGTTCGTCGTCGAATACCACTACATGGTCACTGTCCCAACGTACAGGGCGGGATACGTGCAGGGCAACACCGGGGATAAAGGTCAGAACGGAGCTGATCTTATCGGAAACCACTTCGGTGGGATGGAAGTGACCGGTGTCCAGGGTGAGCAGCTTCTGGTGTTTCATAGCGCAGCCCATGTAGAATTCATGAGAACCGATGGTACAGCTTTCAGCGCCGATACCGAATACCTTACTTTCCATACCGTCCAGCGTGTACTTGGGATCGGTGTCAAAGCCGAAGATTTCAGCATAGGATTCTGCCAGGATCTGTCTGGACTTAGCACGGTTTACGGGCGTATCCTTGAATCAGTCGGGAATCCAGAAGTTGTTGACAGAGGTCTGTCCCAGTTCCTTACCGAAATATTCGGAGATCTTACGGGACTGCTTACCGTGTTCGATCCAGAAATTGCGTACGTTTGCATCGTTGTGGCTCAGGGTAAAGCCGTCTTCGGACAGAGGATGGGAGAAGAAGGTGGGGTTGAAGTCAAGACCGATCTTCTTTTCCTTTGCCCATTCTACCCAGGAGGTAAAATGTTCGGGACCGATTTCGTTTCTTTCCACTTTCTTACCCTGGTTGTCCAGGTAGATTGCGTGGAGTGCCAGTTTCTTCTTACCGGGAATCAGGCTGATCGCTTTTTCATAGTCAGCACGGAGTTCGTCGATATTGCGTGCCTTTCCGGGATAGTTGCCGGTTGCCTGGATACCACCGGTCAGCTTTCCGTCGGGGGTTTCAAAACCAACAAGGTCGTCGCCCTGCCAGCAGTGAATGGAAACGGGAATTTCACTTACTTTCTGAATGGCAGCATCGGTATCTACACCGATCTCAGCGTAAATCTCACGCGCCAGTTCGTATCTCTTTTCTGTAGTCATCATCCAATTCTCCTTTTTAAGTATCAGATCAGTTTTCAAGCAAAGCGCAGAACTTTCCGTATGCATCATCCCACGCTGCTGCGGTTTCGGTATTGGGCTTATATTCTTTTACATCGAAAGAATCACGTACAATGGCTCTTGCTTCCCACAGGTCTTTTACGTCACCGGAAGCAATACTCTGCATGGCAATGTTGCCGATACAGGTTGCTTCAACGGGACCTGCCACTACCATACGGTGGGATGCGTCTGCGGCAAACTGGGACAGCATTTCTTCCTTGGTGCCGCCGCCTACAATGTTGATGAAGGAATATTTTCTGCCGCTTACTTCTTCCATCTTTTCAGCGGTCCATCTGTATTTCAGTGCCAGGCTTTCGAAGATGCAGCGTACGATTTCGCCGACGGTTTCGGGAACATACTGACCGGTTTCCTTGCAGTATTCGCGGATTCTCTTGGGCATATTTCCGGCTGTAGAGAAGCGGATATCGTCCGGGTTGATAAAGCACTGGAAGGGTTTGGATTCCTTTGCCATGGAAGAAAGTTCGTCAAAGGAGTACTTTGTACCTTCTCTTGCCCACTGACGGCGGGATTCCTGTTCGAGCCACAGACCCATGATATTCTTCATTACACGAATGGTTCCGTCCACGCCGCCCTCGTTGGTGAGCTGGTACTTTTTGGACAGATCGTTGATGATGGGGGTCTTGCTTTCGATACCGAGCAGGGACCATGTACCGCTGGAAATGTACAGGAAATCTTCGTTTTCCGCGGGTACAGCCATAACTGCGCTGGCGGTATCGTGGGAGGCAACTTTGATTACCTTAGCTGCGGAATTGCCGGTCTCTTCGCCGGGCAGAAGCGTGCCGAGGATGGTACCGGGCTTGGCGATATCACAGAATATATCTCTGGGAATACCGCACTTCTGCAGAAGCTCGTCAGCATATGTACGGGTGTATGCATTCAGCAGTGCGCCGGTGGAAACGATGGTATATTCGGAAAGTTTTTCGCCTGTCAGGAAGTATCCCAGCAGGTCGGGGGTGTTCAGCATTTTATCGGCGTGTTCGAGAAGCCAGGGTCTGTCTCTCCTGTCCGCTGCCAGCTGGTAAAGGGTATTGAAATTCATGGACTGAATACCGGTTGTATCGTAAATTTCATCCCAGGTGGCGAAGTTATTGAACACATAGTTTTCGATATCCATGGTTCTTGTGTCGCGGTAGTGGAAGGGGTTGGAAATAAGGGCACCGGTTTTATCCAGGAAGCCATAGTCAACGCCCCAGGTGTCGATACCGATGGTATCTATTCCGCCTTCCTGATTGGATTTCAGAATAGCAGTTTTGATTTCAAACAGCAAACGCAGCGTATCCCAGTAAAATCCTGTAGGGGTCGTAACGGGATCGTTGGAAAAACGATGGATCTCATTCAGGGTGAACTTTTTTCCGTCAAAGCCACCGATAATGCCTCTGCCGCTGGATGCGCCAAGGTCAATCGCGAGCATTTTCTTTTGTGACATAGCAAAAGCTCCTTTCACATTCGTTTATATTAATGCCGATATTATTCTGCGGTTCTGGGGTAACAGTTTCTGATGGCTGCCATAGCAGTCTCGAAGGCTTCTTCCGCAGTAGCGAACACATTGCCGATGTTTGTGGTCATTTCGCCGTTTTCCAGGGCGCTGAGTCCGTCAAACACACGCAGATGGGGTTCCGCAGTCAGGATAAAATCTTCGCCTTTTCTGCTATTATTGATGATTGCGAGAATTTCCGGAACAGATCCGATACCGGCACCAGCAGGTACGATGGTTCCGTTCTTTGCGCAGTCCTTGATGTGCATATAGGTCAGGTAAGGATAGAGCATTTCAAAGCAATGGGGATAGGGCTGACAGCCGCACTGGATGAAGTTGGCGGGATCAAATACGCAGCCCAGTCTTCCTTCGTAAGCTTTCAGCAGTTCCAGGCATCTTTCGGGTGTATCGCCGTAAATACCCTTTTCGTTTTCATGACACAGCTGCACGCCGTATGCATCCGCTACGTCCAGCATCTGACCCATTCTGTCGATTACTTCGTTGCGGTAGTTATCGTAGTTATCATCGGGCATATAGAAGGAAAACATACGGATACGCTTGGTACCGAGAATTTCAGCCAGATCGCAGGTATGCTTCAGTTTGTCCAGATGTTCGTCCATGGGATCGGTGATCTTGATCTTACCGATGGGAGAGCCGACAGCGGATACGCCGATTCCGTATGCATCCAGCTTCTTTCTCACGTCCATTGCCTGTACAGTGGTCAGGTCAGATACGTTGATTCCGTCCACACCGCGTACTTCGGACATCTTGACTTTATTCTTGACCATTCCTTCGATCTGCTTATCCAGCTCGGAGGAATACTCATCGGAAAATGCACTGAGTATGAATCTTGCCATTGCTTGTAAACTCCTTATACGTATAAATTATGCGTGATAATTATTTTCTTACAGATTTCGACACAATAGTATCCTATTATGGTATTATATCATTTTCTGCCTGTTTTTTCAACTACTGAACAGGAAATTTTCGCTGTTTATGCAATTTTCGGTCAGGATTTCCGTTATTTCAGTTCCACAACCGTTACACCGTAATCTCCTTCACCGTACTGCCCGGCACGGAAAACAGCTACGCGGCGGTCTTCTTTGAAATTACGCCACAATGCACTTCGCAAAGCGCCGGTTCCTTTTCCGTGGATGATGGTTACGCTCTTGATATTGACTACCTTGGCTTCGTCCAGGTATTTGTCCACCACGAACCAGGCTTCCTCCACGGTCATTCCCCGTACATCGCATTCCGTTTTGAAACTGCGGTTGACCGTTGCTTTTACGCTGCCGGTCTTTTTGTTCTGCTTGGGAATGTCCGCTTCGTCGATAAGCCGCAGGTCGGAAACATTGGCACGGACTTTCACGGCACCCATTTTTACGTTTACATTGCCGTTTTTATCCGGGTCGTCCATGAGAATTCCCTTTGTGCCGAGGTTGCGGTGCTGTACGGCATCTCCTTTCCGGAACGGACGGGGCGGTACGTATTCTTCGTCATCTTCCTCCAGCGGATTGAGGTGGTCGTCGTATTCTCTCACCTTCTGACGGATATCTTTTCTGGCAGATGCCATGCGGTTGGCAAAATCTTCGGCATCTTTCTGACGCTTCAGTTCTTCCAGCTCGTCAAAGACATACTGGCTTGTGATTCTGGCACCGTCCAGGATCTCCTGTGCTTTTTTGCGGATCTTTTCCGCTTCTTTTTCCGCTTTGCCGACCTTTTCCGACAGTTCTTTTTCCGCATCTTTCTTGAAGGCGGCAAATTCGGTTTTCAGCCGTTCCACTTCGGCTTTTTCGGTTTCCAGCTCGTGTCTGGTGTGTTCCAGTTTCTCGATGACCGCTTCAAAGTTACGGGAGCCGGTATCCACGAAATTCTGGGCACGTTTTACCAGTCCTGCGGAAAGTCCCAGTTTTTCGGATATGGCAAATGCGTTGGATTTACCGGGAGTACCAATAATCAGGCGGTAGGTGGGTTTCAGGGTTTCCACGTCAAATTCGCAGGAAGCGTTGCACACGCCTTCCGTTTCAATGGCGTAGGATTTCAGTTCCGCATAGTGGGTTGTAGCTGCACAGAGAGCGCCGGTCATACGGACTTCTTCCAGAATGGACATAGCCAGCGCGGCACCTTCCACGGGGTCTGTACCGGAACCAAGTTCGTCAAAGAGAACTAAGGATTTTTCCGTCATGGAGTCCACGATTCTCACGATTCCCTTCATGTGGGAGGAGAAGGTGGACAGGGACTGTTCTATACTCTGTTCATCACCGATATCGGAAAATACGTTATCGAAGATTCCGAGTCGTGACGAATCCTCGGCAGGAATATGGAGTCCCGCCTGGTTCATCAGGGCAAACAGACCGATTGTTTTCAGGGTTACGGTTTTACCGCCGGTATTGGGTCCGGTGATGACCAGCATACTTTTATCGTGTCCCAGGGATACGGTAATGGGGACAACGGTTTTCTTATCCAGCAGAGGATGTCTGGCTTTCACCAGCTCAATTTCCTTGTCTGCCGTGATTTTTGCCGGAGAAGCGTCCATATGATAGGACAGTTCCGCACAGGCAAACAGCAGTGCCAGTTCGTTGATGTTCAGATAATCCAGCACCAGCGCATTGCCGGAAACGGATATGCCGGCGGAAAGATCTCTGAGGATCCGGTCAATTTCGTGGGCTTCCTTACTTTCCAGTGTGCGGAGTTCGTTATTGGCTTCCACTACTGCCATGGGTTCGATAAACAAAGTGGCGCCGGACTGGGAAGTATCGTGGATAAGTCCTTTTACTTCACTGCGGTATTCGGCTTTTACGGGGATTACGTATCTGCCGCCGCGGGAAGTAACGATGTTTTCCTGCAGGTATTTTGAGGAACCGGAGACGTATTTCTGAAGTGTATCCTTGATCCGGTTGTTTACCTGTCTGATTTTCCGGCGGATATCGGCAAGTTCGGGGCTTGCTTCGTCTGCCATAAAATCTTCCGCTACGATGGATCTGGTAATCTTTTCTTCCAGCAGACGATTGGGGATCAGGCGCTCAAAAATTTCATTCAGGGATGTCTGCGGGGTGTGGTCACCGCGTACGTAATCCAGAAGTACTCTGGAACAGCGCAGAATGGCAGCGCAGTCCAGCAGTTCCCGCATGGAAAGTACCGCATCTTTCTCCGCC
>JAFUKI010000072.1 GCA_017467815.1 Clostridia bacterium
CTGGAAGGGCAACAAGTGGGATTACAGAACCTACGACAAGGCAAGAAAGCTTGAAACAAGCGGTGCTCATCCTAACTCCAGATTTACAGCTATGGCTAAGAACTGCCCTTGCATTTCTCCTGAATTTGAAAATGCAGCAGGCGTTCCCCTTGATGCTATCGTATTCGGCGGCAGACGTGCAAAGACTGCTCCCCTGGTATACCAGTCCAAGAACTGGCAGCACGGTACCTTCGTTGGTTCCATCATGGCTTCCGAAACCACTGCAGCTGCAGCAGGTGCTGTCGGCGTAGTTCGTCGTGACCCCATGGCAATGCGTCCCTTCACCGGTTACAACATGGGTGACTACTTCAAGCACTGGCTCGATATGGGCAAGAAGATTCCCAACGCGCCCAAGATCTTCCACGTAAACTGGTTCCGTACCGACGATGAAGGCAACTTCATTTGGCCCGGCTTCGGTGACAACCTCCGTGTTCTGCTGTGGATCCTGGCACGCTGCGAAGATAAGGTAGACGCTGTTGAAACTGCAATCGGTTATGTTCCGAAGGCTGAAGATATCAACATCGAAGGTCTGGAAGACGTTACTCTGGACACCATCCGGGAACTGGTATCCGTTGACCACGATAGCTGGAAGGAAGATATCGGCAACATCAAGGAATTCTATGCACTCATCGGTGACCGTGTTCCCGCTGAACTGCATGAAGAACTGGCTGCACTGGAAGAAAGACTCGGCTAATCCGGTATCAGCTGTTGCAAAAGCATAAAAAATTACAGGCGGATTTGAGAAAAACTCAGATCCGCCTGTTTTGTGTTTGTTGGAATACCAATGAACATCCGTCCCTCAGAACCGGGATACAGGATCACAGATATACACTTCAATATGCCGCTTCATCAGTTCCATGCAGGCCCTCTGCAGCTTGTAATCATCGGTGAACAGCCCGAAGACGGAGGGACCGCTTCCGCTCATCAGAGGCATACCGTCGTTTTCGCCGAGAATGTCCCGGATCATTGCCGCCTCATCGTGTATCGGCAGAATCACATCTTCGAAGGTGTTGTGCAGGAATACCGGAACAGGGTCAGTATGCAGGGAAGTGAGAAAACCGTCAAAGTCCGCGAAATCTTCCTTCAGCCTGTCGCTGTACTTTTCATCCAGCATACGGTATGCCTGGGGGGTGGAAATGCCGCTGCCGCTTTTCGCCAGAAGAATCCGGCAGTCCGGCGTGTAGTCAAGGGGGGTAATGTGATCCCCGATTCCCAGCGTCAGGGCACATCCGCCTACGATGCAGAAGGGAATATCCGCACCTATGGTGCTGCCAAGGGTACAAAGGGTATCAAGGTCGGTGGGAATATTGTCGGAGAACAGTTCTGCCAGAGCCAGCAGCACCGCAGCACCGTCCGTACTTCCACCGGCAAGACCGGCAGAAATGGGAATGCGCTTGGTGATCCGGATGGAAACGCCTTCGCGGATATCGTAATGCCGCAGGAACACATCCGCACAGCGGTAAGCAATATTGTTTTCGTCACAGGGAAGGGTATCGCACATATCCAGCAGCCGGATACCGGGCAAACCATCCCGTTCTACCGTCACATCATCATGGAGACTGACCTGCTGCATAACGCTCTTGATGTCATGATACCCATCCGGACGCTGACCCATTACATCCAGATACAGATTGATTTTTGCATAAGCCTTTTTGGTAATTATCATAATTATTCTCGCAAATCTAATATGAACACGATAGAGATCATGTGAATTAATGAATCCAGCGAATCAGGGGATTCTTACGGAGGACTACTGCACCTTTGGGGCAAAGCTCCTGACAGCAGTAACACCGGATACACTTTTCGGGATGGATTACGGCGATTTTCTTCTGCTTTTTCTTTTCCAGCGAAATCGTATGCACCGGACAGGATTGTACACATACACCGCATCCCACACAACCGGAAGCACGGATAGCCGGTCTGGCGGCAAAGGCTTCGGCAAGCCGACCGCCCATGATGCCGGACAGATTCTTTAAAAACTTTCCGGAGGAAGATGCCGGTTTGCGGAAGGAATAGGACGCCATTTCTGCGGTGTCCTCACAGAAAAGCAGGGGAATATCCTGCCAGTTTCGGGAAACTAATCCCCTTGCCGCAGCCGCATCCAGATGTATTGCCGCATTTTCACACCCGATAATATGTTCCGCCACAACATCCAGCGCATAAGGAGAACGGGAAGCCAGCAGAAGTCCGGAGGAAACCGGTGTGCCATGGGTGGGACCGTTGCCCTCCATACCCATTATGCCGTCACACAGAGCGATATATTCCGTATGTGTGCGCATATATTCCGATATATCCACCAGCATTTCCGAGAAATCTTCGATCTGCGGAAATGTGGCGTGCATTTCAAATTTTTCGACACCGGGAATGAGACCGAACAGGTTCTTGGTAGCACAGCTCAGACCGGTCAGTCCATGGGTTTTCAGTTTGCAGACATTGATGCACACATCCGCCTGTACGGCAGGATTGATCATGTGACAATGCCGCAGCCTCTGTCCGTCCTCCATTTCCACATCGGAAAAACCGCAGTCGGTATTCAGCTCCACAAGGGGCAATTTATCCAGAGGAGAAAGCCCGCAGGTACGGTACAGAACCTGCAGTGCCGGCAGATTGTAAGGACCGCCCGCGCTGTCGGCAATGATGATCTTTTTCGGAGCAAATTCCGCCAGAACCTCAGCCAGAGCCTGCAGAACCGCCGGATGTGTGGTGGCAGCCAGCTCCGGTTTTTTCGCCATAACCAGATTGGGTTTGACAAGGATTACTTTGCCGCAGAACACATTCTGACCGATATTCAGTGTATGGAATAAGGCAGTTATCTGTCTGCGGATCAGCGGAACGTCATATTCTCTACAGGAAGCATATGCTACTGGTATGTTTGAAAGCAATGTATCTGACAACTTCATTTCTCCTGTTCATATAACACGATAAATTACAGTATACAACATTATTATATCATATTCTTGGGGAAATAGCAATAGGTAAGCCGTAAAGCGCAGATTTCCGCGATCTTCCGGAGTGTTCTTGACAGGAATACGCACCTGTGGTATAATCAGCATGGAACCAAGTACTGTACAAAAACATTCGTACACGGAGGAAAAATATGGGAAGACGAAAACAATGTATGCAGCTGTTTTTTACCATGCTGAAAATCGGTCTGTTCACGTTTGGCGGCGGTCATGCCATGATTGCACTGCTGGAAAATGAACTGGTCAGCCGGAAAAACTGGCTGGATAAAGATGAATTTCTGGACATTGTCGCGATTGCCGAATCCACTCCCGGACCGATTGCCATCAATGCAGCGACATACATCGGTTATAAACTTGCTCACTTCTGGGGATCGGTTCTGGCAACAGCGGCGGTATGCATTCCGTCCTTTGTGATTATCTACATCATCTCCCTTTTCCTCGATGCGTTTCTCACCTACACACTGGTGGATTATGCTTTCCGCGGGATTCAGGTGTGCGTGGTGTATCTGATTTTTTCCGTAGGACTGAAAATGCTGAAAGACATGAAGAAAACCGCACTGACGATTACGGTTTTTCTGTGTGTACTGGTTTGTCTGGTGACGTTTTCCGTCCTATCGGTGGATTTTTCTACAATATTTTATATCCTGATCGCGGGAAGTGCCGGAGTTCTGGTGTATCTGGTCAAAAGAGTGCAGGGTAAAAGGGGGACGGACGAATGATATTCTTGGAATTGTTTTGGACATTTTTTCAGATCGGCGCAGTTTCTTTTGGCGGCGGTTATGCAATGCTTCCCCTGATCCGTGAACAGGTGTTGTCCCACGGCTGGCTGACGGAAGAGGAAATACTGAACATGATCGCCGTATCCGAATCCACACCCGGTCCTCTGTCTGTCAATCTTGCTACCTTCATCGGTTCCGCACAGGTAGGGATTCTCGGTTCCCTTCTGGCGACTCTCGGTGTTGTACTGCCATCCTTTATCATTATTCTGCTGATTGCCGCGGTGATCCGGAATTTCATGCAGTACAAGGGTGTGCAGGCATTTCTCGGCGGTGTGCGTCCCTGCGTTATCGCCATGATCCTGGGTACCGCGGTTACACTTTTCATAAGTACTTTACTGGGTGTAGAAGACGCGGAGGTGTCGGTTGATACGAAGGGGTTAATCATCCTCGGTATTCTGATTGCTGTCGGTTTCGGAGCAAAAAAACTTCTGAAGAAAAAACTTTCCCCGATCATCATGATCCTGATCTCCGCAGGGCTTGGCATGGTGATGTATTCCATAGGATGAAACAAAATCGAATTACTGTGCGAAAAACGATGTTCCATTTGCTTTTGTGCAATGTGCAAAAAAAACAAAATACTTGGTCATTTTGCCAATAGAAAAGCGGCTCGATTTTTGCTATACTTATGTGCAGTAAAATCCGGTAAAAAATAACATGGAGGAAACTTATAAAAAGACTACTGCTGCCCCTGCTTATCGGTGCAATGCTTCTGTGCGGTTGTAACAATACCACAACCGAAGAAACCGACACAACGGATACTGCCGCTGTGGAGACCACTCCCACCGAAACGGAACCCCAAGAAACCGAACCGGAAAAGCCGATTCCCGTGGTGGAAGAAGATGTAAATGCAGAAAATATTACTGTACAGAGCATAGACGGGCTCAATGAACAGATCCGCCTGCAGCTGAAAAAGCCCGCAGATACAGACAAGGAATTTGCCCTGGAAGATTTCAAGGTATCCTACCGTCCCATGGACGAAGCGGAATTCACGGAACTGGACAGAGAACTGTATCTTGAAGAGAACGGCAATGTAGCCTGTTACATCCTCGGTCTGCCTGAGGGTAAATACTGCGTAAAGATCGAGTACGGAGAAGGCGAAACATATGCCCGTACCACCCTTCTGGATATTGATGTAGAACGTCAGGACCGCAGCGGTTATGCCCACTTCCAGAATGAAGAAGGCATCGGCGGCTACAATAACGACGGTTCCGTAAAAGACGGTGCTGTGATTCTGTATGTCAATGACAAGAACAAGAATACCGTAACCCTGGATATAAACGGAACGACCTATACAGGCCTTGTTGCGATCCTGCAGGCTAAGCAGTATATGGAAGAACCACTGATCATCCGCATTACAGGCAAGGTCTCAACCAACCAGTGGAAGGCACGTGTATCGGAAACGCGTTTGGTGGACGGTTCCAACTGGGACGAGAATTACTTTAACAATGAGTATGACACACGGTATAAGGAGAACCTTGTCGGTCTGACCACCCAGATAACTGACGGGTGTGAGGGAAAACTGTATACCTATGCAACTACGCTCACCGGTATAGACGAGGTGAAGGTAGAGGATATCGGTCAGCGGATAGAAACATACGAAGACGGAACGGAAGTCTATTCGGATTCGGTTGTTACCAATATGCTGTACATAGAAAACGCAAATGATCTGACGATTGAAGGCGTTGGCAAAAAGGCTGAATTTGCCCAGTTTGGTTTCCGTCTGTGCTTCTGTAATTCCATTGAAGTACGCAATTTGAAATTTATCGATAAACCGCTTACGGCTTTTGGGGTCCAGTCCGCAAGTGACAGCGATCCCAACCTCGACCGTCACATCAGATGCAGCGGATACTGGATTCACAACAATACGTTCAATGTTGGTAAAAATGCATGGCAGGTCCACTTTGCAGATTATGGCGATGAAACACTCGATTTCTATCTTACCAAAGATATAACGATTTCTTACAATATGTTCGATAATGTGGGAAAAGCCATGCTGATCGGAACCTGGGAGAAGGATCTGCTGCAGGATGTAACACTGCATCATAACTATTACTGCGGTGGAATCCAGCGTTTCCCCCTTACCCGAGGCGCCAATACCCACAGCTACAACAATGTATATCGCAACTGCGGCGGCGCCAGCGTACGTGAAGTAACCAGTAATTTCTTCAGTGAATCCAACTGGTTCATCGGCGGTACTTCCTACTATGCCAGCGATCCCAACCTGATCAAATCCTGGAACGATGCGTACATTACTTCCCCCGAACTTCCTGTTACTATTGATGCTTCCTATGTGGTTGCCACAGACCGTGAACAGGTATTGGAAAACAATCAGTGCTCACCGGATGGAGTAACGGATTTCTCCACTTTTGACACAAATCCGGAACTGTTCTACTACGATGCGGAAAACAAATGTACAGTCGTAGATCTGATGCTGGATACCTCTGCCTTTGGACCGGATGAAATCTTCGAATGGATGGATACCTACGTGGGTGCCGGTAAGTATACAAGACTGGAACTGGACGAAGAAACAGCTGAATAAACCCAACAAAAACAAAAAGGCAGAATTTTCTGCCTTTTTTATTATATCAATCTGGTCTGCAATCCTTCCTTCAGAATCGCCGCTTCGTCTAAGATCAGATCTCTTTCGGAAAAGGGAATCTTCTCGCCGTTAATCAGCTGATAATTCTCATGCCCCTTGCCGGCGAACAGAACGATGTCCCCGTCCTGCGCCATCTGCACTGCACGGCGTATGGCTTCTTCCCGATCCACAATGGCTTCATAGGGCTTCGCATTGCGGAAGGAAAGCAGCATATCCCGGATGATCTCTTCCGGCGGCTCTCTGTCCGGGTTGTCGGAAGTGAAAATCACATGATCCGCCAGCCGTCCTGCCGCATCCGCCAGCTCTTCCCGACGGTTCTGCGCCTTGCCGCCCACCGTTCCGATGAGACAGATCAGCCGATTGGGCTTGTACTCCCGGAGAACGGACAGGGCGCTTTCCAGACTCAACCCATTATGGGCATAATCAATGATAAACGTAATATTGTCCAGCGCATCCACGATCTCAAACCGGCCTCTGATGGACATACGCTTGAGAATAGCGGCGCACCGTTCCACGGACACACCGTAAATCTGTGCAGCCGCGATGGCACACAGTCCATTGTACACGGAAAAATCCCCCGGTGTACGCAAACGGACAGGGTAAGTATGCCCATTGGTTTTGCAGTCAAAATCAATCCCCAGCGCCGTTTCATTCCGGAAAGGACGGATATTGCTGCCGCAGAAATCCGCAGGGGAATCAATGGCGTAACGGATAATCTCCGCATCCGCACCGCGTATCATATCTTCACAGTGGGGATCATCCGCGTTGCATACAATATGCCTACAGTTGTACAGCCGGAACAGCCGGGTCTTGCATTCTTTGTATTCCTCGAAATCCTGATGTTCCGACGGACTGATATGATCCTCGGAAAGATTGGTATACAGACAGGTGTCAAAATGGATTCCATGCACACGGTAGAACTTGAGTGCCTGGGAGGAAACCTCCATAACCACATGGGTAATACCCTCATCCACCATCATACGGAAATACCGGTGCAGTTCACGGCTTTCCGGGGTGGTGTTGACGGTATCGTAATGGGCGGTACCGATGGTGACACCGTTGGAACCGATATAGGCACAGGGATGCCCCGAACTGCTGAGAATTTCGGAGAGAAGAATCGCGGTGGTGGTTTTGCCCTTGGTGCCTGTGATGCCGATAACGGTCAGGGAATCGGCAGGATGGTTATAAAAAGCAGCGGACAGCTTCGCCAGGGTAAGCCGCGGCGTTTCCACAACGATCTGCACCGCATCGTCCGGCAGATCCATTTTGTGATCGCAGACAAAGATCCGGCAGCCCTGGTCATACGCCATGGGAGCATAACTGTGTCCGTCAATCCGTGCGCCGGGCATACAGACAAATATTTTATTCTTTCCGGCAAACCGGGAATTGTATTCAATACTCTGCACCTGCAAACCATCCGGCGTGCCGTACAGTGTGTAATCCTGGCAGGCAGGAAGAAGGGAAGTCAACAACATTGGATTAAAATCCTTTCTCGTGGGAAAAAAGGTGGTTCAGGGGAGGACAGGATGGGGAAAATCCCGGAATCTGCCCATGTCGCCCAAGTCTCCCGTATCGGAGAACCCGACGGTTTCGTGCCCCATAAGCCGTATGGAGACAGCCGCCAGTACAGCCAAGGAATCCACGAACCGCTTGTCCGTTATCACGCGCTGCATCAGGGAAAGCTCCGTACAGGCGAGAATGGCACAATCGCATCCCTGCGCAAATAGAGGTTCTGCCACCTGATACAGCTTCTCTGCCGGGGGAATCACCCCTTTTTTGATATCGTTATAAATAATATCCATCACGATATTCTGTCCCGCTTCATCCGGAACTGCGTATTCCATGCCGTGTTTTGTCAGTTCTTCCTGATAGGATGCGGAGTGAATCGTACCGGCAGTGGCGAGAATACACGCTTTTTTATATCCGTTCCGCTTCAGATACAAGGTTGTTTCGGTGATAATACTGGGAACAGGTACATGAACAGCCCGGCGAACCTCTAAGAGAAAATGATGCGCCGTGTTGCAGGGAATCACGATGGCGGTTGCGCCGTAGGTTTCCAGGGAACGGGCATCGTGGATCATATACGGCAGAGGACTATCCTCACTTTTGCCTAAAATATAATCCGTCCGGTCCGGGGTGGAAGCGCGGCTGGAGAGAATGATGTCAATATGTTCCTGATCCTTTCCGGCCTTGGTGTAGCCGGTGATCATTTCGTAAAAATAGGCACTGGCAAGAGGACCCAATCCTCCGAGAATGCCCAGGAGTGGACGCGGACCGTTCATAAAAACTCAATCCTTTATTTATGGTTTGGTTTGGGGCAATAGATTTTGTATTTCTTATGCTGTCTCCGCAGCTGTTCCAGTACACAGATCAACCGCAGGGGATTTTTGCACATATCCTTGGGATACCACAGAGAAGACATTTCATCGCCGGCAGCTTTCAGTACCTTGGCTTTCTGAATCAGTGCGGGATCATCGGTAAAGCTGTAAACAACATTTTTCGGAATGTGATGCCAGAACACTTCTTTTTCGCACTGCACACAGTCGTCACCGGTTGAAGTAAATACATCCGCTGCCAGCTCAGCCACATTCAGTCCGGCGGAGGTCATGTAGAAATTGCTGCGTCCCTGACGAAGGTTGATCTCAAAAATCCGGAAATCGCCGGGCTTATCCGCATTTTCCTTGATATCGAAATTGGCAAATCCCGTATATCCTACAGATTCCAGCATTGCCTTGATTTTTTCCGCCATGGGCAGGGTGGAAACCGGTTCGGTGATAATGGCGGCATGATTGCCCAGTCCCTTGGGGGTGTGTTCTTCCAGCATGGTGTGACCGAGACACATGGCACGTACCTTGCCGGTCTCATCGGAGAATGTGGTGAAAACACGCATCTTCGAGTCACCGCCGGGGATGAATTCCTGCAGGATCATTTTATCCGGGTAACCGGAAGCGTAGATATCACCAATGATCTTTTCCGCCTGTTCGGGAGAATCGGCGACATACACCTTCTTCATGCCGTCAAAAGGGAACTTCCAGTAATCCGCACTGGAGGAAGGCTTGATGATGATCGGATAGGGGAAACCGAGCTTTTCTTCCGTCAGGGCATCCTTGTCCGCAGAGGAATGCAGAACCACCGTTGCCGGATAGGGAATACCGAATTTATCACAGGTCTCATAGAATTCCGCCTTCTTGGAGAGGGGATCCATCAGGTCGGCGGATGGGTAGGGGATGATATAATCGGACAGCTCAGCCTTGTTGCGGATGATCATACCCGCGTAATCGTCGGTGCAGCCGAACAGCACCAGCTTTTCACCCAGGTGAGCATCGGCAAAGCGGTGCAGTGTATCCAGCATTACTTCATCCTTGTCAATATCCGGAATGATGGTGAAATGGATGATGGTGGAATATTTTGTAGGGGCAATGGCATAACGTCCGAACGCATAGGACTTTACGCCGTAACGCATATGGAATGCTCTTGCCACATTGTAACAGTTCAGATCCGCGCCTAAAATGACGGGAGTAATGGTCTGATTCATGATTCGTCCTTCTTACTTTATGTTGAAATTGATTTATCCGATAAACTGTTTGTGCCAGGTCAGGAAAGTATAAACCGTCCAGATCTTCCGCTGGTTCATGGCAGTACCGGCACGGTGATCATCCAACAGCTTACACAAAGCGGCAGTATCGAAATACTGTTCCGCTGTATCGGAAGTAAGGGCAGTTTTGACAGAGGCATAGGTGGTGTCATCCTTCAGCCAGTCACGGATCGGCACGGGGAAACCTTTCTTCGGTCTGTGCGCCCATTCATCCGGCAGGGTTTTGTTTGCCGCAGTACGGAGCACGGCTTTGGTATCCTTACCGTCCAGCTTGTAGGAAACCGGCAGCATTGCGGCTTCTTCCATAACATACTTGTCCAGATAAGGCACACGCAGCTCCAGAGAATGTGCCATACTCATTTTGTCTGCCTTCAGAAGAATATCCCCCGGCAGCCACAGATTCAGATCCAGATACTGCTTCTTCTCCACTTCATCCAGATCCCGTACTCTGTCATAAATGGGTGCGGTGATGTCGGAAACCGAGGGGGCATTGCGGTAGGCGGGCTTCAGAACGGAAAGAGCTTCCTTTTCCGGGAATACCAACGCCTGACCGATGAAATAATCTTCCGGTCTTCCGGTGCCGTGGAGAATGAAATCATGACCTTTGAAATAGGGCAGTCCCTTTGTGATACCGGCAGCCATACGACGGAGGGGAGCGGGAATTTTTTTGTACTTCTGCATAAGCGGAGAATCGGCATACCATTCGTAACCGGCGTAAATCTCATCCGCCCCTTCGCCGGATAGGACAACGGTAACGTGTTCCTTCGCCAGCTTGGCAAGAAAATACAGGGGCACCGAAGAAGGATTGGACTGGGGTTCATCCATGTGATACTGAATGGTACCGAAGGCATCCAGACACTCTTCAGCGGTCAGATGACGGAGGTAATTCTGGATTCCCAGCTTTTCGGACAGCGCTTTAGCTTCGCCGGTTTCATCAAATTTGTTGTTCACCGAACCGTATCCCACGGAGAAAGTATCCTCAGGCATCAGGCAGGCGGTTATATAACTGGAATCCACACCGCCGGACAGAAATGCACCGACAGGCACATCACTGATCTTGTGTGCGGCAACGGATTCACGGACTCTTGCATCAATGGCTTCCGCCGCTTCCCCGTAGGACATGGCGGTTTTCCTGGAAAAATCCACATCCCAGTAACGGGTCTTTGTGAGAACACCGTTTTCATAGGTGAAATAATGGGCGGCAGGGAGCTTGAAGGTACCGGCAAAGAAAGTCTCTTCCTGGGAAGAATACTGGAAGGTCAGATACGCACGCAGCGCGTTGGGATTTACTGCACAGCGGAAATCGGGATGCTCCAGAAAACTCTTGATTTCCGAACCGAACAGGAATACACCGTCTTTCGGCATACTGTAATAAAAAGGCTTGATACCGAAAGGGTCTCTTGCGCCGAACAGCCGCTTTTTCCGGGAATCCCAGATTACAAAAGCGAACATCCCCCGCAGTTTTTCCGGGAGTTTTTCGCCGAATTCTTCATAACCGTGGACCAGAACTTCCGTATCGCATCTTGTCTTGAAAATATGTCCGCAGGCGATAAGCTGATCTCTCAGCTCCATAAAATTATAAATTTCCCCATTGAAAACAATGACAACACTGCCGTCCTCGTTGTACATGGGCTGGGACCCGTCTGCCAGGTCGATAATGGACAGTCTGCGGAAACCCAGAGAAACAGCGTCAAAATCGTTTTCGCCGGAAATATGAAATCCTTCGGAATCGGGACCTCTGTGGATAATACGGTCTGCCATTTTTTTCAGAACCTGTTGTCTGTTTGCAAGCATACCGGTAAAACCGATGAAACCACACATGGTAGTAAACCCTCACTTTATGTCAATGCCCGTGGGCATATACTTCTACAGTATACTATTATATCACATAGTCTTCATAAAATAAATATGGCAAATGGAAATTTTCTGTTATTTTATCGTTTTTTTGGCATATGTGAATTTTTTGTAATATCTGCCGGAGCCTATTGACAAATCGGTTTACTCATGATAAACTTAAATTGGTCTATAGGAAATAAACCGACGCAGGAGGAAGAAATAATGCCTGAAATGAAACTTGGAGAAATAGAATCCCGTTTTGCGGATATTATTTGGCAGAACGAACCCGTAGCATCGGGGGAACTGGTGAAGCTGTGTGCCGAAATCCTGCACTGGAAGAAACCCACCACCTATACAATTCTCCGGAAACTGTGTGAACGGGGGATCTTCAAAAATGAAAAGGGAATTGTTACTTCACAGATCAGCAAAACCGAATTCTGTGCCATGCAGAGCGAGCAGTTTGTGGCGGAGACCTTTGACGGATCCCTGCCAGCCTTTATAGCCGCCTTCACCACCCGGAAGAAATTATCGGAAACGGAGATCGCAGAACTGGAAAAACTCATCGCGGAAAGCCGGGGGAAGTGATATGGACTGGTACAATATTTTTCCGAAAATCGTCAACATGAACATCACGGCAGGCATAACCGTACTGGCGGTACTTCTTGCCCGTCTGCTGCTGCGGAGAGCACCGAAAGTGTATTCGTATGTTTTATGGTCGGTGGTTCTGTTCCGTCTGCTGTGTCCGTTCTCCCTGCCGGCGCCGGTATCCCTGTTCAATATTGTAAATCCCGGCGAAACGGAAAGTGCAGGAATCGCCACATCGGTCTCCTATATCACCTATGACGAACCGGATTTTTACGATAAGATCGTTATTGACCCCAATACCGGTGCTGTGGAAGATCTGACGGAAGATACCGCCGTACTTACAGGCAGCCCGAATATTGACCGGACAGGAACTCTTATTGTTACGATTCTGTGGTACACCGGTGTTGTCATCATGGTTGTCCACGGTATCCTGTCCTATTTCCGGCTGAAACAAAAACTGATCGGTGCAGTGCCGGTGGAAAAAGGTATCTGGCAGACCGACTATATCTCCGTCCCCTTTGCACTGGGAATGCTCCGTCCCCGGATTTACCTGCCGTCCGTTATGGAGGAAGAAGAACGGGAATATGTTCTCCTGCATGAACGGTACCATGTAAAACACTTTGACCATGTGGTAAAATGTATATCCTACGCCGCATTGTGCATACACTGGTTCAATCCTCTGGTGTGGCTTGCCTTTGTGCTGGCGGAGAAGGACATGGAAATGCGCTGTGACGAAGGGGTTCTGCGGCAGCTGGGGGATGATGCGAGACAGGACTATTCGGCATCCCTTCTGCATTTTTCTGCCGGACATAAGCGCCTGACAGCAGTGTCCCCGGCTTTCAGCGAGGGAGGTATCAAAACACGCATTCGGAACATTCTGAACTGGAAAAAGCCTTCAAAGAAAGTTTCAGCAGCAGCCATGATCCTGTGCGCGGTGATTCTGGCAGGCTGTGCCCTGAATCCGGAAATCGACACGCTGGAGGTCGGTGAAGAATTTACACACATTCTTTGGAACAGCCAATCATACCCTATAGAAAATATGACGGATCACCCCGTGTACGTTTCTGCTGACTGCCTGTATATACATCCGTTCAGCTCCACGCTGACAAACGGGGACACAGGATACCGGTACATTGTAACCGAAAACAGCTTCAGTATGGATAACCGGATGGGGACAACAACTGTACTGAACGATTCCATTACATGGGAATGGGAAGAATTTCCATGGACAAATGCGGAATGGAACGATTTGTTTTTTCCTTCCTTTGGAATGCGGGATATCTATAACATGTATGATGAGATTCTGTACAAGAAGCTGAACAGAGGTTACTTCCTGCTTCGAGTGGATGGGTGTGTCTGGCTGGTGCATACGAACAAAAATCCGGATAATACACCCTATATCTGGAGTATCCATTCTCTGAAACCGGAATCTGTCTGCGGACTGGCAATGTGGGAATACAAACCCCAGTACAGTTCACTGTTCCCGGCATTTGCCTTTTCTTTTGCGCCGGAACCGTCGGAAATATCCGTATTCAGTTACGGCGGAACCCTGATCGACCGTGCCGGTTCAAAAGATGTACAGGATGTATATCTGCGGTATGCTGGTGACAGTACGGTTTACTGGGTACCCCGGGATGAGGAAAACCAGACAGTCGGTCAGGCAAAGCTGGATGTTGCAATCACTTATGAGGGTCGGTTTGTCTTTGGAAATATATATATCCAGTCCATGGGAGAGAATCTGTACTCCGCAACCATAGTAGGCAGCGGACTCAGAATGGAGCAGTCCGAAGAATTTCCCGGCGGTGTGATCGTGTGGGAAAATCCTCAGACGGCAGCCGGAATCGAATGATCAGAACCACAGAATAAAACCGTATTTCCGGATACCGACAGAAATACGGTTTTTCTGATGTCTGCCTCAAATTCCAAGGAATTTTGTATGGGAATTACTTGATTTCCTGCCTTCTCTATGGTATACTTGTAACATAATACAAAATGGGAGAATTGTTTCCCGAAATCTGTACCCACAGTAGAAAAAACGGAGGAAATATGCCGAAAGAACAATATCTGGAATGTGGAAAGATCGTTGGTACCCATGGGGTAAAAGGGATGGTGCGGCTGGAATGCTACTGCAATACACCCATGACGCTGGCACGAATGAAACGGCTGTATAAAAAAGAAAAAAACGGAAGTTTTACGGAATATAAAGTCCTGCGCGGATCGGTACAGAAAACCATGGTTCTGTGCGCACTGGAAGGGGTGGACACACTGGACGCCGCTATCCCGCTGAAGGGTACGGTACTGTATGCCGACCGGGCGGATTTCCGTCTGCGCCCCGACGATGTATTTATCGCGGATATGCTGGATCTGCCGGTAATTGATGCGGAATCCGGTGAAACATACGGTATTCTCACCGATGTGCTGACAGCAGGCGTGCAGGATATTTACGTAGTTACCGAAGAAAACGGCAAAACCTTCATGATCCCCGGTGTATCCGAATTTATCAAGAAACGGATCGTGGAAGGGGAAGATGCCGGTATTTATGTGAAACTGATCGAAGGGATGCGGGAAAATTGAGAATTGATATTATGACACTGTTCCCGGATTTTGTGAACGGTGTATTGTCGGAAAGCATCATCGGACGGGCAAGAGCCAAGGGTCTTCTGGATATCCGCACATACAATATCCGGGATTATTCCAGGGACAAGCACAGACGGGTGGACGATACTCCCTACGGCGGCGGCAGAGGAATGCTGATGGCAGCTCCCCCCATTTACCGCTGCTACGAAGCCGTTCTTGCCGATACCGGTGCGGCAGAAGAATATGAAAAACCGGATCCGGCTCTGGATCTTGTACCGGACGATACCATTGATACCCGTCCTGCACCGGAAAAAGGGGAAAACGTCCGCGTTGTCTATATGTCCCCCAGAGGAAAAGTGTTGGATCAGGCAATGGCAAAACGTCTTGCTTCATATGACAGAATGATCATCCTCTGCGGACATTACGAAGGCGTGGATGAACGGATTCTGGAAGAAATCGTGGATGAAGAAATATCCATCGGGGATTATGTGCTGACCGGCGGAGAACTGCCTGCCTGTATCCTGACGGACTGCGTGGGCAGACTGATCGACGGTGTACTGGCTGTGCCCGAATGTCATGAAGAGGAAAGTTTTTCGGACAACCTGCTGGAATATCCCCAGTATACCAGACCGGTATCCTTCCGCGGCAGGGAAGTACCGCCCGTGCTTTCCTCCGGGCATCATGCCAACATCACAGCATGGAGACGGGAGCAGTCCCTGCAGATCACCAGAGAACGCCGCCCCGATCTGCTGGGATCAAAGAAGTCCGTAGAAGGCTAATACCCCATCCGCAACCCCGCGGGCAAACAGTTCCGGGCGATTCGCCATGAGCTGTGCGTCATAGGGATTGGAAATGAAACCAAGTTCCACCAGAACCGCCGGCATTCTTGTGCGCCGCAGGACATATAGGGTAGGACGTGCCATTACCCCGCGATCCGGCAGTCCCGTCTGCAGATTCAGCTGGGTGAGAATGTTCTGTGCCAGCATGGAAGCCATACTGCCCAGACGGAAAACATAGGCTTCCGAACCGGTGGCGGAGGGACTTACGGAAGCATTGGTGTGCAGGCTGATAAACAGGTTGGCATACCATGCGTTGGCTTCATTTACCCGTGCCGCCAGAGAGGTGCCGGTGGACGTTCCCAGCTGTGTATCCGGTGTGGGACGGGACAGACGTACTTCAAAGCCTTCTTCTCTGAGCATTTGCGCCAGTTCCTGACCGATGGTGTAAACGAGATCCTGTTCGCGGTATCCGTTTCCCTCGGCGCCGGCATTGGGATTTACGGGATTGTGTCCCTGGTCGATATAGATTCTGGTTGCCATGTGAATGCCCCTTTCTTTAGAAAAAACAGAAACGATCAGACACAGTATATTCTTTTTGAACGGAATTGCTACCAAAGGAAGAAATAAAAATGAACGAATTACAGAAAATTCTCGGGAAAATGCGGCAGGCAGTGGATCATTACGGAATGATTTCTCCCGGAGACAAAATCGCAGTGGGACTGTCCGGCGGAAAAGATTCATTGGCATTGCTGATGGGTCTGCATGGATTGTCCCGTTTTTATCCCCATCCTTTCACCGTATGCGCCATTACGGCAGCCATCGGATTTCCCGAACAGACGACGGAAGATTTTGCGGAAATGAAGCGGCTGTGCGGGGAGATGGGCATAGAATACCATATCGAAGAAACCCAGATTGCCGCCATTGTTTTTGAGGAACGAAAAGAAAAAAATCCCTGCTCCCTGTGTTCCAAGCTGCGCAGAGGTGCATTATGCGGTGCGGCGGAGAAAATGGGTGCAAACAAACTGGCGCTGGGACACCACAAGGATGACGTTGTGGAAACCTTCATGCTTAATCTGATGCAGACGGGCAAAATCGGCTGTTTTATGCCGGTGACGGAATATGAGGATACCAAACTGACCGTAATCCGTCCGCTGATCTATACGGATGAAGGGGATATCCGCCGGATGGTACAGAAAATGGAACTGCCCGTATACAAAAATCCCTGCCCGGCGGACGGAAGTACGGAGAGGGCGAATATCCGAACCTATCTCGGCAGTTTTGACAGAGATCGCAGAGGATTGTACCGCCGTATTCTGGGCGCATTGGAAAGAAGCGGAATCGACGGATGGAAAGAATGAATTTTGTGAAAAAAATTGAAAATTCTTTGCAAAACCGGGAACATATGACAGATATAGAACGTCAAATATGAAATAACACCGATAAATCCTATCGTTATAAGTGAGAGCTGTTCTTATGAAAGAAAATAGATCGTCTGCGGATGCCGTTTCCGTCGGATCTGTGAAGAAAACAAAAGTCCGTCCGGACCGCGGGAAGACGAAGAAAAAATCCTTCGGTTTATCCAGACGGGACCGGAAGATGGCGTTGTACACCATGCCGTATATGCTTCCCAGTATACTGGGGGTACTTACTTTTTTCATGCTGCCGTTTACGGTGGTGATTTACTATGCGCTGATCGACAATAATTCAAGCGCCAATTTTGTGGGACTGGAAAATTTTATCGAACTGTTCAAAAACGCGGCATTTCAGAAAGCACTGCGGAATACCGGAATGTTTTCTCTGACAGCGGTACCTCTTGCGGTGGTGCTGTCCCTGCTGCTGGCGATTTTGCTGGACAGACAGATTCCCCTGCGGAGTACATTCCGTACCATATTCCTGTCCCCCATGATCGTACCTGCCGCTTCCATTATTCTGATCTGGCAGGTTATGTTTGACTATAACGGAATCGTCAATGAAGTGATCGCAGTATTCGGTATGCAGCCCATTGAGTGGATGAAGTCGGATCATGGGTATATCGTAGCGGTTATCCTGTTTCTGTGGAAAAATATCGGATACAATATGATCATGTTCATGTCCGCCCTGTCCGCCGTACCGAAGGATATTCTGGAGGTAGCCATGCTGGACGGATGCGGCACTGTGAAACGGTTCTTTATGATAAAACTGCGCTATCTGGCGTCTACCATTTCGTTTGTTACCATCATGTCGCTGATCAACTCGTTCAAGGTGTTCAGAGAAGTGTACCTGCTGACGGGGGATTATCCCTATGACACCATGTATACCCTGCAGCATTTCATGAACAATACATTTCAGGGATTCAATTATCAGAAATTGTCCAGTGCGGCGATTGTGCTGGCATTGGCCATGATCGTGATTATTGCCATACTGCTTTGGGCAGATAACCGTTTGGGGAGGGATCTGGAAGAATGACGGATATAAAACTGGATCTCAGCACACGCGCGCAGGCGGTACGGCCCAGACGCAGAAAAATCAAATGGGTGCATATTCTCAGCCTGATTCTGATTCTGGCGGTACTCATCGGATTTGCGGTATTGTTCCTGTTTCCGACCGTGTTTACCGTTACCAATTCCTTTATGTCCGCCACGGAAATCAGCGCCAATTACGGCAAGATCTTCACGGGGCTGGGGGTGTCGGGAGACGGCGGACGGGTCTATATCGGTGAAAAAGTAAATCTGCAGCTGATTCCCGATAAAGTCAGCTTCAGCCAGTACAGTACGGTATTGTTCAAAAGTCCGGAATATCTGCTGAAATTCTGGAATTCCGTATTTTTTGTACTTCCCATCGTAGTATTCCAGCTGGCAGTGGCGGCGGGTGCGTCCTATGCTTTTGCCAGAGTGCAGACAAAATTCCGCGCTATTGTATTTTTCGTATACATAATACTGATGCTGATGCCCTATCAGGTGACATTGGTACCGAACTATATCGTGGACAGCTATCTGGGGATCCTGAATACCCGATGGGCAATCATCCTGCCCGGTATTTTCTCTCCCTTCAGCGTGTTTATCCTGACAAAATTCATGCGGCGTATTCCTTCTGCCATGGTGGAAGCGGCGCAGCTGGACGGTGCGGGAGAATGGCGGATCTTTACTTCGATCTTTTTGCCGCTGTGCAGATCGACATTGTACTCCGTGGCAATTCTGGTGTTCATTGATTACTGGAACATGGTGGAACAGCCCCTTGTTCTGCTGACGGATGCGGAAATGTATCCCCTATCCGTGTTTCTGTCGAAAATCAATGAAGGCGACACCGGTATTGCTCTTGCCATTGCGGTTATCTACATGGTACCGCCGGTACTGTTGTTTTTGTACAGTGAGGATTACCTGATCGACGGCATTTCCTATTCCGCCTCGGTCAAGGGTTGATAAAATGAATGTTTAAATCGGAGGTTATCAAAATGAACGGCACATCCCGCAGAGCATGGGTGAAAAACGCGGCAATCATCTTTCTGGTGATTCTGCTGCTGCTGACATTCTTTTCCAATACAATTCTGAACTATTCCTTACCCGAAGTATCCGCCCAGTATGTGCGAAGCGATACGATCACAAACGCTATCAAAGCATCCGGCATCGTAAAAGCCAATGAAAGCTATGCGGTGATCTACGATGAAGCGGACGAAGATATGCAGGTAGCCAATCCCGGACAGACGCGGAAGATCGTTTCCGTATATGTATCCAAAGGCAGCGTTGTCAATATCGGTGACCCCATTCTGGCACTGAAGGGCGGCGCCAGCAAGGAACTGGAGCAGGCGGAAGAAGAACTGCGCGAACTGGAAAAACAGTATAATATCGGCAAACTGGAGGACAGTATTTCGAGCCTGTCCAGTGCCCAGAATCTGAAAGACAAACAGACAGAACTGGACAATGCCAAAAAGGAACTGAGCGAACTGGAAGCATTGTATGCGGTTCTGCTGGCAGGGGATGACCCCACGGAAAGCCTGAAGGAACTGAAAAAGGCAGCCGAAAAGGAAGCCGGCAGAATCCAGGATCGGATCGGTGAACTTACGGAAGATATAGCGGAAGCAAAAGCGAAAATCAATCAGGCGGAATCCGTGATTGAAGAAGACCGTACTTCCGATAAAACTCTGGAACAGCGTTTTCTGAGTGCTGAATTCGATTATGAAACCATCAAGGCAGAATACGATTCCCTGACCGATCAGGTGGAAATGCTGCAGGAAGCTCTGGACGGTGCATCCGGTTTCTCGGAAAGTCTGGACGAAGCGTACCAGATCAGCCAGCAGATCAAAAGCCTTGAGGCGACCCTGGATGATCTGAACAAACAGCTGAACCGTCTGAAAGAAGACAGCATTATTTCCGATTATGAAACCAAACTGGCGGCAAGGGATGCGGCAGAAGCGGCGCTCCGTGCCCATGAAGAAACGGAGGGTTCCGGCAACGAAGAATGGAGCTTCCTGTCCGCCCAGCTGACGATTGCGGAACGGGAACTGAAAGATGCCAAAGCGGCATACGAAAAACTTCTGGCGGAAGGGAAATATGCGGAACTGGATAATTTCAGAGGCATCGAAGATCTGAATGCACAGATTGCCGATACCGAAAATGCCATCGCCGAAGGTTATACCAAACTGAAAATTCTCGGTATGCCGTATGTGGACGACATAACCGACTTCTACGTGGACAATAACGTAAACAATGTCCAGAAACAGCTGGAGGCAGCCAACAAGGAACTGACAAAGATCACCGAACAATACGAAGCGGCAAAAACTACCTATGAGTCTCTGAAGGCACAGATGGAAAGCACCGACATCATCGCAGAATACGAAATTCTTCTGGAAACATACGAAAACGAACTGGATACATACGAAGACCAGCTGGAAGAAGCCAACGAAAAGATTGCAGACCTGCAGGCAGATATTGATGAAGCCGCCGGCAGAAAAGATCCGGAGGATGTGAAAAAACAGATCGAAGATCTGAAAGCTTCCATCCAGTCCAAGGAAACCGCATTGGCAATCGACAAGATCACCGGTCAGATGAACAATACGGAAACCGCCTACACCAGAGAAGACCAGGAAAAAGCAATCGCCGATCTGAAAGCAAAGATCGAAGCCATGAAGAATGCACCGGAGGAAACCGTCGTCACCGCCCCCATTGCCGGACGGATCGTTTCCATGGATTTTGTCCCCGGCAACAGCATCACCAGCGGTACGCAGATCACCAGCATCGAAGTTGCCAATAAGGGATATACCTGCGAAGTGACCATGACAGCGGCAGAAGCGGCGCGGCTGCAGATCGGTATGGAATGTTCCATCGTGGATTCCTGGCAGTACAATAACGTGAAAGCCAATATTTCCCAGATCCGCAATGACACTGCCAGCCAGGGAAAGAATAAGATCGTTGTGATTACGCTGGACGGAGATGTGGCGGAAGGTATATCCATGAACTTCTCCATCGGCGATAAAAACCAGTACTATGATACAGTTCTGCCCAACAGTGCTATCCGTGAAGACAGCGAAGGAAAATTCGTACTGGTTGTGGAAAGCAAAAAAACACCCCTCGGCGTACGGTATACCGCTGTGCGTAAGGATGTGGAAGTTGTGGCGTCCGATAACACGAAATCCGCTGTCAGCGGCATTGAATACAGCGAATTTGTCATCATCAGCTCCCAGAAGCCTCTTGACAACGGACAGCAGGTGCGTCTTGCTGAGAATTAAGGGATGAAAATATGAGATATTCAAAAAAAGGTTTGCTGTTGTCAGCCGTTTTCGCCGGTATAGCGGTGTTGTTTCTGCTTCTGTTCGGCGGAAGTCAGCTGATCTGCCGCAATCTGACCGCGGATCTGGATGCGCTGAATGCCGGCGAGCGATGGTCAGCATCCGGTGAGGAATACGCAACCCTTGTTCTGCATACGGATAACAGTACCGCTCTGTCCGAGTATCAGGTGGAGAACTATGTTTCGGCTGTGGGAAAGGCTCTGGAAGAAGCAGCGGTTACCTCATCGGACAGAGGCAGTGTGTGGACATACAGCTTTTATGGTGAATCCACCCTGCAGCTGAAAGGTCCGAAATCTTCTTCGGCAGCAAACGTGATGTATGTCGGCGGCAATTTCTTTACCTTCCATCCTCTGGAATTCCTCTACGGCAGTCCCTTTGCTTACGATCCCGCCTTGCCGGATGGCGTTGTGCTGGACGATGAACTGGCATGGCGGCTGTTCGGAACACTGAATGTGGTGGGTATGGAGATCACCTGGAATGAACGGGTTCTGACCGTAACGGGGATTGTTGCCGGAGAGCGTGATTCCGCAGCTTATGAAAAAGCATACGGGGATACGCCGCGGATGTACATGAGTTATTACGGTTATAAAGCAGGTACCTATGCGGATGGAGGCTTTACCACTTTTGAGGTCACATTGCCCAATCCGGTAGACGGGTTTGCGGACGGTATTTTCCGCGGTGCTGTGCAGATCAATGAAGATGCCATGGTACTGAAGGAAAACTCCAGCCGGTATACATTCCTGAACCGCTGCAGGATCATTCCCACCCTGCCTTACATGGGTATGCGCACCGACAGAATCGTGTATCCCTATTTCGAAAATGAACTGCAGACGCTGGATTTTCATTCCGCCCTGTGGACACTGGCAGGACTCATCTGCGCCGGACTTGGCGTACTGGCTTTCCTGACCGCACTGATCTCCCTGTTCTGCAGCGGATTTTCTCCGACAGCACTTCTGAAACAGGGTGTGACCAAAACGATCAATTATGTAAGCAATCATAAAAACAGAAAATCTATGAAGAATAGGAGAAGATTATGAAATTCAAACGTGTTTTGTCCATCCTCCTGGCCGGAACCGCAGTATTGTCCGCCCTGTCTCTTGCAGGCTGCAGCAAGGAGAAGGGACCGGTATATTCCAAGCGTACCAACGTATATGCGGAAACGCCCCTGAGTACTCCCGAATCCGTTGACTGGATTCAGTATTTTGCCGCCTCCGAAGACAGATACTTCCTGTCCTACACAAAAATGGTGGAAGTGGAAGTCGATTATAACAGCGGTCAGGGCTATTATGAAGAAGCTGTACCGTATATCGAATACGCTGTTGAAGTGGCAACCGAAGCTGCCACCATGCCGGCAGTGGACGAAGATTTTACGGTGGATGACGATATGAAGGTGGAAGTGGATACCGATACCGAGGTGGACCTCCCCGCCGATGGGGAAACCTATACCGAAATCCGGTACCAGAACTGGATTTATTCCAATACCTACGACGGTACCGATCCGACGGATTTCTATGTGGATTTCGGTCAGCCGGAAGGGTATGTACAGAATATGTTTACCGATGATACGGGCAGCCTGTATGTTTTATACAACAGATGGATTTACCCCGAAGACGGAAGTGCTGCCTACAACTCCTACAAGCTGTACAATATTGACGGCAGGGACGGTTCCATCATTGCCGAAGAAGATCTGGTGGAACTCCTGTCCGCTGCTGGTCTGGATCCTTCCGAAATGTACATCAATAATGTATTGAGCTATAATAACAATCTGGTCGTTTGTATTCAGACCAACCTGTATGTCATAGACATGACAACAAAAGAGATCATCAGCAAGTACGAATCCGAAAACTGGATCGATAGAATGGTCATGGACGCCGGTAAGATCTACTATACTTCCTATCTGGAAAACGGCGGATACGCACTGTTCTGCGTGGATGCCGCAACCGGTGAAAGTACCCGTTTCGACACAGAAAATCTGAAAACGGTGGTCAACTACGGCTGCTGCGGTGCCCAGAACGGCGTAATCTATTTCCAGAGCACCGGCGGTATCAACTACTGGGACAGCGTGAAGGATGAAGCGGGAGAGCTGATCAATTATCTGAACTCCGATGTGGACAGTTCCTATGTCAACAATATTACGGTAATGCCGGACGGAAGAATTTTCTACAGCGGTACCTATTACGAAAACGATACCAATAAGGTAATGGTCTCCGTTCTGGAAAGAGTACCGGATGAAGAACTGCAGGAAGAGATCATCATTACCGTTTCCTCAGTGTACTACAGTTATGAACTCCGCCGGGCAGCCATTCAGTTCAATAAGCAGAACACAGGCGTGCGAGTAGCGATGAAGGATTATTCTCAGTACAACAATGAGGAAAACGGGTACACAGGCGCTGTAACCCAGCTGAACGCAGAAATCACCATGGGGAATGTACCGGACATTCTGATGATCGACAACGAAATGCCTGCGGAAAGTTATTTCAACAAGGACGTGTTCATCGACCTGAATCCTTATATTGACGATCCCGAAGTAGGTCTGAACCGGGCGGATTATTATGAAAACCTGCTGAACCTGACCAATGTAAACGGGGAACTGTATACCCTGATCCCGCGCTTCAATCTGAAGACCCTGACAGCCAAGTCCAAGTATGTAGGCACAGAATCCGGCTGGACCGTAGCGGAAATGCTGGATGTGATCAGCAAGATGCCCGAGGGAATGGAAGCATTCAGCTACGACTACGACAGAGCCCTGATCCAGGAATTCCTGATCGAAAGCTGCAGCGACGCTTTTGTGGACTGGGAAAATGCCAGAACCAATTTCAACAGTCAGGAATTCATAGACCTGATCGAATTCATCAAGAGCTGTCCCGAAAAGAGTCTGAATACCCAGCATAACGAAAGTATCGACTACGACAACTACGATTATCAGGAAGAAGAAGAATACTGGAACAATTATACCATGCGGTTCTATAAAGATCAGGCTCTGTTCCAGGATACCAATATCTGGGATCTGAATGAAATTACTTACCTGTATCAGAGTTTCGCGGATGATGTAACGCTCATTGGTTATCCCACAAACGATGAAAACTCCAGCGGCGCGGTAATCGTTCCTCAGATGGAACTGGGTATCTGTACCGCTTCTCCCAACCACGACAGCGCATGGGCATTCCTCCGCTTCCTGATGACGGATGAAAATATTCAGGAATCCTCGTACGGTCTTTCCATCAACAAGAAGTACATGGAAAAGAAGCTGGCGGAATCCGAGGAAACATACGCGGATTACTACTACGAGTATACGGAAGAAGACTTGAAGTGGTATGAAGAAAACTACAGTGCCGAATATGTGGAATACCTGATGAATTCCAGAAAAAAATACAGCATCGAACACGGTCAGAAAGTAATTGACATTATGAGCAGAGCCACCGCAGTACAGCGCTCTGACAGCAGCCTCAGTAAAATCATCAATGAAGAACTCAGTTACTTCTACGGCGGAACCCGCGACGCCGCCACAACCGCCGATGTCATCAACAATATCGCCAACCTCTACGTAACCGAAAACAGCTGATTGATTTTGTGACTTATTAGCAAGGGGCAGGACATTTTTTGGTAAAAGTGTTCTGCCCCTTGCAGTTTTGTCCGGCAATTCTTTATCCCACATTGCTCGCTTCAAAGAATTTCTCCGAGAGGGACGGGGGTGACAGAGAGATAGAGTGTTCGGACTTGTCAGGTGCGCTTGAAGTGTCATTTTTCTTTCCCAAAACAGTATGTATTCATAATTTCGACATAATAATATGGTATTATATAAACACTAAATGTGGTGGATAAGATTACCACCGAAAACAATTTGAGTGTAAGGGTGACTCCCTTGCAGAAAGGCGAAGGTAAAAATGAGAAAGGCACTTTTTAACGGTATTGCGGCAGGTCTGTGCATCGGGATCGGTGCGGCGGTATTTCTGTCCTGCGAAAACAAGGTTGTGGGCGCTGTATTGTTTGCAGTGGCACTGACGGTGATCTGCCAGCTGGAAATGATGCTGTTCACCGGAAAAATCGGCTACATTGTAAATGCACACAGTAAGAACGATATTCTGGCGACGGTTTTCTGCCTGATCGGTAATGCCATCGGTACCTGCGTATCCGGTCTTGCCATCGGTTACTGCCGTCCCGCACTGCCCGCTGTGGCAATGGCTATGACGGAGACCAAACTGACCCAGTCCCTGCCGGCTGTGCTGGTATCCGCAATGTTCTGCGGTATTCTGATGTATTCCGCCGTTGCGATCTTCAAGGAAAAGGGAAGTATGGCAGGTATTGTGTTCTGTGTACCCGTATTTATTCTTTCCGGCTTTGAACACTCCATCGCGGATATGGCATATTTCTGGATCGCCGGAAACGGTGGTATGGATGTTGTGATCTTCACTCTGGTGGTTATCCTCGGCAACTCCATCGGCGGATGCATTATGCCGCTTTTGAAGAAAATAGCCGGCTGATGGTTTTTCGGTCTGTATACATTGACCGAACTGCAGTAATAAAACAGCAATAAAAATTACGGTGAAAAAGGAGAAATTGTATGAATACATGTCCTGTTGAATTTCACAAGCAGCTGGCAGCATGCCAGAAACCCCTGTATGCCTTTGACGAAACCGGGGATTTCTTTGCTCAGCGTGAAAGAGCGACTGAAAAACTGAAAGAACTTCTGGGAATGGATACCTTTACAAAATGTGATCCCGAGACACCCATTACGGAAGATGTTGTAAACGACGGAATACGCCGTATTCACTTTATGGTACAGACCGAAGCAGGGTATTATGCCCATTGTGATTTCCTGCTTCCTGCGGTGATCGAAAAGCCGTTGCCTCTTTGCGTATGTCTTCAGGGGCATTCCAAAGGTGCGCATATCTCTCTCGGTATGCCGAAATACCCCGGGGATGAAAAATCCATCAATGGCGGTGACCGGGATTTCGCGGTTCGTGCCGTAAAAGAAGGTTTTTGTGCATTGGCGATCGAACAGCGTGCTTTCGGAGAAAATGGCGGTGGAGGTGAAAATGGTC
>JAFUKI010000073.1 GCA_017467815.1 Clostridia bacterium
AAAAAACGTATTTCCAAGAAAACACCAACCAAATCTTGACAATACCCCCCGATAGTGCTATAATGTGATTGAAAAATTTTATAAAAACCAAGGAGAATATACATATGGCAAATACCGTACTTGTTGAAACCAGTGCGCGTCACGTGCACCTGAGCGAAGAACATATCAAGATCCTGTTCGGCGCAGACGCAAAACTGACTGTTAAGAAGGACCTGTCCCAGCCCGGTCAGTTCGCCTGCGAAGAAAGAGTTACCCTCGTTGGTCCTAAAAAGTCCATCGCTAACGTAATTATCCTCGGTCCTGCACGTAAGGATACCCAGGTTGAAGTTTCCCTGACCGACGCACGTACCCTGGGCGTGGATGCTCCCGTACGTGAATCCGGCGATATCAAAGGCTCCGGCGCCTGCAAAATCGTTGGTCCCTGCGGCGAAGTGGAAATCGCAGAAGGCGTTATCGCCGCTAAGAGACATATCCACCTGACTCCCGCTGATGCAGAAGCTTTCGGCGTTGCCGATAAGGAAATCGTATGCGTTAAGATCGCTTCCGAAGGCAGAAGCACCATCTTCGGCGATGTTGTTGTTCGTGTAAACCCCAACTTTGCTGCCGCTATGCACATCGATACCGACGAAGCCAACGCCGCCTGCGCTTTCGGTAAGTGCTTCGGCGAAATTATCAAGTAATTTTCGTATATGCTGAAAGATATATATTATGACCTGAAAAATGGCTCAATGCCCCTGAAAAAGCGGCTGAAAAAACTGGGGACCTTTGAGATCGGTACCGTGGAATCCACCCCCATCGTGTGGAACGATCGCCTGCTGATCTTCCAAGCATTCCGCGGCAAACGCCATGAAATGATGGATATGCGGGATCATACCGTGTCCGAATACCGCTTTCTGGATATCGAGACCGGTGAGGAAACACCCCACTTTGCCCCCGGACATATTTTCGGCTGCTGTTATGCGGAAAACGGAAAAATGTATGTCCACGGCTGCAGAGAAGGCGGACGTTTCCTGGATACCTTTGTCTCGGATGACCTGGTGCACTGGGAAGAATCCACAGCATTGGAATTTGCCGACGATATCAAGGTGTTCAATACCTCCGTGTGCAAAGGACCGGACGGCTATATCATGGCTATCGAAATCGGCGGACAGAACCCCATCGTGGGTATGCCCTTTACCATCGTTTTCGCTAAGTCCGATGACCTGATCCACTGGGAAATGCTCCCCATGGAAGATCATATCTACGCACAGGACCGGTATACCGCCTGTCCCGTGATCCGGTATTATGACGGATACTATTATATGATCTATCTGGAACTGATGGAACATTGCTTCCGCCTGATTCCCTTTATCGTGCGTTCCAAAGACCTGTCCGAATTTGAAATGGCTGTGGATAACCCGATCATGTTCTACTCCGATGAGGATAAACAGATCGTCCACCCTGAGCGTTTCACCAAAGAACAGATCGCCTTTATCCAGAACGCAGTGGATATCAATAACAGCGACATCGACCTGTGTAACTGGCAGGGTAAGACCATCATCACCTACAGCTGGGGCAACCAGCTCTGCAGCGAATTCCTCGCCCTCGCAGAATACGAAGGTACCGAACAGGAATTCCTGGAATCGTTTTTTTGAGAAGTAAGAGATTGTTTGTTTTCGGGGGAAGAAAAACTTTTTAAAAAAAGCTTTTCTTCCCCCGAACCCCCATCTTTTCAAAAACTTCAAAAAAACAAACCCAAACAAAAAGTTTAAAACAAAACTAACCCCCTATCCCCCATCCCCTTTTTCAAAGTTTTTTGAAAAGTGAGTGGGGGTTTGGGGGAGAGCGAAAGACTTTTTATCAAAAAGTTTTTCGCTCTCCCCCAAAAAACAAAAACACAACAAAAAGAGGTACTTCATGCATACGATAGCGGCTATATCGACGCCTTATGGGAAAGGCGGGATTGCTGTCATAAGGGTTTCCGGGGATACGGCGATGCGGGTGGCGGATGCTGTGTTTCGGGTGGTGTCGGGGAAGGCGGTTTCCGGGCTTCCGGCGCGGTTTGCTGCTTATGGGGAGATTATATCCCCTTTGACCGGCGAAATCCTTGACACGGGGGTTTGCGTCCCGTTTCAGGCACCTGCATCCTTTACCGGTGAGGACGTTGTGGAGATTTCCTGTCACGGCGGCACTTTTGTGACTGCGTCCGTATTGTCGGCGGTGCTGGCGGCGGGTGCGGAACCTGCTTTGCCGGGGGAATTCACCAAGCGTGCATTTATAAACGGCAAGCTGTCCCTGACGGAAGCGGAAGCGGTGGGCAGACTGATTGATGCGGATACGGAAGAACGGATGCGCCTGTCCTCCGGGAACGTGCGCGGTCTGGTATCCGGGAAGATTGCCGTTTTGTCGGAGAAGCTGCTGTCCGTTATGACCGCCCTGTACGCCGCCATTGACTATCCGGAAGAGGATGTAGGCGACGAAGGGGAACGGGAGATTGCCGGCGTGGTAGCGGAAGTGCTTGCCGGTGTGGAAAATCTTCTGTCCACATACAAAACGGGGCGCGCGGTTGCGGAAGGGGTAAAAACCGTTCTGTGCGGCAGACCCAATGCGGGGAAAAGCTCCCTGTTCAACCGCCTGACCGGATGCGATTCGGCGATTGTCACCGATATTGCCGGAACCACACGGGATATCCTGCGTGAAACGGTATCCTTCGGCGGCGTGACGCTGCGTTTGTCCGATACTGCCGGTCTGCGGGAAGCCGGGGACACGGTGGAACAGATCGGCGTAGAACGTGCCGGGAAGGAGATCGGGGAAGCGGAACTGGTGCTTGCGGTATTGGATCCGTCCCAGGGTCTGGGCGAGGAAGAACAGAAGATGTTCGCCGCCTATCCGACCTGTCCGCGGATCGCCATCCTGAACAAATCCGACACGGGCATGACCTTCACCCCGGCGGAACTTGCGGAAATCGGGCAAAATCATACCGCTGTGATCCCTCTGTCCTGCGCTACGGGAGAAGGCATGGATGCACTCCGCGCCGAGATCGCCCGTCTCTGGGGCAGTGACTGCCTGGACGTGGGCAAAGATGCGGTCATCTGGGACGTACGTCAGCACGCATCCCTGACCAGAGCCGCCATGTATCTGCGGGAAGCTGCCGGCGCACTGGCTTACGGAGATGCACTGGACGCCATCTGTACCGTATGCGAATCTGCCCTGGCTTCCCTGAACGAAACAGACGGCAGAGGCGTGACGGAGGAGATCGTGGACGAGATCTTCAAGAGATTCTGTGTAGGCAAGTGAAGCGATCTATTTTGCGGAATACAGAAAACGGAAAGAAAAACATAAAAAATCAAAAAAATAAAGGAGAACCTCAAAATGAAGAAGATCGGTTATGGCGTTGTAGGATTGGGTATGGGTATGACACACCTGGATCTTGCGGCAAGCAATCCCAATGTTGGCTATGTTGCGTACTGTGACATCAACGAAGAAAGAATGGCAAGAGCTGCTGCCAATCATCCCGATGCAGTTCCCTACAGAGAGTTTGATGAAATGATCAAGGATGAAAAGATCGACATCGTAAGTATTGCGCTCCCCACCGGTATGCACGCTGAATTTACCATCAAGGCACTGGAAGCCGGCAAGCACGTACTTTGCGAAAAGCCCATCGACATCAATGTAGAAAGAGGTCTGGCAGTTGAAGAAGCGCGTATCCGCACGGGCAAGAAGGTTGGTCTGATCTTCCAGAACCGCAACAATGCTGTTATCCGCGAAGCGAAGAAGAACATTGAAGCAGGCAAGCTGGGCAAGCTGATTCTGGGTACATTTGCAGTCAAGTGGCACCGCACCCAGGCATACTACGATGCAGGCGGATGGAGAGGCACATGGGCAATGGACGGCGGCGGATCTCTGATGAACCAGTCCGTACACACGGTTGACCTGATGCAGTATCTGATGGGTGATGTAGAATCCGTACAGGGACATTACACGGTAGCGAACCATGCGATCGAGACCGAAGACCTGAGCACCTCTGTGATCAAGTTCAAGAACGGCGCACTGGCGACCTTTGTATCCACCACCTGCTGCAATCCGGAAGGCGGCACGCTGATCCAGGTATACGGAGCTGACGGCACCATTGAAATCAACGGTGACGTTCTGCAGAAGTGGAAGACCAACGACAGCACGCCCGAATCCGAGGCAGAAATGCTGGCGAAGTATGCGACCGGCAATGCGGCGCTTGTGGCAGCTGACCCGACGCTGGCGGTCGGTCACAAGTCCCAGATTGATGACATGATTGATGCGGTTATCAACGATCGTGATCCTCAGGTTGGTCCTATGGAAGGTATCAAGGCGGTTCGTATTATCAATGCGGTATATGAGTCTTCCCGTACCGGCAAGGTTATTTATTTTGACTGAGTTTTTTGTTTGATATTTTTTTGCTGCCGCACTGGGGGGTTGGGCTCTGGTGCGGTGGTTTTTTGTTTGTTTTTTTCCTTTTCCTTCTACGGTTAGTATTTATTAAATCTTTATTTTTTTGGTTTATTATTTTATTTTGGTTTTCTACGGTTGGTTTGTTTTAAGAATATAATTTTAGGGTGTCCTGTGCGGACGGCACTTAGAGGGGTTTGCCGAAGCGAAACCCCTCTAAGAACTCCCCCGCTTTATTGGTAGTGGAGTATGGTTTCATTTGCTGTTTGCTTGAGAAAAGCAATTTAGGATGCAAATCAGCGCTGAC
>JAFUKI010000074.1 GCA_017467815.1 Clostridia bacterium
ACGGTATAACGGGTATGGATGCTGTATCATAAAAAAGAACGACGTATTCAAACACGCCGTTCTTTTGCTTTGTGCTGCCGCACCATTATTCTTTTATCTTTGCCAAAGAAGCATTCTTATAGGCTTCGTCACCCGTTACTTCTTTGATAACCTTGATCTGTTCCGGGAACACGATCTCGTCATTTTCATCCCGCAGTTCGATCTCCACAATGGCTTTATCCTTCCAGAACGGATAAACGTCTATTTCAAAATACTGATTCTCATAAGTGAGACAATACCTGGTTTTACGGATCTGCCGTTTGCCGGTATCCGCTTCCATGAGGGACGAGAGATATTCATCCTTGGAAATATGTTTTTCAATTTCCAGCCGTTTCACATCGGATACACGTCGTTTTGAGGTCCGGGTAAATATGTAATTGCCATCAATACCGCGCTGGCGTACACGCACTTCTTCATCCGCGGGACTGTTCAGGTAGGTCTGGATGATTTCAATACGCTGACAGGCTGGACTATTCTCCAGCCATCGGATATCCGGATATTCGATGAGGAATTTTCTCTCGATTTCATAGGGTTCCGGCTCTCCCAGGAAAGAGGCAATTTCCGCTGTAAGTCTCTTCATTTTGTCATCGAAAGTGGAGATATTGTCAATAACACGGAAATGCGGATGTCCCGTCCAGGCAGAGATCAGTCTGTCATCCAGTGCCGCCGCTTCTTCGGCTGTTTCGGTTCTGGCAGAATTGTTTTCTGTAGTATAGAACGACGCAGCGCCTTTCGCGGCAGTAACCAGATGGAACACCGCATCATAATTGTCCCTGAGATCCACTTCATTGGAGCCGACGGAAGCTGCAATCGCCGCAAACTCACTGTCCGTCAGATAGGCTTTATTGTCGATGGCACCGCGGTCACACACGATGAGAACTTTCTCCGCATCCATGGTACGTGCCGCCTGCTCAAATATTCTTTCTTTGGCAAGCTGCAGATTCATCTGGCATTTCTGGTATTCCATGGGAGAGCCGCAGGTGAGAGGTGTTACGCCGCCCATGATCAGTTCCGTTGCCGTTTCTGGAACAAACAGAACGGTATACCCCCTCTGTGTGAATGTATTCTGTATCAGATGCATGGCAGTAGACTTGCCGCCGCAGGGTCCGCCGGTGATTACAATCTTTGTGATTTCCATTTGGGTTTCTCCTTCTTATACATTATTCACGACGCCGGATGATGGGGGGCTGCAATATGGGTGACCATGTGTCAAACGGAAACAAAAAAGCCACCTTTTTAACAGATGACTTTTCTGGTTTTTATGCCGGTGGCGGGACTTGAACCCGCACGATGTCGCCATCAATGGATTTTGAGTCCACCTCGTCTGCCAATTCCAACACACCGGCTTACCCGTATAGTATATCATATCCCACCCCGTTTTGCAAGTACTTTTTGGAATTTTCCGAAAAATCTTAACAGGCGGGGTGGGTGTGTCCTGTCACACTGTGCAGGGGAAGATGTACTTATTTTTCATCCACCAACAGCTTTTTATCCAGTTTTGTATTCTTATAATAAATCACCATAATCAGGCTGCATACGAACCATCCTGCCGGGTAACTCATGGCGATGGGCAGGAATTCATTGGCAATGTAATTTGCCATGATAAACAGATAAATCTGCCGCGCCGCAACAAAGGAAGACAGCATAATAAACATGGGCGCACGGCTGTTCCCAGCTCCGTTCAGCGCACCGGAATGAATCTGGTTCAGACAACACAGGATGTAGAACGGCGTTATATATCTGAGCAGCATTGCCCCGTTCTCCACCACTTCCGGTTTATCATTGAAAAACGCAACAAGCTGAGGTGCAAAGATCAACACGGGAATCATCATAACGGCTGTGGAAGCCATGGCAATACCCAATGCGATATTGACACCCTTTTTGGCTCGCTCCACCTTCCGCATACCCAGATTCTGTCCCACAAAAGTAGTAACCGCCAGGGACAGGGACTGCATAGGCAGGAAGAGAATCTGGTCGATCTTTCCGTAAGCCGTCCATCCCGACATACAGTCTTCTCCGAAGAAATTGATATAGGATTGTACAAACACATTGGAAAAGGATGTGATCATCATCCGCAGTCCTGCCGGAATTCCGACACGGACGATTTTTCCCAGCATTTCCCAGCTGATCTTCAGCATCCGCAGGGAAAGCCGCACGCAGGTATCGCTTCGCATCAGGGTAAGAATAACCAGCACAGCGGATGTACACTGAGCGATCACCGTAGCCAGAGCCACCCCTTTTACGCCTAAGTCGAACTTCAGTACAAATACAAGGTCCAGGACAGTATTGATGATCGCAGAGACCACCAGGAAATAGAAGGGACGCTGGGAGTCGCCCACCGCACGGAGAATTCCGGCGCCGATATTGTACACCATCAGTCCGATCACGCCGGAAAAGTATATGGTCAGATACGCCGTGGATTCCGGCACCACATTTGCGGGTGTCTGCATCATTTTCAGCATAAACGGGGTCATGGCAATACCGACTCCGGTAAATACTATTCCCAGAAGAAGGGTCATAACAATGGCGGTATGTACGGTATCACGGACTTTGTCGTACTGTTTTGCGCCATAATACTGTGATATCACCACACCGGTACCGCTGGACAGTCCCATGAAAAAACCGATCAGCATATTGATAATCGGTCCGACGGATCCGACGGCGGAAAAGGCTTCGTTGCTTACGTAATTCCCTACGACCCATGTATCCACCATATTATACAGCTGTTGGAAAACATTACCCAGCAGCAGGGGGAATGCGAACAGAATGAGATGGCGGAAAATATTGCCCTCTGTCATATCCACATCTTTTTTGGGTCGGAAGAAGGAATGTAACTGCTTGATTTTTACCATGGCTGTTCCCTTCAGAGTTCCTTACATATTATTAAATATAAGTATACTATACTTCAAAAATCCGGATTAGTCAATGATTTTTGTAAAAATATCCCGAAATGAGAAAATTCGTTACATTTTTCACCATTATTTTTCATATTTTCTGTTTAGGGAAAATGGTAGAAGGAGATCACGTTGCGTCTGTGTTTTATGAGAAAATTCTTTTGATAGAATTCTGTAGAATTGTTTATAATTTTTTCCAAAAAAGTGTTGACAAACCGGAATTGATGTGCTATAATATAAAAGCTGTCGAGCGAGAGTAGAAAAACAGCAAGAATGTATCTGGGTGTGGCGCAGTTGGTAGCGCGCTACCTTGGGGTGGTAGAGGCCGCAAGGTCAAGAATTGACCATCTGCGCCCACCCTAAAGATTTGTCTCTCCTATGTCCTATGTTCCATTTATATACCAGACTTGTTCCTGGTATCATATATCTTTATGCAGTGGAAGCCTACCAACTTATTCTTTAGGGCTCA
>JAFUKI010000008.1 GCA_017467815.1 Clostridia bacterium
ATCTGGCAGTGGCACTGCTGATTGACGAGTCCGGCTCCATGAGCAGCAGTGACCGGATCACATATGCCCGTTCTGCCAGTATTGTTTTGTACGATTTCTGCGTGAAACTGGGGATTCCGGTGATTGTCTACGGACACACCTCCTATGACCGGGATGTGGATATGTATGCTTACGCCGAGTTCGATTCCTGTGACAAAAAAGACTGCTGCCGTATGATGGATATGTCCGCAAGAGGCGGAAACCGGGACGGCGCAGCTCTGCGGTATGTGGCGGAACGTCTGATGACACGGGATGAAGAGACAAAACTGCTTATTCTGATCTCGGACGGACAGCCTGCATCCAGTGGGTACTACGGTACTGAAGCGGAAGCAGACCTGCGCGGCATCAAGCGTGAGTACACGAACAAAGGGGTTACCATGTTCTCGGCGGCGATCGGCGACGATAAGGAAAATATCGAGCGAATCTACAAAGATGGATTCCTCGACATTACCGATCTGCAGCTGCTGCCTATGAATCTGACACGGCTTATCTCAAGGTATATTAAAGTATAAGGAGAAGAAAATGACAAACGAATTCATTGCAAAAGATTCGATTTACACTGTCAAAGAGATTGCTCAGATTCTGCGAATCAGCGAAAGATCTGCGTACAATTTCATTAACAAGACAACTGATTTCAAGGTGCTGCGCATAGGAAGATGTCTTAGAGTGTACAGAGATACGTTCGACAGATGGCTTCAGGGTGTAACAGCACAGGAAGGGAGTGTATGATATGAATGACAATGGCTATATCTCAAGACAGATCTCTGTCTACAAGACTGATAAGAAACTGGTGGAACTGATCGATAAGCTCAATCCCGCGCCTCTGGAGCTGTATGCGCACATCCATGCACGTGGAGACGATGCCGGTGACAACCGCCGCGTGTATTCAAATATCGGTATTATCCTGCAGGACTATTCCGCAGGAACCGGTCAGAATACCCGGCGTGCCACAGCGAATCTTCTCCCCAGCGAAGTGGCATACATTTTCAACCAGGTGCGGCTGAATGTGGTTCAGTTTGATTTCCATACGGATAAGATCTTCGGTACTCCAGATGCCACTACGGGACGCTCGCAGGTGACCAAGCTTGCCATCAAGCGTGCCAATGTCGGCTCCGACGGTAAGCCCCGGAAATATCCCTGGTACATTGAGATTGATAACGGTACGGGAATCCCGCAGAAAACACAGATCGGCGGAACCTATTGCCAGGCGAATTCGTTTCAGTCTGCCACCAAGGTGTTTGCCAATCTGAGTGATCTGGACTTCTTCAAGCTGTTCTGTGAGGCGGATAAGTACATCACGGCATGGGAACTTGCTCATGCACCTGCTCTGATCCGCAATGCACGGAAAGTAATCGAAGAAAATTCCCAGAATAACCAACAGTAAGAACATATATGGAATGCAAGGAACTCGGTATTCGTACCGGGTTCTTTGTCTTCCGGAAAGGATTTGTCATGAACAAAAACATAATACGCAGACTGGACGACTTCGGACGAATCACACTCCCGCATGATATGCGTCGTGCGATGCATCTGGAGGAAAGCGATCCTGTTGAGATTGTCTATGAAGATAAGAGAATCACGATCAGTCCTTATATCACGCTCAACGAGATTGAATACTTTACGATCCCTTGTCTGAAGGCACTCAGGAAAAGCGGTGATAACCATTATATTTTCACCACCCGAAACGAGGTATGCCTTTCTTGTATCAAAGGGATTGATCGCGGTGTTTCTCTGACAGAGGCACTGGTGACCATTCTGAGACAACGCAAAGAATATATACCCGACGATATTTCCATTCCGATCATTGCCCACAGCCCCTATGCTGTGACAGCAGTGTTTCCCATTCTATCAGCCGGAGATCTTCACGGCGGTATTGTCATCGTCTCCGATGATTATGCCAAGCCGACTGAAACACAACTGGTGAAAGCAAGATTTCTGCGGGACATCATCGCACAGGAGGTGGAAGGGTTATGATGACAGTGATTCAGAACTCTTCAGACGGTATGGAAGTTGCCGGTGTTTTTGTCGGATTGCATCTCAACCGGTATTACAGAAGCTTTCCTGTTCTCTTTGAACGGCTTGCTCAGGAAAACCGGAACTTCGAGTACAACTTCACAATTCTGTGCCTGTCATGGTTTATGAAGCTGGCGCAGGCAGCGATGTATGATGACCGCAACAGTGCATCCGTACAAATTGCCCGCCGAATGGCTGCATCCTGTAAATTCAACGGACTGACTTACCGTTATCTCGGGAAGTGTCAGTACATGGGGACGCAGGAAGTGGACATCAACAGTGGTGACGATATGGCGGCAATGCTGAAGCGGTTTCTGTATGAGAACTGCAATTCAAAGACCGGTATTGAAGAGTTAGATGCGTTCTTATCCAGAGCAGTCAGAGAGCACAGAACCCTGCAGCAGAACTTCACACGGTTTTGTTTCGAATGGTTCCGATTCCTTGTTGACAATGCAGGAGAGTCGAAGGCATCGCATATCAAACTCGCACGTCTTGCGCTGCAGTACAAAGATGCGTTACCGTATATTTGAGCGAAAGGATAGAACAGCATGAATGATTTTATCGAATATATCCGTGAAAAAGATGCCCGATTCCGCTATATGCTGCTGTCCCGAATGCAGTCTGATTGTGCCTATTATCTCGGCAACGGAAGACTGTACGGACCGCATCTCTGGGCTGGCAATGAAAGGGATCAGATTAAAGATATGAAGATCCTCTGGAACAGTTTCCCGGATGACAAAAAACCGGAGTGGATCAGTTATGAGGACATTCTGGCGTATGAGCGAAGACTGGATCCAAGGTATAAACAACAGCAGGATGAGCTTGACCGGATTGCGCGGCATCTGAACATTGAGGTGTACAGACCGGTAACTAATTTGAATCCCTATGATGCCAACACCGTTTATTTTCATAAACGAGGTGACAGGCAGGTGGATTACAAGCACCCGGATTTCATCTTCGACAATACCGATGAAAACGGCAAGTTTTCATACGATTATGCCTGCCGTGGTCAATTCAATCTCAGAAGTGACTGTTGGAGTGCCAGCCTCATCGAACATCTGAAACAGTTATTCAATCCTGTTGCCCGGATCGATTACATGTATGGAAGCGGAGAGATCGGTGAAAGCCTGTACTTTTACTGTGAGAAAGTTTTTCTGAAACGGTTCAAAGAAGACAATTATTATGGATCCCCGATGACGGTAACTCTGTACCGGGACAGCAACGGAAACACCATTTCCACTGCTTTTCTCATGTACATGGATCCGCCGATACAGGGGTTCAGAATTGAAAACTATCATGAAGCAAAGGAAGTGAAACAGACATGAATGAAGAAGAGCGCATTATATCCCATATCAAGGAGCTGATCGACCATCATTGCTACTGTGAGTGGGATGAATCCGAAGGCAGTTTCGCATACGAAATCTACGCCGATTACCGTGATACTGTGGATGAAGAAACGGTATCCAAATGGTGTAAGGCAGGAAACGCATATGAAGCCTTCTGGGAACAGCTTTATGAATGGTATGAATACTCCACCTATCAGTATGAGGAGGACATCATTTCTTCTGTCCGAAAGTATTGGAATAATGAAGAAATGGATTATGACGATCACGAGGAGTTTATCGAATCGTGGATCCGTGAACATCTCTTCTTCCGGTATCCGGAGGAACATTTCCTGAAGCAGACTGTATGTGTAAATATCACCGTCGATACCGGTGATGAGAACTACGATTATGTTCTCAATAACCTGTATCCGCACTACGATGCACGTTATGGTGATACCGTTTCCGAAGAATCATCACTGCTCTGGCTGATCCGTCAGCAGGGGTATAAGAAGCGGCAGCTGAACAAAGCACTCCGTCATAAGGATTATTCCGGCAGCAGGCTGCTGGAAACCATCCGCTCGGAAGCCGCCAACTGCAGTTCCCACATGAACGCTCTGACGTTCTTTGTAGAGATGACTGTAGAACAGGTGCTGGATCTTCAGGAAGCAATCAGAGATAACCAGACTAAGGATCCGCCGCTGAAGCCCGGTGCATACCGCTGCGTATGGAATCGGAAAGGACGTCGAAAGATTGTCCTCGATAAGTCCGCAGTATGCGGTCTGTATGATACCTGGAACGGTGCAGGTTCACTGCTGGAGATCGAACTGGAGAAGGATGTTATCCTGCCTCTGAAGTATATCAGTACAGCATGGCCCGATGGCGGCAGAGGGTATTCCGTTGCCAAAGTTTTTGGGATATGTCACTCCATGTGGACACCGACACTGAAACAGATTATTTGAAAGGAACACATTATGAAAAAACAGATAAAGATCAGCGGTATTCCTGTCGGAGAAATCCAGATCGGATCACCTGCAGTTATTTTGGAAGGCGAGCTTACCAGACGAACCTCTACGGTTCTTTCCATTTACGCAGAATCCAAGACAAAGCTGGTGTTTGAGACGAAAAACACAGTGTATTTCCTTGAATATCCGAAATGTACTGCCACCGGGAGTTTTCTCTCCGGTGGAAAAGCATTGATTCGGAAGCTGACAGCCATTCATACGGGAGGCTGTCGGTCATGAAGAAATACTCTGATCTTGATTCGGCTCTGAATGCCATGCCTCGATTTCTGGAGTTTGAAAAGGATGTACAAGAGCGAGG
>JAFUKI010000075.1 GCA_017467815.1 Clostridia bacterium
CAGCCATTTTCGAGCACGTCGGCGTGCTTATGGGCAATTATTGGTATTCTCAGGAACGGTTTATGATGTTTGGTCTGCTGCCTCTGAGTATTCTGCTGATTGAATCCGTAATCATGTATTCCGCTATGACGCTGTTTGAATACACCAATATGCCCAAGTGGAGCAACATCTGGTTTGTTGTCATCCTGTCCACCATTCAGGACATGACCATTGATCCGGTCTACGTGAATGATATGTATGTGTTTGACGGCGTGACCCAGGGACACTGGAACTGGAAAATCTATTATGACACCACATTCTTTGGCATTCCTTTCTTTAACTTCTCCAGCTGGTTTTTCATGACAGGTATTTACGCCGGTATGCTAATGCTGGGCAGACACCTGTACGAGAAGAAGAAAAAAGAATGGATCGGTATCAGCTACCCCTTTGTTTCCGCTGTTCTGCTGATCGCTGCGTTGGTTCCTACTGCACTGCTTTTGATCAAGCCCGTCTACTCTGACAATACTACATTTAAGTTCTGGTACGAGCTGATTGCACTGATCTTCCACTTTACCTGTGCCACCGTAATGATCGCAAAGTTCTGGAAAAAGATGTCGCCTGTAAATCTCCAAAAGGATGGCATTGTGATTTTTGCGATTCCTGCGCTTTTGCATCTGTACGATATCATTGTCGGCTTCGGTCTTGGTATTGAGAAGAGCTATATTCCCGTTGTGATCTTCACGGCAATCCATATGGTATATCTGTTCTTTGTCTGGCGCAAATCCAAAAAAGCTGCTCCAGGTTCGGCGAAACAGGAAAGATCGTAATTCTTAATATCAATCCAAAACAATGGCTTAGCAGGCGGTTTACACTATCCCCATAAGGGGGTATTGCCAACCAGCGCAAGCGCACTGAACAGCCGACACCCGCACCACTTGTGAACAGGTTATTGCTTTTGCTGTTCGTTTTGTGTATGATTTTTGTGAGATTCTTTCTCAAAAACTCCCATTTGTATTTGAGTATGGTTGTCAAACTTTTCTCATCTTCAAGTTGGGAGTTTTTCTTGATGCTAAAGCACTTAGGGTAAACTATATTCATCGATAACCATACATGAAACCGGCAAGCAGCACCTAACCTATATCCTCTCCCTGGCAACTGTTTTGTATACCTGCCTGCTATTGGACATTCTGAAGAATCCGGTGTAAAGTCCCCTGGAATCGCAGATCATATTTGCATCCTTGTAAGATGATAGTACAGCCCAATCCGGTAAGACAGATACCATATGGGCTATCCAATGTGTTGTTGGTATTTCCGGATTTTTTTCGAAAAAATTTGCACAGTGCAGAACTTGTATACCATTTGCTTCGATCTTGTAAATATTTCCGCTATATTCCGATAGATTCCGGAAAATACCAACAATGAATTAGAGCCTGTCCCGGTCAGAACGATGCTGAACGGGTTTCTTCATTGCAGGGAGCTGATATCGTTCTATCTTAAACTTTGGAATTTGAAGATCTGAAACGCATCTCACTCCTTCAGATCCGCAATCTCTCCCATATCGGGCAGCCATACCCCTGCTGCATCCACAAATCCGCTTTTGTTCTCCGCCTGTGCCGCTATGGTGGAAGCGATGGTACCGTCCAGTTGTCCTCTGACGCTTTTGGCACGGAGAAGGCAGAACCGCTCGATGGTCTGTGCTCCCAGCAGATATTCCTCATAGGTGCAGAATGCGGTGGGATCCTTCTCTACACAGGGGGAAATCATCTCCCGGGTCTGATCCATGAATTCTGCAAAATATCCGCTTTCAAAATACCCGGCAATCAGCTGATCGAAATATTCGTGATACTGCGCGTAGTATGTATTGTTCTTCATGACATTGTGATACAGCGGGCGTTTTTTCATGATCTCTCCGCCGGCCGGGGTATTGATGGGATAATTGATATACAGCTCTGCATCGTTGATAGGATCAGGCATACCCAGGGAGTAGGTGGCAAAGGCCAGATTGTAGTCCCAGGGCAGGATCTGCAGGATTCCGTTTTCTTCATACAGGAAGTAATTATGCCCGGTTCTGCCGAGATAACTGTCCATGTTCACTACAAACACCTGCACCGTGAAGTATCGCAGAACTTCATCTACGTCAACGGCCGTGTCCAGATTCTCACCGGTGGACAATACCCGCAGGGCATCGATCACCCGTTTCCGGTCTGCACCGGTGATGGAAAACTTTGCATTCCGGAAAATATTGCTGTAGCTGGAAGGATCTTCGTCTGTGTACCGCAGATGGACATCGGCATTTTCATCGTTCAGAGATTTGTAATCCGGCTTGTACAGCTGGCCGTGATCCTCTCCGAAATTTCGCAGGGCAAAGGCTTCCTCCGGTTCTTCCACAGCCAGAAACAGCCCCCAGTCCTCTCCGTTCACGGTTACCCAGACATAACTGCACAGCGGTGCTGGTACTTCCATATACCGCATCATATCCATAGCGATCCATGTTTTCATATAGCTGTTGTCCTGAAAGGAGGCGTCCAGCGAGAATTTGTCAAGACCGTAGTAGGTCTGGTCTGTATAATGGTCCAATTCCACCTTCAGACTGAAACGGTCATGCCCGTATTTTTCCGTCAGCCGGAGAGAATTGTTACCCTTGGCACGGATGCCCACATTGTCAAAGGTTTCTCCGTCAATGACCAGCGAACAGGTGCTGTACTCTTCCTCCGGTGCGGTGTCCAGAAACAACTGCCAGTCGTCCATGCGGATGTCAACGGTATGTACGGAGCCGGCATCAAACAACCGGGATGCATACCCTGTTTCTCCGGAAGCATCTGCCGTGTTTACTGCAGCGAACAGGAAAAGCAGCAGTACGCTGCCGAAAATTCCTGCCAGCAGAAGGTTCTGCAGGGTGTTTTTTTCATGCAATCTGTTCATACTGCTGCCTCTTTCTGTATTGGTTCTCTCTGTACGGAATTCAGTCGTCGTAATCGCTTACGCCGTAGTTGCTGTTACTGTAATCACTGCCGCCGTAGTTGGAGTTTCCGCCGAAATAATCGGATACACCGTTATTGAAGCTGTTATAATCAGTCACACCGTCATTGTTGGGGCCGTAGTCGGTGTCGTTATAATCGGTCACACCGTCATTGTTGGGGCCGTAGTCGGTGTCGTTGTAATCCGTGATACCGTCATTGTTGGGGCCGTAGTCGGTGTCGTTATAATCAGTCACACCGTCATTGTTGGGGCCGTAGTCGGTGTCGTTATAATCAGTCACACCGTCATTGTTGG
>JAFUKI010000076.1 GCA_017467815.1 Clostridia bacterium
GATAATATCCGGGCGGCACCCAATGTATCGCTGCTGTCATTATCTGCCGTAACAACTCTGTGGAGTGCGTCAAAAGGAACCGGTGCGATCCGTACGGGACTGGAAACAGTATATCACGCTGACTCTTCACGGGGATATGTAATGCAGAAGCTGTGGTCACTGGTGAGCACGCTGTTATTCATTGTTCTCATTATCGCTGTGATCATCGTCTTGCTGTTCGGAAATTTCATCAGCGATCTGCTCGGCAAATATCACATTCCGGACTTCATCATGTGGCTTCGCTTCCCGGTGGCGTTCGTGCTCATGTGCAGCGTATTCTGCCTCATGTATTCCGCCACCGCAAAGAGAGGCCGTCTGGTGCGTGCCGATTTTCTGGTGCATCTGCCGGGCGCGGTATTTTCCTCCATCGGCTGGATACTGTTTTCCTTCTTCTATTCTCTTTACATTACATATTTCCCGAATGCCTCCTATATCTACGGCGGTCTTGCGGCGGTCTGCCTGATCATGCTGTGGATATACTTCTGTATGATCATTCTGCTTCTCGGTGCGGAGGTCAACAAGCTGTATTATATATGGAGAGATCATAGATCATCCACAAAGGAGACAAACGGTTATGAATAAAAAATGGTTTCGCAAACTGCTGGAAAGAAGACTTCTCGTGATCCTTCTTCTGCTGATCCAGCTCGTTTTCTTTATCGGGCTGATCCTGAGCAGCAGTCAGACATACCGCATCGTCAGCTGGACCCTGACCGCGCTCAGTATTGGTGTGACCCTGTATATCGTTTCCAAAAAGGACAAGGGTGCGTACAAGCTGACATGGATTCTGCTGATATCCATCGTTCCACTGTTCGGCGGTCTGCTGTATCTGATGAGCAATTTCCAGGCAAGCACCCGGCTGTTTTCCGCGATGATCAGCAGCATCAGGAAAAAGAACGCACCGCTGTTCCATCTGCCCGGAAGCAGCTATGCAGAGGCAGAGGAAAGGATTCCGGACGATCTGCCGTCTGTAGGCTATCTGCAGAATTTTGCAGGCTATCCGGTCTATACCGATACGGAAACTAAATACCTGTCCCCCGGTGAGAGGAAATGGGAAGCCCTTTTGGAAGAACTGGAAAAAGCTGAAAAATACATATTCCTCGAATACTTCATCGTGCAGGAAGGCGTGATGTGGGACAGTATACTGGAGATCCTCAAGCGCAAGGCGGCGGAGGGCGTGCTCGTCCGCCTGATCTATGACGATATGGGATGTTTTTTACTTCTACCAAAGGATTATCCGAAACAACTGAAAAAATACGGTATTGAGTGTGCTGTTTTCAATCCCTTCCGTCCGTTTCTCACAGGGGAGCAGAACAACCGCGATCACCGCAAGATCGTCTCCATTGACGGCAAGGTGGCGTTTACAGGCGGCATCAATCTGGCAGATGAATATATCAATGCCATCGATAAGCACGGACACTGGAAGGACGCGTCCATTATGCTGAAAGGCAAAGCCGCATGGAGCTTCACGCTGATCTTTCTGGAAACATGGGAGCTTTGCAAACATACCAACGAAGATTTCTCAGTATATTATCCCTGGATGGACGAACCCTGCCCTTTCGGAAGCGACGGTTTTGTGCAGCCGTATGCCGACAGCCCAATGGATACGGAGAATGTAGGCGAGCATGTGTATCTACAGATCATAGGCAACGCGAAAAAATATGTGTATATCAATACACCTTATCTCATCATTGACGACAGTATGATCTCCGCACTGACGCTTGCGGCGAAAAGCGGTGTGGATGTGCGGATCGTTACGCCTCATCGCGGCGATAAATGGTGGGTCCACATGACAACTCGCTCCTATTACCGTGAGCTGATCAAAGCGGGCGTGAATATCTACGAATACACAAACGGCTTCATCCATTCCAAGACGTTTGTATCCGATGACAAAGCAGCCACGGTTGGCACAACGAATCTGGACTTCCGCAGCCTGTATCTGCATTTTGAATGCGGTGTAAGGCTGTATGCCGATCCGACAGCAGGCTGCCGCGCAATCACGGAAGTGAAAGAAGATTTTTTGGAAACGCTGAACGTATGCAAGCCGATCACGGCACAGGACTGCCGGTATAATATTGTGATCCGTGCGATTCAGGATATCCTGCGGCTGTTCGCACCACTGATGTAAAAAAATGTGTCTGAACAAAATATTCCATAACAATACCGGTTGATGGTCATGGAGATCATCAACCGGTATTTCTGTATCTGTTATTCGCTTCTCAAAGCAACGACAGGGTCCTTCTTTGCCGCACTTCTGGACGGAATGATACCCGAGATCAGCGTCAGAAGTACGCTGATACCGATGAGGATCAAAGCAATCGGCAGAGGCAGGAATGCACTCAGGTTGGCAATGCCCGTCAGATGATGCAAAATCGCGTTGATCGGGATACAGAGCAGCCATGTGATGACTACGCCCAGCGCACCCGAGGTGAAGCCAATGATCACCGTTTCCGCATTAAACATACTGGACACATTCTTTTTCGATGCACCGATGGCCCGAAGAATACCGATCTCCTTGGTGCGCTCCTGAACCGAGATAAGCGTGATCACGCCGATCATAATGGAGGATACGATCAGAGAGATGGCGACAAAGGCGATCAGGACATAGGTGATGGCGTTGATGATCGTCGTTACGGAGGACATCATCAGTCCAACATAGTCGGTGTAAGCGATCTTCGACAGTTCATCCACGCTGTCGTTGTAGGCGGTAATCGCATCCTCGATCACATCCTTATTTTCAAAAGAGGATGCATACAGATTGATGGTGGAAGGTGTGTCAAGGTCGATATAACCGAGCTTGCGCAGGTTGTCGTCATAGGTGGACTCGGAGAATTCCAGCACTTCATCGTGATAGGTCACAAGCTGCCCGTCCGTGTAGTTCGGCATGGCGGCATCCAGTGCGCCGGCAAGCTGTGCGGCAGTCATCGCGCTGAGCTGTGCCTGCACCTGAGCGGCATACTGTGCTTTCGTCTGCTCCGTAACCATCTGTGTGAACATCTCTGTCATATCCTCGTCGGACATGGCTGCGATGTAGCTGGAAATATCGCTCTCCGCCATACCCATCTGCGTGGTCAGAGCCTGCGTCATGGCGGCATCCATATCCGCACGGGTCATGGAGCCCATCGTCTGGCTGACAATGGCATCAAGTTCCTCTTCGGCAGGGATGCTCATGATCTTCGTGTAAGCGGCGGCTTTTCCGGCTTCGTTCAGCGATGCGATGTAGGCTTCGAATTCGGCGATCTTTTCTGCGTCACTCATACTGCCCGTATTTTCCCGGAACGGCAGTCCGTTGAAAATATCCGTGGTGGAATCGGCAAGCTGTGCCTGTACAGCAGCAGAATCCGCCGCATTGGTGATCACATATTCGGTCAGCTGATGCGTGTAACCAATGGTTCCGGTGAGCATGGTGGAAACCGCTGTTTCACTGGGGCGGATGATACCCGAGACTTTCAGTACCGTGCCGTTGTCGTAGAGATACTTCAGACCCGCCTGCGTGTCGCGGAGATCGGTGTAAAGTCCCGTGCTTTCATCCAGTGTGTAGCAGTCGGAGCTGAGGATCGTGCGGAATTCCATTGAACAGATTTCCTCATAGCTCCACTTCTGCTCCGAAGCATCGAGCGTTGTTTTGTTGAACGCCGCACTCGCCATCTCGTCGATCTCATCCTTGGATTTCAATCCCAGCGCGTACAGCGTCATATCGTCGATTTCGTTGTTCTCATCGACCACAAGCACGATCTCGTCATATTCATCCGGCCATGTGCCGTAAATTACATCATACTGATTTTCCAGAATCGGACTGACCGGATTGCCGTTGTCGCCGGGGAGCATTTCCTGCCACAGAATGATGGACGATCCCATAGGCGACAGGCTTGCCATGGATTCCATATTGCTCATCGCACCTGTCGATTCACCCATATCCAGCATTGTGGTCAGATCCATGCCGAAGTATTCCACGAGCAGCTCCTGCATCAATGCCTGCGAGTCGGATTGAATGATCTCACCGTCCACATTTTTCGTGTAGATCAGCAGATCATTGTCATATGTATACTGAACGCCGCTGACTGCTTCACGAAGTCCCGAGGTGCTTGCTTCGTCCGCTCGTTCGGCTTCGATGTATGCTTTGAAGGCTTTCAGGTCGTTTTCTTCGGCCTCAATGGTGCTCAGAGTGTTGATCATATCGTAGATCATACCCTTCTGATAGACAGCGTCCTTTTCATGCTCACCATGGGACTGTGCCTGCCCCATGAAGGTCTGCATCAGCGTACCCATGTCCATGTGCTGAGATTCCAGCGTCAGCGGATAGGAGGACAGCGTATCCTCCTGCACTGCATCTATATACGCCGTCATACCCTGTGAAACCGCGTAGATCAGCGCAATGCCGATGATACCGATGCTTCCTGCAAAAGAAGTCAGAGCAGTACGACCCTTTTTTGTGAACAGATTCTTCAGAGACAGACCGAAGGAGGTGGCAAAGGACATAGACGGCTTCTTCTCGTTCTTTGCGCTCGCCTGCTTCTTATTTCCGCTCTCTCTGCCGATCCGTACTTCGTCCTCGCTGAGCGGGAAGGAGTCGTCGGTGATCCGTCCATCCAGCATACGGATGATGCGGGTGGAATATTTTTCGGCAAGCTCCGGGTTGTGCGTGACCATGATGATCAGACGGTCTTTGGAGATGTTTTTTAGTATATCCATGACCTGTACGCTGGTTTCGGTATCAAGCGCACCGGTAGGTTCGTCTGCCAGAATGATATCGGGATCGTTGACCAGCGCACGGGCAATTGCCACACGCTGCATCTGTCCGCCGGACATTTCGGAAGGTTTTTTGTTCAGCTGGGTACCAAGTCCCACTTCCTCCAGTGCTTTTTTAGCCCGTTCTCTGCGTTCATGCTTCGACACACCGGAAAGACTGAGTGCCAGTTCTACATTCTGAAGTACCGTTTGATGGGGGATCAGGTTGTAGCTCTGGAACACGAAACCGATGGAATGGTTGCGGTAGGAGTCCCAGTCTCTGTCCTTGAAGTCCTTGGTGGAGCGTCCGTTTATGATCAGATCGCCGTCCGTGTACTGGTCAAGTCCACCGATGATGTTGAGCATAGTTGTCTTGCCGCAGCCGGAGGGACCGAGGATCGAAACAAATTCGCTTTCGCGGAATTTCAGGTTGATCCCGCGCAGAGCATGTACCGTCCCGTCACCGGCTGGGTAATCTTTTTTTATGTTTTTCAGTTCAAGCATATCTTACATCATCCTTTCTTATGCTCTTGATACTATTATACCGTTCCCATCTAAACTGAGTCTAAACAAAACAGGGGTGAGTGAAATCTTCATCGAAATCCTGCCAGAATTTCAGGATGGCATCTTCATATCCCTTCTTATCCACAAGATAGCTCATAGCGTGTTCGGCACCCGGAACCACAAGCAAGCGCTTTTCGGAAGCACAGACCTTGTAGTTTTCGTAAGTCATCTCGATCGGCACGAAATGATCATCGGTACCATGAATAAACAGCACCGGAATATCCGTGTTTTTCAGCGCTTCTGTGGTGGTATATTCCCTTGCTTTCATGTTGATCTTTCGTTTGCACAAATCATCCGCCGCGGCGCTTCGGATGCCGTAGGACAGATGCAGATTATCCTCCACAACGTGTTTCCAGATGGCATACGGAGAGGTAAAGGCACAGTCCGCGACAATACCGACAACATTCTGCGGCAGTTCCAATCCGGCAGTCATAAGGACGGTGGTCGCTCCCATGGAAACGCCGCCGAGATAGATTGGAAGCTCTTCGTTCGTTTTGTCGTTCACCCAATTGACCCAATCACAGCAGTCATACTGTTCGATCAGACCAAAACCCATGTAATCACCGCCACTCTCTCCCTGCCCACGTTGTTCCGCAAACAGCACACTGCACCCGTTGTCATGCCAGAAATCTGCAATTGCGCCAAAATCGAATGACCAGGACGAACGCCAGCCGTGCATCGCTATCACGATCCGTTTGGACTCCTCGCAAGGCCACCAGTGCCCGACCAGCGAAATCCCATCATGTGCGGTAATTTCCACTTTTTCTGTAACTTTTTCTTCAAGCTTACCGGAAGCAGCAGTTATCATAGTGACAAGATCCTTATTTTCTGCAGAACCCATCATCTGTCCTCTGGATTTCTGCATGGATTTCGGTTCTTTCCGATCCAATGCAACGCGCATCAGATAATGAGTGATCGAATGAGACACAATAGTAAGACCTGCAAGAGCAGTAGCACCCAACACTGTTCCACCAATGATCTTCTTCGTTTTATCCTTCATGCAGCAATTTTTCCTCCTGTTTCGGTTCGGTTGTATCCATTTTTTCGGTTTCATCATCAAAATACTGTACTTTCTTCTCATGTGCATGGATCAGATGTATCGGTATTTCCTCCGCCGCATTGCACAGAACGCTTTCCTCATACAGCCGGCGGATCTGTTCTCTCGTTCCGGGCTGATCGAGAAGATCGAGACACTGTCCGATCAGCGCATCGACCGTTTTCCCGGATTTCGCCGTACCGTTTTCGGTAAAGAACGCATAATTATACCGTTCGCATCCGCCTACCGCATTAACAAGCACCATCGGGATCCGCTTTACGCTGGCTTCGGTCACGCTGATGCCGCCGGGCTTGGTCAGATAAACATCGGCACTGTCCATGAGACGGGAAATATTCTGCACATAGCCGCGGATATGTATCTTTGGATCTTCGTTCTGCAGAGCGGTCAGTTTTTCACAGAGCTTTTTGTTATTCCCGCAGACGACCGTCATTTCCATATCCTCATACAGCTGACCGGAGATACGCCGGACGATCTTTTCGATCGGACCACAGCCCATACTGCCGCACATGATAACCAGATGCCTATGTTCAGAGGCGATCCCTTCTGCCACTTTTGCGTCTGTCTTGGACATATGTGTGTAAAAACCACTGCGGATCGGGATACCCACAGGCACCAATCTTTCCGCATCTATTCCCTTTTTGATGAACTGATCTCCGACTTTCTCATCTGCAATAAAGTAGATATCGAGATCACTGGCATCGGTAATCGGACTGCAGGTATAATCAGTAGCAAACAAAGAAGTCAAGATCGTTCTTTCACACAGCGTTTTCGCTTCCGTCATCATTACACCGGAAAAAACATGGGCACAGACGATGGCATCATAACCGCCTTCATTGATGTATATTGCCAGTTTTTTCGCACCGATGGCAAGAAAAGCGTAGATCGGAGATCCTTTGCGATACAAAGAAGGATACCTTTCCGCAAACCGATATCCCCAGTCAAAAAGTGCAGGAAGATTCCGGTATAGAAATACATGACTCTTCGCCATCAAAGCAGAGATCAATGGAGAAATAAACTGCAGTGAATCAACAATATCGCAGGTGATCTCTTTCTTACTGAGCGACTCTTGCAGAGCTTTTGCGCAGGAATTATGACCTTCTCCTGTATTGCAGCTGAGTATCAGCACCTTCATATTGGTGACTCCTTTCCCTATTCATTCTTCGATACAAACGTGCCAGTCTGGGCCGGTTATATCGCTGGATCATGATATACGGCAGTTGACCGAATGTTACATACAGAATGTAGAAAATGACCCCGCCGATCCCGCTCCACAAACGCATACAGTGCATTCCAAGGATGCATAATGCTGCGTGAACAGTTTCCGCTATGCAGGTTTCATCGAGAAGATAACGGATATCATCCTCAGAATAATTTTCGGGCAGTTCTTTTCGCTTCATGTATTTGGTCATGATCCTGCTCATATCCAGCAGCTTATGCTGCCATTTCCGAATTCCCAACCGATTATATATCTTTCCGTCTTCTTCCCATTCCGCGGTACAGAAAGGAAACCGATCATAGTTCACCCACTGTTTCGGGAGCATCCGTCCCAGCGGAAATGCGATGACGCTGATAAGCACAAGATAAAGGAAGCTGTCGACCCACTCCATATCAAATTCTCCTTCAATGTTTGGTAAAAATATAGAGGCATACACGTATTATCATATAGTACGCTCCTGTTTTCTAAACTGAAACTAAACTTTCATCTTGAATCCAAGAATTTCTATCAAGTATACCACTCGATCCTACTGATATCTTTTACTGCGCTTTCTCCATACCCAAAGCACGATGCCGGATGCTGCGACAAGTATGACTTCACAACATAAGGCAACCAGAAACGCAGGAGAGGTTGGATCATCACAGCTCATTCCCATGACTGTGTACATGATCATTTGTGGGAGCAGACCGAGCACAGAACCCAATACATAACGGTCATAGCGAATCCCGCTTGCACCGAGATATATACTGACTACATCCAGCGGCAGAAATCCCAGAAGACGGATCAGGAAAGAGATCAAGAATTCGTTCCGGTTGGAAATATTGTACAGCCTCTCCAGTTTCGGATATTTTTCACACAATTGAAGAAGCAGGTTTTGCCCCTTGCTCCAACCGATCCAGAACAGGATTGGTTTGATCCTGCGGATCCTTTCAATCCCTGGCAGATATTTATTTGCGGTCTGCATCGGAACCTTTTTCATACACTGTTCGCCTGATACAACGCCTTGATGACGTGGACATTCTGTCATTTCCGAATGGTTTATGCACGTCGGCAGACTTTCTCCGATAGCATATCCAGTATGCGATCACGCAGATCGGCAGCGCTGCGATAATATCGACCACGGAATGCTGTTTCAGAAATACGGTCGAAAGGCAGATCAGTATCGTAGCTGCCACAAAACCGAACTTCCAACGTATTTTCTGTAAATTCGGTGCGTTCCATCCCGCCGCCCAGACAGCAACAGAACCAATCACATGAATCGACGGACACACATTGGTATTCGTGTCGAACCTGTAGAAACCTGCCATGAACCGGGTAAGGATATTGTCACGTTCAAATTCCGCCGGACGCAGATCCTGACAGGTCGGGAAAATAAAATAGGTAAGTACAGCCACGGTATATGTAATGATAATGAATCTCATCAATCTGCGGAACGAATCCACATCGTGCAGCAATGTGTACAGATGCATCCCGACAAGATACAGAAACCAGAACATATAGGGGATCACGAACCATTCATTGAACGGGATACAGTCATCCAGCTGCGAATGGACCGAATGATAATAGTCCACCTGGTAGAGATGTTCTGCATACTGAAATACCAGCAGAAACAGAGGCCAGAAAAACAGGAGCTTCAGGTGGGAAAACTCCGTTGTGTTCAGTTTGGAGAAGCGAAAATTTCGGTAATCAATAACAGGTGTATTTATTTTCAGCATAATTTGATCTCATTATGATCGACTTCGGTCGATCTGTGAATGAATTTCATATTGGGATAGATCTTCCGTCCCTTTGCATCGGGATAATGTCTGTCGAAAAAATTCCAGAAACGGTTCGTCTCCGCATTCCCGCTCTGCCGCTCGTTCATTCTGTACACGACCAAAGCAGAATGGATACTGTCGATGATAAAGAAAACTACACCGCTCCATGTCAGTGGGATCCCGATCTCATTCGTGTTCTGTTCGATCAGCTTTTCCAGCCTTGGAAAAGAGTCCTTGACCCCAAGCAAAGCAAGAATGCCTCAGAAGAAGCAGTAGGCAAACCGATCCGCCATTCAGATCCAGTGGGAAATTACGATGGACCCAGGATACAGTACCGACTACTTTTTCCTGTATGACAGGGCAGATATACGCAAAAACACCTTCGAAAAACGCTCCGGCAACAAAGACAAACAGGTCGCGAGCGTCGCGCAACGGATAAAGACCTATCATGATGACCAATGTGCCGAAGCCATACACCGGATCGAACGGTCCCCAGACAAGTCCTTTACGGTTTCCCGCCTTCGGTATCTCATCAGACACTATAATGTTTTGATGACGACACCGGTATAACTGCCACTCACAAAGATCCAGAACAGATCATAAAATTTCATACTGTTTTAAACATTCAGAATTTTCATAAATTCGTCCCCAGTGATGGTCTCATGCTCATACAGATACTGCGCCAACTGATCCAGTTTTGTACGGTTGTCAAGGAGGATCTGTACCGCTTTTTCGTGCTGTTTCTTCACCACATCCACCACTTGACGGTCAATTTCGGTCTGCGTTTCAGCAGAACAAGCCAGAGAAGCATCACCGCCGAGGTACTGATTCGTCACTGTTTCCATAGCTACCATATCGAAATTGTCGCTCATGCCATAGCGGGTGATCATCGCCCGTGCCAGCTTGGTTGCCTGCTCAATATCGTTCGACGCGCCGGTCGTGATGGTGCCGACTGCAACTTCCTCTGCCGCACGGCCGCCGGTGTATGTGCAGATCTTGTTTTCGATCTCTTCCTTTGTCATCAGGTAGCGATTGCCTTCGTCCACCTGCATCGTGTAACCGAGCGCCCCGGAAGTTCGCGGAACAATGGTGATCTTCTGTACGGGCGCGGAGTTCGACTGTCTTGCCGCTACCAGCGCATGACCGATTTCGTGATAAGCAACGACCATCTTTTCCTTATCGGTGAGGATGGCGTTTTTCTTCTGATAACCGGCGATAACAACTTCAATGCTTTCTTCGAGGTCAGCCTGAGACGCACGGTTTCTGCCGTTTCTGACTGCACGGAGAGCCGCTTCGTTGACGATGTTGGCAAGTTCCGCACCGGATGCACCGGACGCCATTCTTGCGATGTGACTGAGATCCACGCCGGGTTCTACCTTGATCTTCTTTGCATGAACACGGAGGATCTCTTCACGTCCCTTGAGATCGGGCAGCTCCACGGGAACACGTCGGTCAAAACGTCCGGGACGGGTCAGCGCAGGGTCAAGGGTTTCGGGACGGTTGGTAGCCGCGAGAATGATCACGCCGGTGTTGCCTTCAAAGCCGTCCATTTCGGTGAGGAGCTGGTTCAGAGTCTGTTCACGTTCATCGTGACCGCCGGAGATACTGCCGTTTGAGCGTTTGCCGCCGATGGCGTCGATTTCGTCGATAAACACGATGCAAGGTGCTTTTTCCTTCGCCTGCTTGAACAGATCACGCACCTTGGACGCCCCCATGCCCACGAACATTTCCACGAATTCCGAACCGCTCATGGAGAAGAACGGCACGTTGGCTTCACCGGCAACTGCCTTTGCCAGCATGGTCTTACCGGTACCGGGAGGGCCGACGAGCAGAATACCCTTTGGCATGGATGCGCCAATATCAGTGTATTTAGCGGGATCGTGAAGATAATCCACAATTTCGGTGAGATTTTCCTTGGCTTCGTCTTCACCGGCAACATCAGAAAATTTGATGCCGTTGGAGGATTTTACGTATACCTTGGCGTTGGACTTGCCCATGTTGAACATCATGGAATTATTGCCGCCCGCTTTGTTCATCATCTTCTTGGTCATAAAGTGACCGAATGCATAAAAGACGACAAGGGGCAGCACCCATGTGGCAAGGAAGCTGAGCAGCATATTCGGTTCTTCGATGATCTCTCCGGAGAACTGTGCGCCTGCTTTGTGGAGACGTTCGGTTCGCGTAGGATCCTCCACCATGCCGGTTTTATAGACTTGTTTCTGTTCTTTATCAGTGAAAGTGATCTGATTTTCCGAATCGCTGATCTTGACGAGTCCGATGTTTCCTTCATCGATCATGGTCATGAAAGTACCGTAGTCCACTTCTTTCACCTGACGTTCCAGAAGCATCGGCATGACGATGGAGTTAAACAGTACGACGATCAGCAAGACGATGCCGTAGTAGAATATAAGCGGTTTCTTCGGCTTTTTGACTTCATTCATTTTCATTTACCTCATGTATGTTTATCGATCTTACTTTTACATTTCGGGCAGGTTACAACAATGTCGCCTCTGCCTTTGGGAACACGCAGGACTGCGCCGCAGTTTTTGCATTTGAAAAAGACGTGCGTTTTCCGTTCTTTCCAGATGGTCTTCCAAAGTGAGAATTTATCGGTAGTCTTTTTCTTTATTCCATAATACTTATTCAATTCTTCCCGCCGTTTCGTGTGATTTCGGGACATGGCACGCATCACAGCCCAAATGAGCATCACCCATGCAGCAATCGACATCCATTGCATATATGGTATGTAGGCAAGAAAGATCAGAACAATTCCTGCCATATTCATGCACATGGACAATTCATCAAAACCGTAGCGTCCTTCCATGCCTTTTGCCAGCTTTACTCCTAGTTTTTGAAACCAGTTTTTCAATTACACGGCCTCCTTGCCTTTTCTGCATCCATTATACGAAAGAAATCTAAACTGAAACTAAACTTTTCCAGAAGCATTCGCTGAATTTTTTCCGAAATAACAAAAGGACGGAATGTACCGCCCTTCTATCGTTATATTCCGTTGTAAAAAAGTAAATTGCAATTTCCTCAAGTCCAATGATAAGTGTCAGATCAGATACAGGATGAAAATAAGCGGAGGTATTCAATGGCAATCGTATCATGCCGCTTTGAAAACATATGTCTGCCGCCTTCAATCGCATAATAAATAACCTTCCGGGCATATGGATCGGCTCTGTACGTTTCCATAGCCTGTTGGACATATCTCATATTTACAATTTTATCCGCCGTTCCGTGAACGATCAACACATCACCTTCGTATCCCTTGATCTCTTCAAAGGGATCCATCTTCACAACATCTTCCGCATAGCAGCGTCCAAGTTTCATGGGACCGCACTTGATCGTTTCGGGTATATTATTCGGATCAAACTCTGCCCACATCATCTTACCGCTTCTTGCATCGTCAGGAATACAGAGTGCCGGATAAAACAGGACAAGTTTTTTCACCTCGTTTTTCAGCCTTGCCGCCGTCAGCGCGGAAACCAACCCACCTTGGCTGCATCCCATCAGGAGAATGTTTGCAGTATCTGTATATTCAAGCTTCTTTGCATAGTCAATTACTGCGCAAAGATCGCTCACCTCGGTGAGTACCGACATATCAGTCGTCTTGCCATCGCTCTTTCCCATCATAACGCAGCCGCCGCAGAAATCAAAGCAAAACGCAGCATACCCCATTTTTGCAAGGTGTTGTGCATAATGCTTCACCGTCATTTGATTAGCCATAAATCCGTGGCTTACAATAGCAATTGGCAAGTTTGTTCCTGCGGGACGATATTCGTATCCACGAATGGTCAACCCATCACGCTGACACGAGAATCTTGATCGAATACAGCACTTCATAAAATACTCCTTGTCTATTCAGGAAACCGGCAGGATCACCGTAAATGTGGTCAGATCATTTTCGCTGATCACGTCGACTTTTCCGCCATGCAGCTCCGTGACTTTCTTCACAATAGCAAGTCCGATCCCGTTACCGGCGGATCCATGGGATTCGTCCGCCTGATAAAATTTGTTCCAGATCTTCGATAGTTTATTCGGTGGAATTGTGTTTCCGGTGTTGGCAATACGAATTATCAGCTTTCCGTCCGACTGTGTTAGATCTACCCGCACACTACCGAAATCCGGCGTGAATTTTACGGCATTGTCAAGCAGATTGATCCATACCTGCTTCAGCATCTCTTCGTTGCCGGTAATCGTATATTCATCAAGATCCGCTGAAAGTTCAATATTCTTTCTGTCCCATTTTTCATCAAGCAGAAGAATAGCAGAACGGATCTGTTCGGACACATTGAATGCGGCTGCATCCGTAAGGATCTTCTGGTTCTCGATCTTCGTCATGTTCAGCACATTGGTCGCCATGGCGGACAGGCGCAGGGATTCTTCTTCGATAATGTCCAGATATTCCCGCCGTTGCTCCTCGGTGAGATTGCCGCGTTTGAGCAGCTTTGTAAATCCGGCGATAGAAACGATGGGCGTTTTGAATTCATGGGAGAAATTGTTGATGAAGTCACTGCGGAGCATTTCCGTATTCTGCAGTTCCTCTGCCATTTTATTGAAGCTGTCCGACATAGCGCGGAAGGATGGATGGTCGGAAATGGGTTTCCCGTACTCCAGGCGGGTGGTAAAATCTCCCGATGCCAGACGGTTCATGCGGCTGACGATCCTGTTTACCGGTTTCAGAGGATATTTTGCAGCAAAAAATGCGGTAATGGAACCGATGATCAGGCTGAACAAAGCCATGAACAGGATAATGCGGGTAGGTGTTAGTGTTTCTTCATGGGGAATAAGACCGATCCGTACTAATAACCACAAAAGCACACCGGCAAGAACGACCGTTACCAGCTGGATGCAGAAACATACCGCTGAGAACAGCAGTGTCATGGCAAATCGTTGACGCTTTTCTTCCTGTGTTAACTTCATACGTTTTTCACCGCCTTATATCCAAGTCCGCGTACCGATTCAATGGTAAATTCATTCCATCCGTCAAACCGTTTGCGCAGTCTGCCGATATGCACCGTGACCGTTTCCCAGCCCGTATCGCTTTCCGCACCCCAGATCTCATCCATGAGCTGAATACGTGTGAAGATCTTTCCGGGATAGGACAGCAGCTTGTAGAGCAGCATAAATTCTTTCTGCGGCAGTTCCTGTTTTTCACCATGCCCTGTGACGGTCAAGGAATCGTAATCCAGCACTACATCCCCAATTTCGATTTTTCGGTCGTTAACGATCTTTGCCCGACGCAGAAGTGCCTTGATACGCAAAAGCATTTCTTCCTCGTCGATGGGTTTGGTCATATAATCGTCCGTACCTACAAGGAAGCCTTTGCGCTTATCCTCCGGAAGCTGTTTTGCCGAAACCATAAGGATGGGAAGATTGTTTTCCACTTCGCGCAGAGCCTTGGTGAATTCGTATCCATCCATGTTTGGCATCATGATATCCAGCACCACAAGGTCGATATGTTCATTTTCCATCACGTCCAGTGCTCTTTCGCCGTCAGCGGCTGTGAATACAGTATAGTTTTCGCTCTCCAGAATAGCGCAGAAAAGCTGTCGGGTGTGTTTGTCGTCATCTACTACAAGAATATGGAACATATTTGTACCTCGGTTCAAATTAATAATGCGATCTGTTCTGCTTACAGTATACTATAGAAAAATAAACTGAAACTAAACTGTGAGAAAATAAGTGCGCTCTGTATATCAGACAAGCATATGCTTTCCGATAACCGAGTGCAGTTCCATGCCACGACGCACATAGGATCATGCGTTAAGAAATCATATTTTCAGCAGCTGTATACGCATAGGCAATGCTTCACAGAGAGTATAGCACCGTACTTCATCACCCACCAGTGATCTGTCTCGACGGTCAAGACACCCAGGATCTCATATAATGTTCCTTTTTCCCCGTTAAAGGAAGAACAATACTTTGAAACGATAAAAGGCGTGTCGCAAATTACGTTTTTTCCCGTAAATGCGACACGCCCAAAGCAGAATGGCTGTGTCATGCCCCCAGGAACCCGTCATTTATCAGTTGACGGCTCTTATCACTGTTGAGCCTTCTTATCTTGAAATTTTCCACCTGCGATCCGCAAAGTTGATCGGTTCATTTATTTTGTTCTCTTTTTGATCACAAATACTATGAGTATACCGCACACTGCAAGCACCAAAACGGCTACAAGTATGACCGTTATTGCCGGAGGTCCCTCTTTGGTTTTGTTAGTAATATCATCATGAGGATCATCAGGAGTTGACTGTGCGTCACTATCATCTTTTTCAGAATTAACATCAACCGCGGAACTATCAACAGTTTCTTTACTTTCGTATCCCACAACGGTATAAAGACTAAAATGATCGGTGGTAAATACAATGCTGTCATCCTCTACCACAGCATCCATATCGGTCAGAGTTCCGTCTTCTTCTACGCGATAGACTTTGACGTTGCCCTGAATCGACAGGGACCGGATATTCTCCGGGATAGGGATATATACCATCACCTTTCCGTCGTGCTGTACACTTTTTCCATTCTGCATCAGCGATATTTCATAGGTGTGGGAGATACCGCTCGTGAGCAGTTCATAGCTTTCCTCGTCGGCATTTTTTACCAATGTCAGCAGATCCTCATCCAACTCGACTTTGTAGGTCTGCAGTACAACATTGGATACAAAGGTGTCGTATGTTTCGGTTGCCCGTACCTGAACGCCCATTGCAGACCGCGATCCACCGCCCTGGTTGGAGATCCGGACCGCACCGCTTTGTGTGGACATTGCCAGATCATTATAGGTCAATGCCACAGTGGAAACCTTGCTGAGCATGAAAATTGTCTCCATTGCATCGCCGGCAAGGCCGAACATTTCAATAAAGATATTCTCCCCCATATCGATTCCTGAAGCAAGCAGACTATCCTTGACGACATCCATCAGATCCGCTTCAGTAAGCTGTTTTGACAGTGTATCCGCGAAACCGCCCACTGTCTTTGGCGTTATGACCAGTTCCTTTCCCATGTCGATAAAGAGTTTTTCAAATACTTTTGCTCCATCTTTTTTCAGATGGGCAAGGGACGTATCGGCAATCAGTTTTTCAGTAAATACTTCAGCAAAATCCGAATCAAGGAAATCGTAGTAGTCCTGACCTTTCAGTTCTCCCGCAAGGGATTTTATCGTCAGAAACATATCAACACAGTTGACGATAGCCAATACATCAGACTCCAAGGGATCAGAGGTGATTTTGACATAGCCGTTCGAAGGTATATCCAGTTCCACCTGGGTGCAGGCAGAATTGTGCTCATTACGATATGTGGACAACTCGCCTGTTCGAATGCCTTTTACAAAAGCCGCCGTTCCCTCTCCCAGCACACCGTATATGCTTGTGTTGAAGTCCTTGCGTTTGTTTATGAGTACCGCGTTGATAAGCTCTCCGCTATAGTTGTATATCTCAGCAATGGCGTATGTATAATTGGCGTTGTACGCGTCAAAGGTAACATGAGCATCCATGTAGTTCTTGGCACCGGTTACGGGATCTTCGTAGGATTTCACTTTGTATTGGTAATTGTCGATGTACAGCCCGTTGAAATTGTAGATATTTGTTGGGAATTCCTCAATATATTGCTCGGGTACGTCGGCTACGTTGTAGGTGTAATAACTGTTTTCCGATACAGTAATTGCCACAGTCACCTTTTGTCCGCTGATAGAATCGTGAAATGTTACGTAGGTAGTTCCTTCATAGGTCCCTCGGAACTCCACAAAGAACAGACCGTCCTCTGTTCCGCTGTTCACAACATCCAGATTGGAACCATCTGCGAGCTGGTATGTAATTCCCTTTGCGTTGTCGAATGTGGTTTGATCGATGCGGACACCGGCACTCAGCGTGATAGTGTCACCGATCTCAATATTCATCGAGGGGATATCTGACAGGACGATCAGAGGCTGATCCTTGATATGTACGGCGGCGCTCAGGAATTCTATATTGGAAGGGGCGGTGTTGCTTTTCAGATTTCCCCACTGCTCCTCTGTGCCGTAATAATACACATCTTTTAGCTTGTGGCAGCTTGTAAACGCATTCTCATCAATGGACATCAGTGTTTCCGAGACAGTAACAGATACAAGCTCGTCGCAGCTGTAAAATACATTTTTTCCAAGCTTTGTGACACCGGCAGGAATAATGATCTCTGTCAGAGAATCGCAGAAAGCAAATGCACTGTCCCCGATATACGAAACACTATCGGGAAGGGTTATTTCTTGCAGGTTATAGCATTGACCAAAGGACCAAGCACCGATACTTGTCAAACCGTACGGCAGATGAATCTCTTTCAGATTTGGACACTGATAAAATACATAATTCTCAATCTTGACAACTCCGTCATGCAGTACTACCTGTTCCAGCGATGCTATGCTGAGTACAGCATTATGAAGAACTGTAACGTCCTCAGGCACTACAACCTCGGTAACAGGTTCGCCATTGAGATATAGATTATCGGCAAAATAAAGCGGATTGGATGTAGCATCGCCCAGTGTACCTAACTGAAACTCTATACCAAACCATGCATCAAGGTCTTTTATATAAACATCCTTGAGTTTATAAGTCGCATCAAATGCCAGTTTTCCGATAAACTCCACTTTGGGAGCAATATAGATGGAGGGGAGATTTTCACAGGACATAAATGCCCCCGCTCCGATACGGGTGAGAGATTCGGGCAGAGAAATATCGGTTACATTGGAATGATACTGAAAAGCATAATCGCCAACCGATGTAATCCCCTCTTCCACAACGATGCGGACCACACTGTCTTTGTGTTCCATCCACGGGGAATACTTAAAATCAGAGAATGAATAAATTTGGTAATTCTCCATAGGCCCCTCACCTGAGATAGTAAGCACGCCTTCGTTATCGAGCACAAAGGTGACATTCTCCCCGCATTCACCGCTGATCACAACATCTGCCGCCTGTGCATCAACAGAGAGGAAGATCAGCATTATGGCAAATATTAAAACGAGTACAAATGGTTGAATAGATCTTTGTAAGACATAAGACTTATTAGTATTCATTTTTTCTTTCCTTTCGTTTTAAAAAATTATGAAGTTAATACCGTAATGGAATCAAAACTTATCAAGAAGATCCTTGCGTCTCTCCTCTTCACGCTTCTTCTCCATATCGGCAAGTGCTTTTTTATAAGCATCCTCATCGAATGCAGGAACCGGATCACAAGCCTCTGCAATCATCTCTGCAATCACGTTTATCTTCTCATCGCTTATTCTAACGTAAGGATCATCTACAATGCATTGATTATCGCAGCAGCTGAGCATAGCGTTAAGATCTTCAAGCATAAAACACGCTTTACAACAGAAGTACCCTGCCCCATTCTCGGATCATTTATTTCTGTTTCTCGACAAAATAATCATGCGATCCAATTTAAGTATTTTGTCTTTTGTTTATCATTTAGCTGTGTATTGGATAAAACCTCCGCTATCGTCGATGATGTTGCTTTGACCGATCGTCATTGGTTTTTCGGCATTATCATGGTATCGTACCTCCTCTGGTCAAGATCTAACGAAAACAAAACGGCGCATCACGCCCGCTGCAGTGAAGCGGACACAATACGTCGCTGATTATTCGCAAATGGGTACAACAAAAAAACAGAGTTATCTGCTCTTGGCTCCTGATGATCATACACGTCTGTGCCATTTTTGCAACCTCTAATCTGTAAACTTATTCAAAATAATTATAGCACATTTTCATTGTCTTTTCAATCAGTTAGCCGGAATTAATCTGTGTTCTTTTCTGTAATTCGCTGCAGAGCAAGGGAACTCCCCCTTTTCAGACGATCTGAAATCCGGAAAGACCAACCTGTTCTTGTGTGGTCTATTACAATCAAGCCTACATTGTGCCTCTTTATAGTTGAGTGCGTACTGCATGATCATCTGCAGAAGAAACTGCTCCACAGATATTGTCGGTGCAAACAACGGAGCTATAGATTGTACTTGCGGTGTCGGTTGAACAAGCTGAGTTTGCTGCCTTGGAGTTGCTATAGAAACCATATTCTGGACGACAGATGTCGGGGTCTGAGGAATCATGCGTCACCTCACCGGAATGGTATTGACGCCCCTGTCCACAGACATCCCATTCGGCGTATCCATGGGTAAACCGATAGGAGAGTCCACTACACCGTATTCAGGATCACCAGAACGGAGAACTGGATCCCCAAGCCTGCATCAGCCAGAGTTTTGAGAGAAGATCTCCGCCACCAGAGTATCCTGCAAGTGACCATATTTTGCGATACCTTACATTGCCTAATATTGTACAACCGATCAGAATATACGGTATTTCACCAGATATGTTGTACCAAGTATGCTGAAATCAATAACTCTGCACAAAGCGAGATATACGCCGAGGATCACGCAAAATACAGCAATTCCCAGCAAAAGTGAAACAAGCAGGTCTTTCTTCTTGAAGCGGAACAGTGATTTGAACTCACCCCATTCCTCACGCCAGAACACAAAGAACAGCATCGGAAGCGCGAGAAAGAACAAAATCTTGATCGGGATCTTCGAGAAGTACGGCGGCTGTACCACTGTATCAATGAAGGTAACGGCGAGTGAGAACAGAAATACAGACAGCAGGATATAGTTTCTTTTTCTTGTCATACCGATCGTCCTATTTATGATTCTGCTACAAGAGCATCGGCTCTGTCACGAAGCCGTTTTTCCCAACGTTCAGCGTCTTCTTTCATCTTTGTCAGATTATCAACCAGGTGTCCGATCTGATTTTTTGTTTTCTGTACTGCACTCATAGACTCACTGATTCGATCCGCTACTGCCCAGTCTGCGAACAGCCCATCGAAGAAATAATCCGCAAAGCGAAGGAAGCCGTCAATGTTCACCTGCATATCGGCATTGATAGAGACATCGGCAAGCTCGGTTTTGAAGCTGCGGAGTTTATCCTGCAGAGTTTCTACAAGCTCCTGTGCATCATCCAGATGCTCGTGCTTTGCCATGTGGGTGATCAGACCACCGCCGCCGAACATATCCCAGGTGTTCCATCCATCTGCACTGTCCAGTTCGGAGAGAATCTTTTCAGCAATGGCAAACGCCGCATTTCCCGCTAAGATGGCTTCACCGATCTCCTTCTGCTGACTTTCAGTATGTGTGATCTCTCCCTCCAGACGTAAAAGTTCTTCCGCTTCGGGTGTGGAAGATGCTTTGATCTCTTCACGTCGGCTTTCCAGAGCATGGCTGTATGCATTTTCGCATCCGGACAGCTCACCAAGACGTGATCGCACAGATGCCATTTCACTCTTTACAGCGGAAAGCTCACGTTCTGCCGCATCCAGTTTTACACGAGCAGCATAGGCTTCTTCCCGTTCTTTATCCAGCTTTTCGTTTTTCTTGCCGATTATGTTATAGAAGTAGGCGGCAAGACTTCTGCCTTCAAGTTTGTCTACATCTTCCTGTTCCTTTGCACAGGATGCACGGAGAATGGCAACCTGCTCCTCATATGTAGCTGCTTGCGCTTTCAGATCAGCATACTTTGCATCCAGCCGTTTCTTTTCGGCAGTCATATCGTAAAGTTGCTTTAAGGTTGTATCATAGAATTTCATTGTAACCTCCGGACTTATCTATTGTTCAGTAAGTTTCCTTCTTTATCGTAAATGAAATCACCGTCATACATCGCTTCCGCCACAGCGCCGTCCTCACTCTTGTACCATGAATAGGCAACGGTCTTATGGATGTAACCGAGAGAATCTATCGCTTGCACATAGATTACCACCTTATCCCCCTGACCGGCAGTGATTGTTTTGCTGAACTGACCGTCGTAATTACCGTTTTCAATCATTGCTGTGATGTCTTCACGTTCGATTTCCGTATCATTGACTGTGGTTACAAGCTCATATTTGGTAAAGGAAACGCTTCCACTGTATTCCGTAGGCTTTACGGAAACTTCGAGATGGCTGTTGATCTTTACTTTTCCATTCGTGAAATCAACATGGCTCGGAATATATGCATGGAGCGTAGGAAGAAAACGATCGTACAGATATTCAATACGGATATCTTCCAGTACTTCTGTCTGTGTGCCGGTGTCTGTTTCGATATACAGCATCGGGCGGGTTTCATATTCAAGGAACATTGCCACAGGAATTACAGCTGTAAATTCGTTTCCGGAACGCCTGAAGTCAGCCACAGTATCACCAATCTTGACTGACATTTCCATATTATCCGTTACCGTCTTAGGAACCACTTTAATTTCCACGTCAATGGTATGCTTATCCGCATCCAGATTGCCAAGAGTGTGTTCTGTGCTGGTGAGAAGGCTTGCCTGCTTTTTCAGCTGCTCATCTACGTTATCATAGATGGAGCTGACATTACCGCGTACCATGTTGATTTCTGAGTTCAGATTATTGATGCGGTTATTCAGCTGCTCTATCTCATTTGCCTGATTTGCATTTGTTATAATGGCAAAGATCAGAAGTGCTGCCATTCCACCAATCAAGATGTTTTTCCAGTTAATTTTCAGTTGGTTATCGCTCATGTGATTTTCTCCTTATAAAATCTCAACGTCCAAATCCTCCACCGTCTTCACTCGGAAGCTAATGCGCCATTCCACGGATTCCTGCTTCTCAAAATACAAACCTGAGCAGGCGGAATGAACCTTTGCTTCCTGCGGTACGCCGACCATTACAGCAGTCGGACCGTCCGCGGAGCGGATCACGCCAATAGCGGAAGCAAACATATGTCTGCCGTTCGGATCAGAGGCTTTCTGACGCGGACTGTCTCCGTTCGCACAATCCCGCACGCTGACTTCCTCTCGCGGCAGATCAGGCGTTATGGTATACTTCATCGCCGTCAAGTGCGTGGGGAAAACAAATTCGCTGTCACCGAATTTACTCTGATCCATTTCGTCTGCTTCATACTCTACTATGGTCAGCGTATGTTCGGTACCGTGTATGGGATGGGTGAAATCGAATGTATCGTCCACCTTGGGGTCGGTGAAATGGATGCCGGAGAAGGTTTCGGGACTGCGCACCATTTTCAGGCTGAGAGAAGTGATTTCGCCGATCTTTGCTTCACTCGGGAAGGTACAGCGGCGGATGACCCAGATGCGGGAGAGATCAAAGCCGTAATGCTCCACTAGATATTTTGCCCGTACATCTTCCTCGGCTTCTTCATCCCGACAGGATGCCGGATACCACGCATCGCCGTGACCGCTTTTGTTTCGCAGTTCAACGCCGTTCACAACAATACTCGGACGGAAATTGATACTGCTCGGGTTCATGCGAAGGAACTGCTCCTCGTCTTCCTCCGTGGGACGACCGTTTTGAAGTGCTGTTTCCGCTTCCTTTCGGAATGCGATGAACTTTTCAGCATCCACCTCGGCGAAGAAATCAACCACTACACCGCCAGAGCAGAGATAGGCTGACGGTATGTACCATGTCTCGCCACCCCAGGCAAAGGTTTTGTTCAGCGGAATCTCAAGACCGCCCTTGCCGCGTTCCGGGAAGAAATCGCCGTCCATGGTCACTTTCCATTCCGGCGGCTGCCACGGTGCATCTGCGGAAGCGATTTCTTCCATCATTTCGTAATATTCCTTCGTGTAAGGAATGCTGCCGTAGTTGAAGGAATTCTGCAGCCGGTACAGGTATTCAAACGGGTTTTCCATGGGTTCCAGTCCGCATTTTTCCCGGATGGCATCCAGCGGTGCCGGATCGAAGTATTCGCTGTTTTTTACTTGTTCGATCTGCTCTGTGAGCTGTTCTTCATCCCAAACCCATGCCTGTTCGATGAGGTTCATATCGAGACACGCCAGCAGAAGTCGGAGAAGATCTTCCATGTTCCGCGCAATGGGGTGTACATAATGTCCCGGCAGGTTCATGGGGCTGACAGCGAAGATGGTTTCCCCCAGCGAACGGATCGTGCAGTAATGAATGCCGTCCACACCGGCTCGACCGATGATCTTTGCGCCCTTTGGTGTACAGAAATAGGCGGGTTCATCCTTGGAAGGCGCTTCCCAGCCGATGGGGGATGTATCTATTTTCAGTTTCTTGAATTCGGTATAGGTCATTTTGGTTCTCCTGATTCATTTTCGTTCACTGTGACCATCGGTTCAAAGTGGGAAACCACGTCAATGGTCTGATTCTGTGTGCGGATTCCGTAATGCCGCCACGGTCCCGGGTAGGTGCTGCCGTCATCACACCGCTGTACATTGGTGACTGTTTCGAGATAGTCGAGCAGCTTCGATTCCGCATACACACTCAGATACTTTCCATGCTTCCCTTCGGTGCGGTCGGGGGAGGCGTAGGATTCGTTACGCACCTGATACATGATGTAGTTATCAAAGCGGATGTCGATCGTTTTATTTCCCGGCAGAATGGGACGGTATTTCGATACTACATCGGCAACCGGTGCGGTAAGTCCTTCCATCATGTCAGGTGTATTCTCCCCGACAACAGCGGCAGACAGGACAATGTGTAGTTCATTTTCGCCGTTTTCTTTCAGCGATACAAGAAACGGCATGTGGTCGCCCAGTATCTTATCCACCGGTGTGAACGTGGACAGATGAATGTCATCCTTACATTTCAGCCGTGGATCGCAGATTCCATGAGCAATATAATTCTTCCGGGCGCGGTTCAGCGAAATCCCGTGATTCTCGTCGCTCGGTTCGTCATCGTCAGCGGTGAACACGTCATTCTCCCACCAGCAGATCGGGCAGATATAGGCAACCGCATCCTCCGGCGGCACGGGCAGAGTTTCGTGACTGCAGCATTTGCATTTATACATATTCAGCCTCCGTAGTAAATCTCCGTTCCCCAGTGGCTGCTCTGGAAAGTATCATCCAGAAAGATATTGAAAAACGGCGTCATTTTATTGGCAGCTTCGATATCGGTTGGCTTGGGCTGGGACAGAAGCATTTCGACAAATTCCTGTGTAACCTCGCCGGTGATGATCTTGCCGTATGTCCAGTCGGATTCTTTTAGGTTTCCGTATTGCAACGCCAGTGCAATTTCTTCGGTTTCCTCGTTCCAACAATGGATTTCAAATGTTTTGGCTGTTCTGAGCGCATCTGTAATCAAGGCAAGAAAACGGGTGTTGTCTTTTTCAGTATAGTCGAAATAAACCGATTCCGTCAGCTTGCTCTCGACAGGCTCGGCAGGTGCGGGTTTCAGGTCATTGACAAGAGAGGTGAGTATATTTTTGAGTTCTTTCATTTCTTCTTTTTCTTCTCCCCTGGGACTGCATCGGTCATGATATCCTCGCAGATCACTGTGAAATCCGCATAACCGCATCCGCTGTTTTTTTCATGATACCAAAGGAGCATATGCATTTCATAACCGAGAAAATGGCGATAGATCTCATAGTAGATGAAATAGCATCCTGCAAGCTCATGTTCTTTTGTTTTAATCCTCGCATTTTTGAATGCGATGTGGTTGTATTCAAAGGGATTATAGCCGGGATGATCGAAATACAGGTGCAGGTCATCTCCATCCATGACAGCGGATGTAATCTGCGCATCATGAAATTCCAGTTTTCGCTCAAATTCTTCCGGTACAGGATTCTTGCTCTGCTCCGCACGGTAACCGGCAATAGCTTCATTGGCAAGTGCCCGAGCGTTATCCGGCGTATCGGAGAGCCGCTTCTGCCATTCTTTTGTGTAATATTTCATGTGCCATCACCATTCAGAGTAATAAAACGTGATACGGTTTGTTTCTTCGTCGATCAGAACATAGCACATTTCACCGTGGTTGAAGCCGCCGTCCCAGTCCAGATGGTAGCGGGTAGAATCCTCTCCGCTGAAGCCCCAGTTGTTCGCCTCATGCCATTCTTTATTGGAGCCAACCCACTTTGCTTCTCTTGTGAGACGTGCCGCCCATTCTGCCAGCTTTTCCTCAGTGGTTGTATAGGATAGTTCAAACACCTCGCCGCCCTGCAGGAATTGCGGTGTGTAACTGAAATCAATGTTTTCCGCATCGTTCGGAATTCTTCTCGGGAAAACGTCTTCTACACCGTCTTCGTCTTCGATCTGGTCATAGGCTCTGGTATAATACCGGATGTCCGTGGTTTCGGTCGTTGCTGTCCAAATGGAGAGAAGGAAGAAGTAAAATACCGATGCAAGCAGCAGAACGATTGCCAGAATGGTAGTCAGAATGACCGTTGTATTCTTGTTCAGCTTGCCTTTCAGAGCAAACAAACCGACCGCGCATAGGATCACAGCAGGCAGCAGGAGCAGCATGGTGCGTCCCCAAAGTGGCTGGACGGTATCTGCCATAAGAAAGACAACTCCAAGGAAGCAGACAAAGGCGCAGATACTCATGATAATCGGGTATAGTGCGTGTTTGTGTTTCATAGGTATTCTCCTTTACAAAATATCGTCAATTCGTATATTCACAAGCTCCTCGCAGAGCCGTTTGTCATCAATCGCTGCATTCCGGTACAGTTCTTCTCCGGAAACAAACATCTGCTTTTCCTTCGTTTCTTCGCACCAGAAATACCATTCCGTATCGCTGTGTCTGCTGAGGAAATAATGCTTATCCCGGCAGTGCAGCTCGATCTCACGCCCTGTGGCGATGGATTCGATCAGCTCCGCTTCGTTGTACCGTCTGTACCACTCATTCCAGAAAGCGGTATATCCGTTCCGCTCAAATGCATCGTCACGAATCACCTTGGGAGAACACTGTTCGTAGTACCGTTCCACCGTGTCGGAAAAGCGGCAGACTTTATAGAGATAATCCGAATACGGTACGGATTCCTCCGTTCCGTCCGGTGCGGTCAAAAGTATTGTTCTGCCGTCATGCCGGATTGTCCAGTCAAGTCCGGTATCACATCCGAGAATGGTCACTTCGGTGAGATCACCATTTGCTATATAGAAATGTCCGCAGCACGGCACCAGCTGAAGATCGTGGTCTGAAGGGATGTGATCCTCCGTCAGCGATTTCAGAAGATACAGCGCCGTGGCGGAAACTGTGCCGTCCGCTTCAAAGGTTTTGCCGCCAATGGTCACGGTAACGTGTCCGTGCAGGCACTTGTCCTCGGGATCGTCCGCCGCACCGGTGATCCATGCAAAATCGTCTGCGGTAATGTTGAA
>JAFUKI010000077.1 GCA_017467815.1 Clostridia bacterium
AAAGTTTTCCTCCCTCCCCTGCAAAAAAACAAAAAAGAAAGGATAGTTATTATGAAGATTTATTCTGTGTTGGACAAGGAGTTTGCGCCTTATGGGAAGGTGCTGGAAGGGTATGATACGGCGGAGCTTTTGAAGGCTTTGGATGAGACTACGCCTTTGCCGGAGGGGGCTGGGTATGAGCCGAGCGTACCTTCGCTGGAATACACGGCGATCTTCGGGCAGCTTCAGAACAATGCGTATGGGGGAATGCCCATTCAGATTGGCTGGTGCAACGGTCACAATACCAAGCTGAACTGTCTGGAATACCATCGCGATACCGAGCTGAACATTGGTCTGTACGATTTTATTCTGCTGGTAGCCAAGGAAGACGATCTTGTGGACGGCGTGCTGGATACTTCCAAGGTTATGGCATTCAAGGCAGCTGCCGGTCAGGTTGTGGAAGTATATGCGACCACTCTGCACTACACCCCCTGTCAGGCATCCAGGGACGGTCAGTTCAAGGTAATCATCGTTCTGCCCAAGGGAACCAACGGTCCCATGCCCAAGATCACTGCTGTAAACGCAGAAGATGCCCGTCTCCGCGCCTGCAATAAGTGGCTGTATGCCCATAAGGATGCTCCGGAAGCGGCTGACGGCGCGTACATCGGTCTGGTTGGCGAAAATATCGACATTGCAGACAGTCTGTAATTCCTGCAATACATAAAGATCCCGGAAACATTGCACATATGAGTCGGTCTGTATGCAGGATCGATCAACTTCCGCCCTTCCGGAAACCTTGAAAAATAAGGGGATGGGTTTTGTGAAAGGATCATTTCATAAACCAAACGAAAAAACTGCCGACAGTTTTGCCGACAGTTTTTGTTTTTTCGTAAATTGTTCAGATGTACAATTATTCAGCAGCGGTTTCAGAAGCTTCGGTAGCAGCTTCTGTATCAGCCTCGGTAGCGGCTTCAGTTGCAGCTTCCGTTTCACCTTCAACAGCAGCATCGGTTTCACCAGTGGTTTCGCCAGTAGTTTCGCCGGTGGTTTCACCGGTAGTTTCACCAGTGGTTTCGGTAACTGCGTTGGAAGCATCGAACATACCTGCGTAGTTGGTGGTGTCCTGCAGCAGGTAGGAAACGAGAACCAGAGCGCAGAAAATAATAGCAACAACGGTGGTCAGCTTGGACAGTTTCTTGTCCAGAGTAGTACCTTTGGTCTTGCCGAAGAAAGTTTCAGCGCCGCCGGCAATGGTTCCGGACAGGTTGTGGTTCTTGCTGCTCTGCATAAGAACGGCAACGATCAGGAAAAGAGCGGCAATTATTAAGATAATACCAATAGCAATCTGCATAGTATGGATACCCTCCAAAAGATGTTTTTTATATACAGGCATGAAAACAAAACCTATAATGATAGCCTATCTATTGTACCATACCTTTACAGGAAATGCAAGAGTATTTTTGAAGAAATTCGGAATTTTTTTGTTTCTGCCCGTCAAAACCCGTCCAAACCGGGAGAAATTTCACAAAAAGCCCCCCATCCCACGCATTTCCGCAGGAAACCACTTGAAAGTTTTCCCACTTTGTGGTATATTATAAAGTAGTAAACTGTTTATCCCCCACCCGGGGATGGAAAGTAATCGGTATGCAGTGAAACTACCCCCAAAAAGAAAGGCGTTATTATGAACGGAAATCAAAGACCTTATGCTCCTTTGTATCGCAGGCTCGTGCTCACCACGGGGATCTGCGGACTGGTTGGCGGCATATTTTTGTACCTGACATATGTGTTTGCTTATGACAGTGATATTCAGCATTTTGTGTACACCTCGCCCCTCTGGATTCTCTGCTGTGCGGCGTATGCGGCAGGAATGGCGGCGGTTATTGTCAATATGTGCGGCGCATTCCGGAAGGTTTCTTTTAAGAAAAAACTGCCGGCAGAATTCGGCGGCGGACTGGCGGAAGTGTTCTTCGGCTATTTTGCCGCAGTGCTTTTTGCCATCTGCTTTCTCAGAGAAATTGCCGGTCTGACCCTGATCGCCGAAGCCACCAACCTGCAGCTTGCCGCGGCGTATACTTCCGTTCTGCCGCCGCTGTATTTCCTGGTGTCCAACCTGAGCAAAAAGAACGAAGTGATCAACACACTGCTGGCTTTCGGCGGCGCGATTGCCGTGGTGATCTCCATGTTCCGGGATTATTTCGACCTGACACTGCCCCTGAACGGCTCCGTCCGCATTCTGGCAACCGTTACGTCCTCTGCACTGCTTCTGTTCTTCCTTTCCGAAGCAAGACTGCATATCGCGCCGGAAAAATCCACCGTACCTTCCTTTATTCTGGCAAACGGATGCGCCGGCCTGTTTCTGACCGGTATGGGTCTGGCACAGGGCATATTCTCCTTCACGGACCCGGAGAGAACTTTCGATATCCTTCCCCAGGCGGCTATGGCGGCAGTGGGCGCGCTTGCCTTCTGCAGACTGTACCGCGCCTGCAAACACAAGTGTTTCTGCAAATATAAACTGACCGCGGAAGATAAGACCGAAGCAGCCCCGAGCGAACAGTAACTTTTATACAGGAGAGAACATATGAACAATTCCAATATTCCCGAAATCAACCTGACACTGGATCCCGCCGGTTCCGCTGCAGCAGCTCCCGCACCGGTTCAGACGGAAACTGCCGAAAAAGCGGTCCCCGCCTTTGATGAATCTTCCTTCACAGAAGCGGAAAGAAAAATGATCGACGATTTTTCCGAAAAGATCGACATCACCGATTCCACCACCATCCTGAGCTTCGGCGCCTCCGCCCAGAAGAAAATCTCCGATTTCTCCGACACAGCACTCGGCGGCGTACGGAACAAGGATTTCGGCGAAGTGGGCACCATGATCACCGACCTGATTGCCCAGCTGAAGGAACTGAACGACGAGGCGGAAGAAGACGACAAAGGCTTCCTCGGTCTGTTCAAGAATACCAAGCGCAAGATCGAAAATCTGAAAACCAAATACGATAAAGTAGAAGGCAGCGTAAACGATATCACCGCCATGCTGGAACAGCACCAGATCATCCTGCTGAAAGATATCGCCATGTTCGACAACCTTTACGAAGTCAACATGACCTATTTCAAGGAACTGTCCATGTACATCCTGGCAGGCAAGAAAAAACTGCAGTACGAAAGAGACGTGACCCTGAAATCCCTGCAGGAAAAAGCACAGAAGTCCGGTCTGCCGGAAGACGCACAGGCCGCCAACGATTTCGCGGAACAGTGCGTGCGCTTTGAGAGAAAGATCCACGACCTGGAACTGACCCGTATGGTATCCATCCAGATGGCGCCCCAGATCCGCCTGGTACAGAATAACGATACCATGATGACGGAAAAGATCCAGACCGTGATCATGAATACCATCCCTCTGTGGAATAGCCAGATGGTCATTGCTCTGGGCATCGAACATTCCAGACAGGCTATGGAAGCCCAGAGAGCCGTTACGGATATGACCAATGAACTGCTCAAGAAAAACGCCGCCGCTCTCCGTCAGGCAACCGTGGAAGTTACCAAGGAATCCGAAAGAGGCATCGTGGATATCGAAACCCTGACCCAGACCAATGCAGAACTGATCGCCACCCTGGACGATGTTGCCGCAATCCAGAGAGAAGGCAAGGCAAAGCGTACAGCGGCAGAAGCAGAACTGAACCGTATCGAAGCGGAACTGAAAGCAAAACTGATCGGGATCAAGGAAAGCTGAGTAAAAGCTGACCGGGATCGTTTCGGTACTTACTGAAACATTCGGGAAACCGAAGAAAGGGAAAAATATGTTGTATACACAAACCAAATGGAGCCGCGCACTGACCGTACTGCTGGCACTGACCGTACTGCTGGCACTTCCCCTGTCGGCGGCGTACCCCAAGCAGAGCGATTATGTGCATAATACGAATGATGTACTGTCCGCCAATACCATTTCCGCACTGAAGGATACCAACACAAAACTGCTTTCCGGCAGAGGCGTGGTTATTGCCGTGTGTGTTACGGAATCCACGGGCGATGAGGAGATCGACGTCTTTTCGAGAAACCTGTTCAAAGAATGGGATATCGCCAACGGTGTTCTGCTGGTGATCGATCTGGATACAGAGGATTACTATGCCGTACAGGGTATGGACATCCACGACATCCTGACCAACGATAAGCTGTCCGAGATCCTGAACGGCTATATGGAAGCGGATTTTGAGGACGGCAACATCGACAGAGGCGTTTACAAAACCATCCTGAAGCTGGACGAATTCCTGACCGCATCCCTGCCTGCCGTAAACAACGGTGATTCCGCAGAAATCGGCAGTGCGTCGGAAAATGACGGAGAAGCGGAAGAAGAGGAAGAAAAAGAAACCTCCGGCTTTGTGAAAGTGCTGAGCGTGATTTTCAAGATAATTCTGGTACTGCTCATTCTGGCAGTTGTTCTGGTCGGCGGTCTGTTCATCGCAGCCCTGTTCAACGATACCGCCATGGAACTGTTTCAGACCTACATCATGGGCGTGCTTCTGGGCAAGCCTGTGAACACTGCCCGCACGAACAGCTATGCCTATGAAGAATACCGCGAACCGAGCCGCAGCCGTCAGTCCCGTGAAAGCGAATACTACGACGGATACGGCAGAGGGGAAAGACAGAATCCCGGAGCCGGCAGACAGCAGACCTACGATCCCTATGCCGGATACGGGGATTACAGCGATCCCTACGCCGCAAGACAGCCGCGCACCGCAAACCGTCCGAATACCGGCAGACCGGCGCAGAACGGCAGTTACTCAAATAACGGCAATGCCAATTCCCGGAACAACGACCGCGGGGGATACCGTGTAAGAAATACGGCACAGGGACAAAACCGACAGCAGCAGTATTATGATGATTATCGCTGATCCAGCGGAAACTGTATCCGAAAGGGGAGAGCTGCCCGAAGCGCTCTCCCTTTTTACAGCGTGAGATAGATTTATACAGAGTGCGGGGTATACCATGGAAAACAGAGTAAAAAGATTTGCTGTACTGAATCTGGGGATACTGCTTATGGCGGCGGGGGAAAGCGATCAGACTGCGGAAAAAGGTATATGAGATCGATCCCCATGCTTTTATGATCATCACAAAGACCAGCGAGATCATGGGCAAGGGATTCAGAGACAATACAAACTGAAAACGCGTATATATTATATATAAAGGAAAAGAATTATGATATCCATCAGTGCAAGCGGGCTTTCCTACCATATCGGAACCCGTACGATTTTAGAAGATATAACATTCTCCCTGGAAGAAGGGGACAGACTGGGGATTGTCGGCGTCAACGGAAGCGGCAAGTCCACGCTTCTGAAGCTTCTGGCAGATGAATATACACCGGATGAAGGAACGATCACCATCGGCAAGAACAAGATTGTGGGGATGCTGCATCAGGACGATGCCTTCCGGATCCTGCGTACCGGAGACGACAGTCCGCTGGACGAGACGGTACTGGGGCAGATGTACGCCATATTCCCGGAATTGTGCCGTGCGGAGGAAAGACTGGCTGTTTTGCAGAAAGCGCTGGAAGAAGCGGCAAGCGGAGGGGATCAGGCGTATCTGGATCAGCTTTCCACGGAATTCACGAATCTGAACAACCGCTTCATCGCAGACGGCGGTCTGTACTACAAATCCCGGTGCCAGAGCATCCTTACCAAACTGGGCTTCGGAGAAGAATACCGGAACCTGCCCGTATCTTCTCTCAGCGGAGGGCAGAGAACCCGACTGGCACTGGCGCGTCTGCTGTCAAGAGAGCCGGACATTCTGCTGCTGGACGAGCCCACCAACCATCTGGACACGGAAACCATGCTGTGGCTGGAAGACCATCTGGCGAATTACAGGAAAACCGTGCTGGTCATCAGCCATGACCGACTGTTTTTGGACCGCGTGACCAACAAAACCTTTGAAATCGAGCATACCCGGGGACGGCTGTACAAGTGCAGTTATACGGGATTTGTGGAAGAGAAGGAAAAGTGGAGACGGGAGCAGGAAAAACGCTATCAGAACCAGCAGAAGGAGATCGCCCGTCTGGAAGCCTATATTGCCCAGCAGCGGGCATGGAACAGCGAACGGAACATCATCGCCGCGGAAAGCCGTGAGAAAGCGATTGCCCGTATGGAGAAGGTGGAAAAGCCGAAGAATCTGCCGAAATCCATCCGATTCTCCCTGCAAAGTTCCGGCGAAAGCGGAAACGACGTACTGGAAGTCAAGAACCTGACCATGGGATTCGGGCAGAATATGCTGTTCAGGAATCTGTCCTTCCTTGTGAAAAAGCACGACCGTCTGTTTATCAGCGGTCCCAACGGATGCGGAAAATCCACATTGATCAAGCTGCTCCTCGGTCAGCTGGAAGCCATGGCAGGGGAGATCGAATTCGGCTATAATGTAACGATCGGTTATTACGATCAGGAGAACCAGAACCTGTCGGAAGACAACACGGTACTGGACGAGCTGTGGGACGCCTATCCCAACCTGACCCAGACGGAGATCCGGAATACCCTGGCGCTGTTCCGTTTCCAGGGGGAAGATATTGAGAAGGAAGTGCGGGTACTGTCCGGCGGCGAGAGGGCGCGGCTGACGCTGGCGAAGCTGATTCTGTCCAAGATGAATCTGCTGATACTGGACGAGCCCACCAACCACCTGGACATCGGCTCCAGAGAAGCGCTGGAAAACGCCCTGGCATCCTTCGACGGCACGATCATCGCCGTATCCCACGACCGGTATTTCACCCGCAAGCTGGCGAACCGGTTCATCGATCTGGCGGCATCCCCCGGCAGACCGGCAGACTTCCACGGCACCTATGACGAATACGTACAGCTCGGCGGACAGCCCGGCGAAGAAAGCACCGCGGCAAAGGAAGCGAAAGAGGAAGAAAAACTCTCCCAAAAAGACGCCTACCTCCAGCGTAAGCAGGAAACCGCCCGCATCCGCCAGATGGAACGCCGCAGAGCCGCCGTAGATAAGGAGATCGAAAAACTGGAAGCCGAACTCATCGACATCGAAGACGCCCTCTACGGCGAAGCCGCCACCGACTACCACAAAGCCGCCGAACTCTCCGACCGCAAAATCACCGTCGAAGACCGCCTCATGCAGCTCTACGAAGAACAAGAAGAACTGGACAGCGCGTTAGCAGCTGTGGGGGAATGATGAGTGTTCTTGGGGAAGGGAGGAAAACTTTTTGCGAAAAAGCTTTCCTCCCTTCCCCAAACCCCTTCCCACCTTTCAAAAAACTTTGAAAAATGGGACTGGATTCAGTTTGGTATTATTTATTGACCCAACAATAGTATCTGAACTTCCCTACGATACAAGCCCAAACTGTGTAGCCTTCCCCAGCGAGGCAGGTATGCCTCAGGGGAAGGTGGCAGCCTTAAGGCTGACGGATGAGGTGTAACGAACGATTTAATATATTCTGACTGGGCAACTGACCATATCCCCAAAAAAGGAGCAGCAAACATGAAACGCAAAGCCTTAAAAGCCGCATTTCCCCATACAATACCCATATTTGCCGGATTCTGGTTCCTTGGAATGGCATACGGCATCTACATGAACGTATCCGGCTTTTCCTTCTGGTACCCGCTTGCGATGAGTATCGTAATATTCGGCGGTTCACTGGAATTTGTAACCGTGTCCATGCTTCTCTCGCCTTTCGCGCCGGTACAGACCTTGCTGGCAGCACTGATGATACAGGCAAGGCACATCTTTTACGGAATTGCCATGCTGGAAAAATACAAAGGACTCGGCTGGAAACGGTTTTATCTGATTTTCGGAATGTGTGACGAATCCTTTTCCATCAACTGCTCCGCGGAAATTCCGGAAGGTGTGGACAGAGGATGGTTCTACTTCTTCGTCACCCTGCTGAATCAGCTGTACTGGGTTACCGGTTCCACCATGGGCGGATTTCTCGGCTCGGTACTGGACTTCAATACGGAAGGACTGGAATTTGTCATGACCGCCATGTTCGTGGTTATCTTCCTGGAACAGCTGCTGAAAGAGAAAAACCACAGCACCGCCGTGATCGGTCTTGCCGCATCCGTGGTCTGCCTGGTGATCTTCGGTGCGGATTCCTTCCTGCTGCCCACCATGGCATGCACCCTGCTTCTGCTGACCGCCTTCCGCAAACCGCTGGAAAAAGCCGGCTTTAAAGGAGAGGAGGATGCCGTATGACCCTGACCGAGTAGATTCTGACCATCGCCATGTGCGTGCTGGGGACGATGGCGACCCGTTTTCTTCCCTTCCTGATATTCGGTGAGAATCGTCCGACACCCCGATACATATCCTTCCTCGGCAAAGCCCTGCCGGCAGCCGTATTTGCCATGCTGGTGGTCTACTGCCTGAAAGATGTATCCGTCCTGACCGGCAGCCGCGGCATTCCCGAAGCCATCGCCATCGCCGCAACCGTACTGATCCACCTGTGGCGGCGGCAGATGCTCCTTTCCGTGGCAGGGGGAACCGTCGTGTATATGCTGCTTGTACAGCTGATTTTCTGAGATTTTGACCAAAGATCCCGCAAATATGGCAGATCATCCCGGATTTTCTTGCCGCAAACCTCGTAAAATCCATAATATTTGTCATAATTACCAAAAACAAAGCGAAAAGTTCGTGTAATTTCTCATAAATAAAAGAAAAAAACGAGCCAAAGACCTTGATTTCTTTTCGGAAATATGGTAAAATAGTATCACTTGATGTGCGATGAGGTGGGAGGTTGCCACGGGTTCCATACTGTCAGGACCGCGTGGGGAATTTCCACTGAGTATGTCCGAGTAAATCGGGCGGAATGAATACGACGGTGACCGTGACGAAGATCGTCCTGCAAAGGGGGATCTTTGCGTTCCGAGTACCGGAGTTTAGGCTTGGGAGGGCAACAGTCTTCCCTAAGGCGAGCCGAAATTCCGGATTCATTCAGGAGACCCACGACACACCCGGAAGCGTGTTCATCGCCTCAACTTCCATTTTTTATAAATGCTCAAGGAGGCATAACCAATGGCAGCAAGCGAAAAAATCAGAGTAAGACTCAAGAGCTACGAACACTCTCTTATCGACCAGGCGGCTGAAAAGATCGTTGACATCGCTAAGAGAAACGGCGCAGAAGTTTCCGGTCCCGTACCGCTGCCCACCGAGAAGGAAATCATCACCATTCTCCGTGCGGTACACAAGTACAAGGACAGCCGTGAACAGTTTGAACAGAGAACCCACAAGAGACTGATCGAGATCCGCAAGCCTTCCCAGAAGGTTGTAGAAGCTCTGATGTCCGTGGAACTCCCCGCCGGCGTAGACATCGACCTGAAGCTGTAATTACAGAAAAAGGTCACGCAAATTTCAATCATACCCCTTAACAGGGAGATGAAAATGCACTGATGACGCGAAATCGCGGGCAGGTGCAAAACTCTCCAATGCGTAACAGAGCGTAAAGGCGAGAACGGTGCTTCCGACCGCTTGAGCCGGCAGTTGCACGCTTGATGTGCGGAGAGGTCATGTTGATGCGGAAGTGTCAACCAATAACCTTATTTCAAGGAGGAAAAACGATGAAAAAAGGAATCATCGGAAAGAAGCTGGGTATGACCCAGATCTTCACAGAAAACGGTCAGGTGATCCCGGTTACCGTAATCGAAGCCGGCCCCTGCAGCATCACCCAGAAGAAGACCGTTGAAACAGACGGCTACAATGCCGTACAGCTCGCTTTCGAAGACATCCGTGAAAAGCTGGTGAATAAGCCCGCTGCCGGACACTTCAAGAAGGCAGGCGTAAGCTTCAAGAGACATCTGAAGGAATTCCGTCTGGACGACATCGAAAACCTGAATCCCGGTGACGTGATAGCCGCCGATACCTTCGCCGCTGGCGACAAGGTCGACATTACCGGTATCACAAAGGGTCACGGTTACTCCGGCGTTGTAAAGAGATGGAATTTCGCGATCAAGAGAATGACACACGGTGGTGGACCTGTTCACCGTCATGGCGGTTCTCTGGGTCAGAACTCTACCCCGTCCAGAATCTACAAGAACAAGAAAATGGCAGGTCAGTACGGTAACGAACAGGTAACCGTTCTGAATCTCGAAGTTGTCAAGGTTGATACCGAAAAGAACCTGATCGCAGTTAAGGGTGCAGTACCCGGCGCTAAGGGCTCCATCGTGTTCCTCCGTGACAGCGTGAAAGCATAAGTCGGAAGGAGGATATAGAAATGGCCGAAATGAAAGTAGTAAACATGGCAGGTGCTGAAGTTGGTACCATTACACTGGCTGACAGCGTTTTCGCATGTGAAATCAACGGTGCTGTCCTCCATGCGGCAGTAAAGTCCTACCTGGGCAACCAGAGACAGGGCACACAGTCCACCCTGACCCGTACCGAAGTATCCGGCGGCGGTAAGAAGCCCTGGAGACAGAAGGGTACAGGCCGTGCAAGACAGGGTTCCACCAGAGCGCCCCAGTGGACACACGGCGGCGTAGCACTCGGTCCCAAGCCCCGTCTGTACAAGACCAAGGTGAACAAGAAGGTTCGCCGCATCGCTATGACCAGCGCCCTTTCTTCTAAGGTTGCTGCAAGCGAAATGATCGTTGTAGACAGCATCGCTGCTACCGAATACAAGACCAAGACCATGGTCAAGATGCTCTCCGATATCGGAGCAGGCAAGAAGGTTCTCGTTGTTCTTCCCGCAGTAGATGCAATGGTTCAGGGCAGCCTGAACAACATCGAAGGCGTAAAGGTTGTTACCGCGGGTACCCTCTGCGTATACGACATCCTGAACTGCAATTCCTTCGTAATTGCAAAGGATGCTGTACAGAAACTTGAGGAGGTGTACGCATAATGAAATTCGTACAGGATATCATCATCAGACCCCTCATTACCGAACGTTCCATGGACGGCATCGCTGAAAAGAAGTACACCTTCGAAGTTGCCAAGTCCGCTACCAAGCCGGAAATCGCCGCTGCTGTGGAAGCAATGTTCAAGGGCACCAAGGTAAAGAGCGTAAATACCATCAACATGAAGTCCAAGCCGAAGAGAGTTCGTATGGTTCCCGGTAAGACCGCTTCCTGGAAGAAAGCGATCGTAACCCTCGCAGAGGATTCCGCTACCATCGAGTTCTTTGAAGGTATGAACTAATCAGAAGGAGGAAGTAAGAAATGCCTACAATCAAGTATAAGCCGACTACACCGGCGAGAAGACATATGTCTGTTCCTTCCTTCGAGGAAATCACCAAGTTTACCCCCGAAAAGACCCTTCTCGCTAAGAAGAAGAAGAACTCCGGTCGTAACAGCTACGGTCGCATCACTGTTCGCCATAAGGGCGGCGGAAACCGTCAGAAGTACCGTCTGATCGACTTCAAGCGTCAGAACGAACTGGCTCAGACCGTAATCGGCGTTGAATACGACCCCAACCGTACCGCTTATATCGCTCTGCTGCAGGATACCGAAGGCAAGAAGAGCTATATCGTAGCTCCCGTTGGCGTTACCGATGGTCAGGTTCTGCACTCCGGTGCCGATTCCGACATCGTTCCCGGTAACACCCTGCCTCTGAAGAACATTCCCGACGGTACCTTCATCCACAACATCGAGCTCTCTCCCGGAAAGGGCGGCCAGATGGTTCGTTCCGCCGGTACGCAGGCTCAGCTGATGGGTAAGGAAAACGGCATGGTAATGGTTCGTCTCCCCTCCGGCGAAATGCGTTACGTTCGCGAAGACTGCAAGGCGACTATCGGTCAGGTAGGTAACATCGAACATGATACCGTTAAGATCGGTAAGGCTGGTAAGAAGCGTCACATGGGCATCCGTCCCACAGTTCGCGGTTCCGTAATGAACCCCTGCGATCACCCCCATGGTGGTGGTGAAGGTCGTTCTCCCATCGGTCGTCCCGGCCCGGTTACTCCCTGGGGTAAGCCTGCTCTGGGTTATAAGACCAGAAACAAGAAGGCCCGCACCGATAAGATGATCGTGAAGCGCAGAAACAGCAAATAAGGAAGGAGGCAACACATAAATGAGCAGAAGTTTGAAAAAAGCACCGTTTATCGAAGAAAAGCTCTATGAAAGAGTTTGCCAGATGAACGAAAAAGGCGAAAAGAAGGTGCTGAAGACCTGGTCCAGAGCCTCCACCATCTTCCCGGAATTCGTTGGTCACACCATTGCTGTTCACGACGGCAAGAAGCACGTTCCGGTTTATGTTACTGAGGATATGGTAGGCCATAAGTTCGGTGAGTTCGCTCCCACCAGAACCTTCAAAGGTCATGCCGGTTCCAAGACTTCCAACAACGGTAAATAATGCGAAAGGGAGGACAAGAAGTTATAATGGAATCCAAATCTACCCAGAAACACATCCGCATCTCCCCTCGCAAGGTTAAGATCGTTCTCGATCTGATCCGTGGGAAGGATTATGCGACCGCATGTGGTATTCTGAAGAATACCCCCAAGTCCGCCAGCCCCTATGTTCTCAAGCTCCTCAACAAGGTTGCAGCAGATGCTGAGAACAACTTCAATATGGATCCCGAAAAGCTCTACGTGTCTGAGTGCTTCGTATGCCCCGGCATGACTCTGAAGCGCATCATGCCCCGTGGTAAGGGTTCCGCTGACCGGATTTTGAAGAGAACCAGCCATATCACTGTGGCAGTGAAGGAAAAAGAGTAAGGAGGCAGTCGAAATATGGGACAGAAAGTGAATCCGCACGGCCTTCGTGTCGGCGTCATCAAAAACTGGGACTCCAGATGGTATGCCTCCGATGAAAAATTCGGCGATACCCTGGTCCAGGACTACAAAGTAAGAGAATTCCTGAAGGAAAAGCTGTTCCTTGCAGGCGTTCCGAAGATTGAAATCGAAAGAACCAACACCGGCAGAGTAAGAGTGTTCATCCACTGTGCTAAGCCCGGTATGGTTATCGGCCGCGGCGGCAGCGAGATCGATACCCTCAAGCGGGACATCGAAAAGATCGTTAAGGTTCCCGTGGACGTAAACGTTATCGAAGAAAAGCCCATCGATATGAACGCACAGCTGGTTGCTGAATCCATCGCGTCCTCTCTGGAACGCCGTGTTTCCTTCCGCCGTGCCATGAAGCAGGCTATCCAGCGCACCATGCGTCTGGGTGCCAAGGGTATCAAGGTTTGCCTGTCCGGTCGTCTTGCCGGTGCTGAAATCGCAAGAACCGAACACTACCATGAAGGTACCATTCCGCTGCAGACCATCCGTGCTGACATCGACTACGGTTTCTGGGAAGCAAACACCACCTACGGTAAGATCGGCGTAAAGGTATGGATCTACAAGGGCGAAGTTCTGTCCGAAGTAGTTCGCACCGGCGCTAACGCGGAAGATAAGAAGCCCCAGAGACGTGACCGCAGAGATGGCCAGAGACGTGACCGCAGAGACGGTGACCGCCGTGGCTTCCAGAAGAGAGACGGTCAGCAGAACAGAGCTCCCCGCGGTGACAACAGACCCCCCAGAGCTCCCCGTGCTGCAGCTCCCGCAAAAGAACAGGAAGGAGGCGCTAACTGATGCTGAGACCTAAGAGAGAAAAATACAGACGTATTCAGAGAGGCCGCCTCACCGGTAAGGCACTCCGCGGTAACAAGATCACCAACGGCGAATTCGGTCTCGTAGCTACCGAACCCGCATGGATCACCGCAAACCAGATCGAAGCAGCCCGTATTGCTATGACCCGTTACGTAAAGCGTGGCGGTCAGGTCTGGATCAAGATTTTCCCGGACAAGCCCATCACCGAAAAGCCTGCTGAAACCCGAATGGGTTCCGGTAAGGGTTCTCCCGAATATTGGGTAGCCGTAGTTAAGCCGGGCAGAGTAATGTTTGAAATGGCCGGTATTCCGGAAGAAGCTGCAAGAGAAGCTATGCGTCTCGCTATGCATAAGCTCCCCATCAAGTGCCGCTTCGCTACCAAGGAACAACTGGAAAATGAAGTGGAGGGATAAGCTGTGAAGGCAACAGAACTCAGAAACAAATCCGGCGAAGAGCTCGAATCTATGCTCGAGTCTCTTAAGTCCGAGCTCTTTAATCTCCGTTTTCAGCTCGCTATCAACCAGCTTGAAAACCCCCACAAGATTAAGGAAACCAAAAAGGAAATCGCTCGTGTGATGACCGTCATCGCAGAGAAGAAGGCATAAGGGGGATATAAAAATGGCAGAACGCGCACTCAGAAAGACCAGAGTGGGTAAGGTCGTCAGCAATAAGATGGACAAGACCATCGTTGTAGCTATCGCAGACCACGTTAAGCACCCCACTTATGGCAAGATCATCAAGCGCACCACCAAGATCCATGCTCATGACGAAAACAACGTCTGCGGCATCGGTGACACCGTTGAAGTAATGGAAACCAGACCGCTGTCCAAGTCCAAGAGATGGAGACTGGTTGAAATTATCGAAAAGGCTAAGTAATTTAAATTTCGTAATACATGATTTCCGGGGAGGCAGGGTTCGTCCCATCGCCTCTCTGCGGAAAACGTGTCAGTAAAAAAATGCTGGGAAACCGCAGGACAAGCGTGCGGAGCAGGGGTCAGCCGGCAGGGGTAACACCCTTCTTTGACACCCTTTGGTCGTACGAACTCTCCTACGGTGTAGCCTCATTTTAAAATCCAAGGAGGATACAACATGATTCAGCAGCAGTCCTTAATGAAGGTTGCCGACAACACCGGTGCAAAAGAACTTATGTGCATCCGTGTTCTGGGCGGCACCGGCAGACGCTACGCAAACATCGGTGATGTTGTTGTATGCGCTGTAAAGAAGGCAGCACCCGGCGGCGTTGTTAAAAAAGGCGACGTTGTCAAGGCCGTAGTAGTCAGAAGCAGAAAGGGTCTCCGCAGAAATGACGGTTCCTATATCAAGTTTGACGAAAACGCAGCCGTAATTATCAATGAAGACAAGAACCCCAAGGGTACCCGTATCTTCGGGCCTGTAGCTCGTGAACTCCGTGAACACGAATACACCAAGATCCTGTCCCTTGCACCCGAAGTTCTTTAATGGAGGTACGATAAAATGATGAAAAAGCTTCATGTAAAGACGGGCGATATGGTCATCGTAGTTTCCGGTGACGACAAGGGAAAGACCGGTAAGGTTGTAGAAGTTTCTCCCAAGGAAGGTAAAGTAATCGTAAGCGGCGTGAATCTGGTAAAGAAGCACGTTAAGCCGAGACCTCCCCAGGAAAACGGCGGTATTCTGGAAGTAGAAGGCGCTATGTACGCTTCTAAGGTTCAGCTGTACTGCGAAAAGTGCAAGAAGCCCACAAGAGCTGCCCACAAGATGGACGGCGAAAAGAAAGTTCGCGTTTGCACCAAGTGCGGCGCTGAACTGTAATTCGGAGGTGTACGATGGCTGCAAGAATGAAAGAATTATACACTTCTGAAGTTGCTCCCGCTCTGATGAAGAAATTCGAATACAAGAGCGTAATGCAGATTCCGAAGTTGGATAAGATCGTTATCAACGTTGGCGCCGGCGATGCTAAGGAAAACTCCAAGGTGATCGACGCTATCATGGCAGACCTGGCCGCTATCACCGGTCAGAAGCCTGTACCTACCTACGCTAAGAAATCCGTTGCGAACTTCAAGCTGCGTGAAGGCATGAAGATCGGTGTAAAGGTTACTCTCCGCGGCGAAAAGATGTACGAATTCATGGACAGACTGTTCAACTTCGCACTGCCCCGCGTACGTGACTTCAAGGGTATCAACCCCGACGCTTTCGATGGCCGCGGTAACTATGCACTGGGTCTGAAAGAACAGCTGATCTTCCCCGAAATCGAATACGATAAGGTTGAGAAGATCCGTGGTATGGACATCTGCTTCGTTACCACTGCTCAGACAGACGCAGAAGCCAAGGAACTGCTCACTCTCATGGGCGCTCCCTTTGCTAAGTAATTCAGGAGGTAGGAATAAATGGCTAAAACATCTATGATTCTCAAGCAGCAGAAGAAGCAGAAGTTCTCCACTCGTGAGTACAACCGCTGCAAGATCTGCGGCCGCCCCCACGCTTACCTCCGCAAGTACGGTATCTGCCGTATCTGCTTCCGTGAGCTGGCTTACAAGGGCGAAATCCCGGGCGTGCGCAAGGCATCCTGGTAAACCAATTTCCCGATTGACTGGGGAACTATAACGAAAATACAGTTCCCCTTCAATACCCCTCTTTTGGGAGAAATCCCGAAGGAGGCAATATACGTTCCCCACAGATAGGAAAACTTGCAGAACAGTAAGTTTTAACCCTCTGTGTGCGGCCCCTCAAAGCTGATCGGAAAGGTAAAAATTCTTGTCAGAACTGTGGGGCAGCAAGAAAAAATTATACTTGCATGACAGGAGGACACAATTATGCAGATTTCTGACGTTATCGCCGATATGCTCACTCGTATCAGAAATGCGAATAACGCAAAGCACGAAACCGTTGATATCCCCGCTTCCAACATGAAGAAGGCTATTGCCGATATTCTTCTGAGCGAAGGTTATATCAAGGGCGTGCAGGTCATCGAAGATGGCAAGCAGGGCATCATCCGTATCACTCTGAAGTATGAAGCCGGTAAGCAGAAGGTTATTCACGGTCTCCGCCGTGTTTCCAAGCCCGGTCTTCGTATCTACTCCAACTGCGAAGATATGCCCAAGGTTATGAACGGCCTCGGTATCGCGATCGTTTCCACTTCCAAGGGTATCATGACCGACAAAAAAGCAAGACGTGAAAATGTAGGCGGCGAGATCCTCGCTTTTGTCTGGTAAGAGAAAGGGAGGCACATTATGTCAAGAATCGGTAGAGCTCCTATTACGGTTCCCGCTGGTGTAACCGTAACTGTGGGCGATGAAAATCTCATCACTGTTAAGGGTCCCAAGGGTACTCTGACCTATACCGCACCTGCTGCTATGACAGTTAAGGTTGACGGCGCTGTTGTTACTGTTGCCCGTCCTAACGACGAAGCAGAAAACCGCGCTCTCCATGGTCTGACCCGCACCCTGATCAATAACATGGTTGTTGGTGTTTCCAACGGCTATGAAAAGAAGCTGGAAATCGTTGGCGTTGGTTACAGAGTAGCTAAGGAAGGCAAGCGTATCGTTCTGAACGTTGGTCATTCCCATCCCATCTACTTCAACGAAGATGACAAAGTAACCTTCGACGTTCCGGATGCAAATACCATTATCGTTAAGAGCTTTGATAAGCAGTACTGCGGTCACGTTGCAGCGAACATCCGCTCCAAGAGACCTCCGGAACCTTATCACGGTAAGGGTATCAAGTACAGCGACGAACATGTACGTCGTAAGGCCGGAAAGACCGGTAAATAATGAAAGGAGACGTTACAAATGGTTAGCAAGAAGGATAAAAATGCGCAGCGTCTTAAGAGACATAAGAGAGTACGTGCGAAAGTGTCCGGTACCGCTGAACGTCCCCGTCTCGCTGTTTACCGCTCTAACGCACACATCTACGCACAGATCATTGATGATGTCAATGGTGTAACCCTGTGCGCCGCTTCTTCCACCGAAAAGGCTTTTGAAGGCATCGGCAGCAACAAGGAAGCTGCTAAGAAGGTCGGCATGGCTATCGCTGAAAGAGCAAAGGCAAAGGGTATCGACGCTGTAGTCTTTGACCGCGGCGGTTATATCTATCACGGACGTGTATCGGAACTTGCTGCAGGTGCAAGAGAAGGCGGTCTGAACTTCTGAGTTCATCCCCCGATCTGCTCACGCAAGCCCCCGGTTTGTACACCCGGTGAAACGGCGGTTTACCGTGTGCCGGCTTCCTATGACAAGGTCACACAGATTCCGAGCCTGTGTGGAAGCTGCTTCCCGTTTCCCCGGCAGATTATCATTTCAATATTAAATTTGGAGAGACGAAATGGCTAAGAGATTTAATCCCGAAGAACTCGACCTGCAGGAAAAGCAGGTTGTCATCCGCCGTGTATCCAAAACAGTAAAGGGTGGTCGTATCGCCCGCTTTGCTGCTGTTATGGTTGTAGGCGATGAAAACGGTCACGTTGGCTACGGTATCGGTAAGGCTGCCGAAGTTCCGGAAGCTGTTCGTAAGGCTGTTGAAGATGCAAAGAAGAATATGATCGAAGTTTCCCTCAACGAAACCACCATTCCCCACGAAGTTCTGGGTGAATTCGGTGCAGGTAAGGTTCTGCTGAAGCCGGCTCCCAAAGGTACCGGTATCATCGCAGGTAAGACCGTACGTGTTGTAATGGAAATGGCAGGTATCAAGAATATCCGTTCCAAGTGCCTCCGTTCCAACAACCCCGTAAACGTAGTTAAGGCTACCTTTGAGGGTCTGAAGATGCTCCGCACTGCTGAACAGGTTGCTAAGACCCGTGGCATCAGCGTGGAACAGGTAACTGAATAAGGAGGTTATGAGAATGGAAAACGTAAAAATCACTCTGAAGAAGAGTCTCATAGCCGCAAAGCCCAACCAGAAGGCAACTGCCGCCTCCCTCGGCCTGCGTAAGATCGGTGATTCCATCGTTCACGCAGCAGGTCCGGTGCTTGACGGTAAAGTTAAGGTACTCGCTCACCTGGTATCCGTGGAGAAGGCGTAAGCCCTCCGAAAGAAATTTTATAGAAGGATTTTTAGTAAGGAGGAAAAACACGTATGAAGCTCCATGAACTTTCTCCGGCACCCGGTTCCGTTAAGGAAGGTTTCCGGAAGGGTAGAGGTCCTGGATCCGGTAACGGCAAAACTGCCGGTAAGGGTCACAAGGGTCAGAACGCTCGTTCCGGCGGCGGTGTTCGTATTGGTTTCGAAGGCGGTCAGCTCCCTCTGTACAGAAAGCTGCCCAAGAGAGGTTTCAAGAACCATTTTGCAAAGGAATATGCCATTGTAAATGTTGAAACCCTGAATAAGTATTTTAATGACGGTGATACCGTTAATCTGGAAGCCCTGATGGCTGCCGGCATTATTAAGAAGTCTTTAGACGGTCTGAAGGTCCTCGGCAACGGCGAAATCACTAAAAAATTAACCGTTGAAGCTACCATCTTTTCAGCAAGCGCAAAGGAAAAGATAGAAGCGGTTGGTGGAAAGACCGAGGTGGTATAAAGTGTTTGAGACAATCAAAAATGCGTGGAAAGTAGCGGATCTGAAAAAGAAACTGCTGTTTACTTTGTTCATCATTGTGCTGTACCGCGTAGGTACCGCAATCCCGATCCCTTATGTGGATTCCAACATGCTCAGTCTGTATATGTCTGCAACTGGCGGATCCATTTTCCAGTACCTCAATCTTATCACTGGTAACGCATTTGCGAATGCAACGCTTTTTGCTCTTGGTATCAACCCCTATATCACAGCATCCATCGTAATGCAGCTTCTCTGCATCGCTATCCCTTATCTGGAAAGACTTTCCAAAGAAGGGGAAGAAGGCAAGAAGAAGATCAATCAGATCACCCGTTATGTAACCGTAGCGCTGGGTCTGATCACCGCTTTTGGTTATTACCAGCTGCTGAAGGCGAACAGTGTTATTGTTGACACTTCCGTGTTCGCTGCATTTGTTATCATCCTCAGCTACTGTGCCGGTTCTTCTCTGGTTATGTGGCTTGCTGAAAAAATCAATGAAGACGGTATCGGCAACGGTATCTCCATGATCCTGTTCGCCAATATCATCTCCCGTCTGCCTGCCGGTGTCAGCACCCTCTGGACGCTCGTTACCGGTCAGGGTACCTACCTGAAGGCAGACGACACCACCGGTACCATCCCCATGTGGCTTGGTATCATCCTCGCTGTAGTGATCGTAGTCTTTGCGATTGCAATGGTTGCATTCATCGTATGGATGACACACAGTGAACGTCGTATTCCGGTACAGTACGCAAAGAAAGTTGTCGGCAGAAAAGTATATGGCGGCCAGTCCTCCAATCTGCCCATCAAGGTCAACATGACCGGCGTTATGCCCATCATCTTCGCGAACTCTATCATTACGATTCCCCAGACCATCGCTATGTTCCTGCCCACACCCGCGGAAGGCTCCTTCTGGGCTGGCTTCCTCGGCCTGTTCGCAGCCGATAGCGTGTTCTATGCGATCCTGACCTTTGTTCTGATCGTTGCATTTGCATACTTCTACATCTCCATTTCTTTCAACCCCGTAGAAGTTTCCAACAACATGAAGGCAAACGGCGGATTCATTCCCGGTATTCGTCCCGGTCGTCCGACTGCGGAGTTTATCACCAAGATTTTGTCCCGTGTAACCTTTATCGGCGCTCTGTGCCTTGGCATTATTGCAGTTGTTCCGCTGCTGGCTAACATCGTTACCCGCGGCGCAATGTCCGGTCTCGCATTCGGTGGTTCTTCCGTTATCATCCTCTGCGGTGTAATTCTGGAAACCATCCGCGAAATCGAAGCACAGATGACCATGCGTCATTATAAAGGATTCCTTGAATAATACCGACGGTATTGTTTTTGAAACAGCGGGAAACGGCGGCGGAGAACTTAATTGTCTTCCCTGCCGTTTTCCTGCCTGTTTGGGTTTTTATCAATCAAACGCTGATTAGGAGTTATAATGAGAAAAATTAACCTCATTCTTCTGGGCGCGCCCGGTGCCGGCAAAGGTACCCAGGCAGAAATCATTTCTGAAAAATTCGCAATTCCCTCCATTTCCACCGGCGCTATGATCCGTGAAGCGATCGCAGCAGGAAGTGAACTGGGTCTGCGGGTCAAGAGTTATATTGACAAGGGCGAGCTGGTTCCCGATGCAGTCGTAATCGACATCATCAAGGAACGGCTGGCAAAACCCGACTGTGCCAACGGCTTCATTCTGGACGGTTTCCCGCGTACCGTTCCCCAGGCAGCAGCTCTGGACGAAATGGGCGTGGAAATCACCGATGTCATTTCCATCGAAGTGGCTGACGAGTCCATCATGGAACGTATGGGCGGCAGACGGGTATGTAAGAAGTGCGGTGCAACCTACCACACCAAGTACAATCCTTCCCCCAAGGGCGAGCTTTGCGCTTGCGGCGAACCTCTGACCATCCGTTCCGATGACGATCCGGAAGTGGTTAAGAGCCGCCTTGTGGTATACCACGAACAGACCGAACCCCTGAAGGATTTCTATCAGGAAAAGGGTCTGCTGAAACTGGTTTACGGTCAGGAAAAGCTGGACGATACCACTTCCCTGACACTGGAAGCACTGGCATAACAGTTGGCAAAGATAGAAGGCATATAGTTTTATGATTATTGTGAAAACCGCTGACCAGATCCGTCGGATGAAGCTGGCAGGCAGAATTACCGGTGAAGCCCTTTACCTGGCCCGCGAAATGGTCAAGGAAGGCGTAACTACAAAACAGATCGACGACAAGATCCGGCAGCATATCGAAAAATGCGGTGCCAAACCCTCTTTCCTGGGTTACGGCGGATTTCCCGCCAGTGCCTGCATTTCCATCAACAATGAAGTCATCCACGGGATCCCTTCACCGAATCGTGTTCTGAAGGAAGGCGACATTGTGAAAATTGACGTGGGTGCGTTCATCGGCGGCTTCCACGGAGACAGCGCCAATACCTTCGGGGTTGGAAAGATCGCTCCGGAAGCACAGAGACTGATCGACGTCACCAAACACAGTTTTGAACTGGGTGTAGCTGCCATCAATGTGGAAGCCGGACGTATCGGTGATATCGGCAATGCCATTGATACCTACGTCAGAGAAAACGGTTTCTCCACGGTCAAAAAGTACGTCGGTCACGGTGTCGGCGCAGACCTTCATGAAGATCCCAATGTTCCCAACTTCGGAACAGCCGGACGTGGTGCGAGATTGTGCCGCGGCATGACCATTGCCATTGAGCCGATGGTAAATATGGGCGGCCCGGAAGTGATCGAGCGCCCGGATCACTGGACTGTGGTTACCAAGGACGGTTCCCTGTCTGCCCACTATGAGCACTCTGTGGCGCTCACTGCAGACGGTGTGATCCTGCTGACCAAGGTGGATTGATATGCCACGGGATGGTACAGCCGCATTTGGCACAGTAGTGCAGTCCGTTGCCGGCAGAGACAGATTCCGCGTGTTCCTCGTTATCGGGGAAGGCATGGAACGGGGGTATCCCACCGTAAAAGTGGTGAACGGAACCCTCCACCGGCTGGAAAAACCGAAAATCAAGCATCTGTCCCATGTACGGGTCATCGCACATCTGACAGAGAGCGAAATAGCGGAATTCCGGATTGACTATTCTGACAAAAAAGCAGCAGAATTGGTTGCCAAATATGACTATAACAGAGAAAATGCTGGTTTGATGCATAAAAAAATCAAATCTGTATTGACATAATGAAGGTTTTCACGTATAATATTAAGACGGTGTGCTATGGCATTTTTTGAAAATGCTAAAGCAAAAAAATTGCACACAATGGGGAGGAGACGCTTTTGCCTAAGGATGACGTAATTGAATTCGAAGGTACGATCGTGGAAGCACTGCCGAATGCAACATTCAAAGTAAAGCTTCCCAATGATATGATCGTGACGGCTCATATTTCCGGTAAACTCAGGATGAATTATATCAGAATTCTTCCCGGTGATAAGGTTACGGTGGAAGTATCCATCTATGACCCCACCAAGGGCAGAATCACATGGAGAACAAAGGGTTAATCCGGCACACGTGGCTGCGTGTAACGGCTGCACAGTTCTGAATCCGAAAGGGTTTCCGAAACGCGGAAAACTTGCATTCCGCCGGAGGGTTATCCGGAGCATACCTTATATAAGAGGTAGATGACCGGGTGGACAGAGCGAGCAGACAGGTGTGACAGAAAGACTCTTTTATCCGAAGAACAGGGAGCTGAGCCTTGTTCTGTTTCCGGTGTCGGGATTTCGCATTTCACCGGCACGGGGGATCAATACTCAGATGAACAAGAGAAAGGTGGAAAAATACTGTGAAAGTTAAGCCTTCCGTAAAAAAGATCTGCGAAAAGTGCAAAGTTATCAAGCGTCACGGTCGCATTATGGTGATCTGTGAGAACCCCAAGCACAAGCAGAGACAGGGTTAATTTCGAGAAAGGTGGAAGAAGCATATGGCTCGTATATCCGGTGTTGATATTCCGAATTCCAAGCGTGTCGAGATCGCTCTTACCTATATTTACGGTATCGGTCTGAAGAGCTCCAAGGATATCCTGGCAAAGACAGGCATCAATCCTGACATCAGAGCAAAGGATCTTACCGAAGACGACATCGCAAAGCTGCGTGACGAAATTGAAAACAACTACACTGTAGAAGGTGAACTTCGTCGTGAAGTTGCCATGAACATCAAGCGTCTCGTAGAAATCAACTGCTACCGCGGCATTCGTCACAGAAAAGGCCTGCCGGTTCGTGGTCAGAGAACCAAGACCAACGCAAGAACCAGAAAAGGTCCCGCTAAGACGATTGCTAACAAGAAGAAGTAATAAAGGAGTGAGAGAACGAAATGGCTAAAGTCGCTAAGAAAGTCATCAAGAAGCGTCGTGACCGGAAGAATATTGAAAAAGGTCATGCACATATCCGTTCTACCTTCAACAATACCATCGTAACCATCACTGATGTTATGGGTAACACCGTAGCATGGGCATCCTCCGGCGGCATGGGCTTTAAGGGTTCCAAGAAGAACACTCCCTTCGCTGCACAGACCGCTGCTGAAGCTGCTGCAAAGGGCGCTATGGAACATGGTATGAAGACTGTTGAAGTTTACGTTAAGGGCCCCGGTAACGGACGTGAAGCCGCTATTCGTGCGCTGCAGACTGCCGGTCTGGACATCACCCTGATCAAGGACGTTACCCCCATCCCCCACAACGGATGCCGTCCGCCCAAGCGTAGAAGAGTATAAGGAAATTTAGGAGGAAAATAATATGGCAAGATATACAGGTCCTTCCTGCAAGCTCTGCCGCAGAGAAGGCAAGAAGCTTTTCCTCAAGGGAGATCGCTGCTTATCTGATAAGTGTGCCGTTGCCCGCCGTACGACCGTTCCCGGTCAGCATGGTGCAGGCCGCAAGCAGATCAAGGAATATGGCCTCCAGCACAGAGAAAAGATGACTGCACGCCGCTACTATGGTGTACAGGAAAAGCAGTTCAAGTCCTACTATGTAAAGGCTGATAAGACCGCTGGTGTTACCGGTGAAAACCTGCTGACAATTCTGGAATGCCGTCTGGACAACCTGGTATACAGAATGGGTCTGGCATCCAGCCGTAAGGAAGCTCGTCAGCTGATCCGTCACGCACACTTCACCCTCAACGGCAAGAAGGTAGACATTCCGTCCATCATCTGCAAGGTTGGCGATGTAGTTGCTGTAAAGGAAAAGAGCAAGGGTTCTGAAAAGTTCAAGGCTCTGATCGAAGCATCCGAAACCGCAGTTACCCCGAAGTGGCTGGAAGTAGATCAGGCAAACGCATCTGCAAAGATGATCGCTATGCCTAAGAGAGACGATGTAGATTTCCCGTTCGAAGAACAGCTTATCGTCGAACTTTACTCCAAGTAATAACCTACCCAAAGCGCTGCTCTGCGGGACAGTTTTCCCCATCCATATGGCAGAAACGGTTTGGAGTGAAGTTCAGCTGACGCAGAGCACAGGCATGTATTTTGCAAGAATCGTAGTATTCCCCAAAAATATGTGGATTCGCAAAAATTAGAAACGGAGGGTTATTATTAATGATTGAGATAGAAAAGCCGAATATTGCGACAATCAATTTAAGCGAAGACGGTACAAATGGGAAGTTCATCATCGAACCCCTGGAAAGAGGTTACGGCATTACGCTTGGTAACTCTCTTCGTCGCGTACTGCTCAGTTCCCTTCCCGGCGTTGCGGTAACCAGCATCAAGATCGACGGCGTACTTCATGAAATTTCCACCATTCCCGGTGTAAAGGAAGACGTTACCGAGATCGTACTGAATGTTAAGGGCATTACCGCCAAGCTGCATACTGATGAACCCAAGATGGTTGTCATCGAAAGCACAGGTGCTTGTGACATCACGGCGGGCGATATCAAGCAGGATGCAGATATTGAGATCCTGAATCCGGATCATCACATTGCGACAGTTGGTGAAAACGTACGTTTCCGTATGGAACTGACCTTCGACCACGGCCGCGGTTATGTATCCCAGGAAAAGAACAAGCAGCTGTACCAGACGATCAGTCAGGGTGCATCCGCTCCCATCGGCACCATTTTCACAGACTCGATTTACACTCCGGTTTATAACGTAAACTATACCGTCGAAAACACCCGCGTAGGCAGCAACACAGACTACGACAGACTGACTCTGGAAGTGCTGACCAACGGTGTGATTTTGGCGAAAGAAGCGATTTCTCTCGGCGCCAAGATACTCAACGAGCATCTCAATTTGTTCGTCGATCTCTCCGACGAGGCAAAGAATGCGGAAATCATGGTTGAACGCGAAGAAACCATCAAAGAAAAGGTTCTTGAGATGACCATTGAGGAGCTTGATATGTCCGTACGTAGTTTCAACTGCCTGAAGCGTGCCGGCATAGACACCGTAGAAGACCTGATCAACAGAACTGAGGACGACATGATGAAGGTTCGTAACCTCGGTAAGAAGTCGCTGGAAGAAGTTATCCAGAAGCTGCACTCTCTCGGTCTCGACCTCAAGAAAGAGGAAGAATGATCAAGCCGGTTAGGATACCGAAAACTACGGTATACCCCGGTTTGCGCTGAAATGGCAGTGCAGATATAAGAAGATTGAGTAAAGCCCTGATTGTTGGGCGATTTTCCGACGGTGAAAACCGGACGGATATAAGTAAGCAAAAGGAGGACATGGAAAATGCCCGGTACCAGAAAACTCGGCAGACCCACGGCTCACAGAAACGCTATGCTGCGTGGTATGGTAACCTACCTCATCGAGAACGGTTCCATCGAAACCACCCTGACTCGCGCTAAGGAAGTTCGTGCCATTGCTGAAAAGATGATTACCCTTGGCAAGAAGAACACCCTTGCAAGCCGTCGTGCTGCTCTCGCATACATCACCAAAGAAGATGTTGTAAAGAAGCTCTTCGACGAAACTGCGCCCAAGTACGCAGACCGCACTGGTGGTTATACACAGATCTATAAGCTCGGTCCCCGCCGCGGTGATGCAGCCGAAATGGCTCTCATCAAGCTCGTAGACTAATCTTCACCAACCTACACCGGATTCATCAGAGTCCGGTGTTTTTGTTTTCTTTTTTTGCAGAGGCTGTTGCATTAAGCAGGGGAGGGGGAAACACTTTTTGCGAAAAAGTATTTCCCCCTCCCCTGCACCCCTCCCTCTTTTCAAAAAACTTCAAAAAAGGGATTAGCAACAGAAATATTAGATTGATTTAAGGGATGCAGGTTTACAAATAACAGTTTTGTGCTCTTTTTCTTAGTTTTTAAAAGTTTTCCTTCCCCCAAAAATTATACTTGCAACAACTCTGCACCCACCCTCTTTAAAAACGATGAATATGGTTGACATGGGGTGGGGTTTGGAGTATAATGTATTTATGTTAGATTTGTGGGGGATTTTTTATGATTGTGCGGTTTTATCGGAGTGAAGATGTGCCGGCGATGCGGGAGATCTGGAATCAGGTTGTGGAAGATGGAATTGCTTTTCCGCAGCTGGATTGTCTGTCGGTTGAGGAAGCGGAGGTTTTCTTCGGGGAACAGACCTGCTGCGCGGTGGCTGAGCAGGATGGGCAGGTTGTTGGACTTTATATTCTCCATCCCAACAATATTGGACGCTGCGGGCATATTGGTAATGCCAGTTATGCGGTGAAGCGGAATTGCCGCGGACTTGGTGCTGGCGAAGCATTGGTACGGCATTGTCTGGCAGCGGCAAAAGAGAAAGGTTTCCGTCTGCTGCAGTTCAATGCGGTGGTCAAGACCAATGAAGCAGCGCGGCATATTTATGAAAAGCTGGGTTTTGTAACCCTCGGCACGATCCCCGGCGGCTTCCGTATGGATGACCGATATGAGGATATTGTACTGTATTATTATGCTCTGTAAATAATGATCACCAAATAGAAAGGAGACCCGCCGGTCTCCCTTTTTGTTTCAGTTCACTTTGTTGAGCCTGGTATCTCTGTCTATATACCAGCCAGCAGAAGCACGATCGTTGAAGGAAATACAATACATGAGATCATACCCTTCGATCGTTTCTGACAGAGGAATACAGAAATATTTGTCATCCTGGGAATAATTGCTTACAATTTCAGCAAAGCTGCAGTGCTGTTTGTTTTCTGCACCGTTGATCTCGTATGCAATATCGATCCCGTCCATATCCGCATTGCTTGTCGTGAATTTTATGGAAACATCCTCATCATTGTATTCCCATGTACCCTCCATTATGTAGAGGTTCTTGATATCGACAATATCGTAAGAAGAACTGTATCCAAGGTTGACCGCTGTACAAACCAAAGAATACGTCACTTCAAGAGGGGCATGAGCAGTTGTGGTGGCATGAATGCAAACTTCGTGATAACCGTTTGGCAGATCACGGTCATATTGCAGTTCGATATGCTCAAAAGACAGCGACATAAATTTGTAATACGACAGAATTTGGTCGATCGCCAGCTGTGCGCGTTCGCTCAAAATGATCTCCTCACTTGGACGCACCATTTCATAAGAGTTGTCAATACACCAGTAAGCACTATCGGGAGAAGCGGCTTCCGAGAAGAAAAATAACTGTTCACACGCAGCAGGACTGATCAGAATCAGCTTTACACCGTTATATCCGCCTGCTCTGCCATCTATCGAAAGGGCGTACAATGAAGTAGCGGTACCGCTGACACCGTCTATACAGTAATCATAAGTAACCTCTTTGTCGGAGATATCTTTGATATTCAGAGAATAATCTTCTTCATAAAACCATTCACCGAGCAGATAATCCATGTTTTCAATATCCCCAAGAGATAGTCCATAATGATCATATGTCCATTCACCTGTTGCACTGTCAAGAGTATAGACCATCTTGACATTCATCGAAGTGACAAGGGGGGCATAAGTAACACTGTCAGAATACGTAAAATCAAAAGTAAAAAAGGTATCGGAAAATTCTGTATACGCCATATTGGTAATTGTAAGGCGGTTGGCATCTATAGCCAGTCTTTCTGCCAGAAGTGCCTGTGCCGTTTCCACATCCACTGGAGGTTCTGTTTCTTCCACAGGCGGTTCGGTTTCTGCCGGTTTGGTTTCAACGATCGTCGGCTTGGTTTCAAGGGTCTCCTCCGGAACATCGCTGGAACAACCATACAGTCCGGCAGACAATAAAACCATAAAAAGGAACATCGCAATGCATTTTTTCATAATGTAACTCCTTAAATTGATCATTCGCTGATAAACCCACTCTCATAACGGGTAACCGGGAAAAAAGACAAAAGAATACAATACAGAGTCATCAGCTCATACTAATTATAGCACAATAATGCCGTTTTGAAAAGTTCTTTTCTGTACACTCTCTGACTTTTCTATAAACTCCCCAAAATTATGTGCAAGAATATTACGCATGGTGAGGACATACACATAAAAACCATTTCAGATCTTTTCAAAGTTTTTGAAAAGATAGGGGTTTGGGGGAAGAAAAACTTTTTTCAAAAAGTTTTTCTTCCCCCAAAAAATTAACGATCCCTCAAACCAATTCAGCAATGTCGTAAATCAGGCGTTCTGTCTTTTCCCAGCCGAGGCAGGGGTCGGTGATGGACTTACCATAGATGCATTCGCCGATTTTCTGGGCGCCGTCTTCGATGTAGCTTTCAATCATGAAGCCTTTGACCATTTTTTTGATATCGGCACTGTGGCGGCAGCTGTACAGAACTTCCTTCACGATACGGGGCTGTTCCAGATACTTTTTACCGGAGTTTGCGTGGTTGGTGTCAATGATGGCGGCAGGATTGGCAAGACCGCTGGCTGCGTAGATCTCGCACAGATTCAGCAGATCTTCAAAATGATAGTTGGGCATGGAATGACCCTGCTTGTTCACATAGCCGCGCATGATGGCATGGCTCAGGGGGTTACCCTGGGAATGTACCTCCCAGCCGCGGTAGATGAACGTGTGGGCGTGCTGCGCGGCTGTGATGGCGTTCATCATAACGGACAGATCGCCGCCGGTGGGGTTCTTCATACCAACCGGAATGGACAAACCGCTGGCGGTCAGACGGTGCTGCTGATTTTCCACAGAACGGGCGCCGATGGCTACATACGCCAGAATATCGTTCAGATACCGGTAATTTTCCGGGTACAGCATTTCGTCCGCACAGGTGAATCCCGTTTCCTTCAAGGCACGGATGTGCAGTTCGCGGATGGTAACGATACCCTTGTACATATCCGGTTTTTCGTTGGGGTCGGGCTGGTGCAGCATACCCTTGTAGCCATCCCCTGTGGTTCTGGGCTTATTTGTGTAGATACGGGGAATAATGTATACCTTATCCTTAACCTTCTCCTGGATCTCTGCCAGACGACTGATGTAATCCAGTACACTGTCTTCATTGTCCGCAGAGCAGGGACCGATGATCAGAAGGAACTTGTCGGACGCACCGGTGAAAATATCCGCGATCTCCTTTTCTCTCCGGGTAACGACCTGCTGCTGTTCGGCGGTCAGAGGGTACATCTTCTTCACATCCATGGGGATGGGCAGTTTTCTTTCAAAAATCATATTCATAACACAAAATCTCCGTTTCTTTACTTTTTATCAAACAACGCCCGTCTTGCTGTAGACTGACGCATCATTTCCTGCATATCTTCCATATTTCCGTCGGCAATCATGTCACGCAGGGAAACAAACTGCTTCAGGAATAAATCCATCTGGTCGAGAAGTGCATCTCTGTTTTCCATAAACAGCTCGCTCCACATATACTCGTTGATCCGCGCAATTCGCGTCAGATCCCGGAAAGAGTCACCGGTGAACTTCTCCATGTTTTCCTTGTCATTACAGGTCATCAGGGCAACGGCAATACAGTGGGTCAGCTGGGAGAGGAAACCGATCATTTCGTCATGTTCTTCCGGCGAAAGCTCCGCTACATTGGTGAACCCCAGCAGAAGACCCAATTCCTTACAGGTGGCAATCGCTTCGGGGGTGTTCTTTTCGGTGGGGGTGACAATGTAGTTCGCACCGATGAAAATCCGCGACGTACTGTTTTCCACCCCGGAAACTTCCCGTCCTGCCATGGGGTGCGCGGCAATGAATTCCACATCTTCCCGAAGCATATCCTGAATCTTGTATACAATACTGCCTTTGACACCGGTTACGTCCGTGATCAGCGCGCCGGGCTTGAAGTATTTCTGATTTTCCCGGATCCATTCCACAAATACGTGGGGATACAACGCGAAGATCAGCAGATCCGCTTCCCCGATCATCCGGGGATTAATTGCCGTAGTCCCTTCGTCGATCAGTCCTTTTTCCAGGGCATAATCGATGGAACTCTGGGACTTCGTAATGGCGGAAATGTGAAAACCGAACCGTTTCAGAGCTTCGGCATAACTTCCGCCCAGAAGCCCAAGTCCCACAATCATCACTTTTTTGTTTACATCAATAATCATAGTATCTCAACCTTTCCGCTCAGACATTCCATATCTTCAAAAAATCCTGGATAACTTTTGCGAACTGCTTCCGCACCGGCGATTTCACCGCCCACAGCACTGAGCACCACTGCCATCGCCATGACAATCCGATGATCGTTGTGTCCGTCGATGATGGTTTCGGGCGCATGAAGTACCTGTCCGCCGGGGACTGTGATCCGGTTCTCCTCACAAACCAGAGTGATACCCACCTTGGCAAGCTCCTCTGCCATCGCCGCACCACGGTCGCTTTCCTTAACCGCCAGTCTTGCTGTACCGGTGAAAACGCCGCCGTTTTTCAGAGCAGCCACCGCCAGCAGAACCGGACCAAGATCGGGACAGTCGGAAATATCAATCACAGGCGCGCCGGCACATAATGCAGGATAATGTTCCTTATATACCCGATCCCCCTGCAGACTGTCCGCCGCCAGACCGCCGACCCGTACATCGCACCCGATACAGTTGAAGGCATCCAGAAAAGCCGCATTGGAAAAATCCCCTTCCACATCCCCGGAAAACGGCGCAAACTGCAGTCCGCCGGGAATATAAATGTGATATTCATCCGTGAAGCGAACCGGAATCCCGGCTTTTTCCAGTGCAGAAATGGTCAGAAGCACGTAGGAACGGCTTTCAAAGGGGGGGAGTATTCCGATATGGCTGTCACCGGAACGGGTCGCCAGAGCGAGAATCATGCCGCTTATGAACTGGCTGCTGATATCTCCCCGGATCCTGTATTCCCCATGGGTCAGATTGCCGCATACCGTGATTTCCCCCGGTGCGCGTGTGAAGGAAAATCCCTTCTCCCGGCACAGGTCTTCGTAAATATCCATGGGCCGTTCCATCAGCCGCCCTTTGCCCCGGAATGTCATGGGTCTGCCGCAGCATAAAGCCATGGGCAGGAGAAACCGCAGGGTACTTCCGCTTTCCCGGCAGTTCAGAATTGCGCCGTCTCCGCGGAACATTCCCCTGCCGTCCACGGTTACGGTACTGCCGTCCGTGGTGAATTTGGCGCCGAAGGCTGTCATACAGTCCATGGTGGCGAGAATATCCTCGGAATAGTCCACACCGCCCACAACGCTGATTCCGTCCGCCAGAGCCGCGCAGATCAGATGTCTGTGTGCCATACTTTTGGAAGGAGGCGCCTGGACCGTACCGTGCAGAAGGGAGGGAGTAATACGGACGTTCATTTTCCATCCCCCACAGTCTGCGCCAGATAATCAATGGCTTCCAGATACCCGTCCGTGCCCTTGCCGGTGATGGTCTTCACGCAGGCGTAGCGTACATAGCTGATCTGCCGGAAAGGTTCGCGCTCGTCCACTTTGGAGATGTGTACCTCAACCGTCGGAATGGATACAGCCTTCAGTGCATCCAGAAGGGCGACACTGGTATGGGTATAGGCGCCGGGGTTGATGACGATGCCGTCGATGTTCCCGTAAGCCGCCTGGATCCGATCCACCAGATCCCCTTCGTGATTGGACTGGTAGGTTTCCACCGCAATGCCGTTGTCCGCGCAGTGCTTCTCGATCTTGGCGATCAGGGAAGCGAAATTTTCTTTTCCGTATATAGCAGGTTCACGGATACCCAACATATTGATATTGGGACCGTTGATAACCAGAATTTTCATGATGGTTCTCCTATCTGTGTAAACTCAAAATCTTCTCCGCGTTGATCTCCGGGTCCTCATTCATCGGCACAATCACATCCGCCGTACCGCAGTACCGCCCGTAACGCTCCGCATACCGCCTGCGTATCGCATCAGCAGAATTGGCAGTAGGTCTGTCCGCCGTAGGAAGCAGCTTGTCCAAAGGCCGATCCAAAAAGTAGATCTTCCCGTTCTGCCGCAGTGCATCCATGTTGTCATCCCGAAGAATCGCACCGCCGCCGGTAGCGATCACCAAAGCACTGTTCTTCCCCACCTCGGCAACCACATCCCGTTCCCGTTCTCTGAAACCGGCTTCACCGAATTTCTCGAAAATCTCCGGAATTTCCATGCCGTACTTCTTCACGATTTCCACATCCGTGTCCACAAAAGTACGTCCGGTCTCTTCCGCCAGCAGCCTGCCCACCGTGGTTTTCCCGGACGCCGGCATACCGGTCAGAACAATATTCTGCTTGGAAAGGAAGATCTCTCTGTAGGTTTCTTCAATAATCTCCGGCTCATAGGTCTTGCCTGTGAACTTTTCCGCCGCAAATACCGCCTGGGCAACCAGCATATATAACCCGCCTTCCGCCGGAATGCCCTTTTCCCTGGCATCCATAATCAGACGGGAAGCGAGAGGGTTGTAAATCGCATCAAACACGCCGGACAGATTGGGGAAGCAGTTTATATCCACCGGAGATACACCGGGATTCGGATACATTCCCACAGGAGTGGTGTTCAGGATCACACCGGCGTCCCAGTGCTGACGGGAAGCCTGTTCGTAGGTGATCACACCGGGCTTTTCTGTGCGGCTGACCACGATAATCTCCCCGGCATCCATGGCTTCGGCAACAGCACGTGCCGTACGGGAAGTACCGCCGGTGCCGAGGATGAGTACCTTTTTCCCGGCAAGGGAGATCCCGGCACGGGTGATACAGCTTTTCATCCCGAAAAAGTCCGTGTTGTAACCGTACAGTTTGCCGTCCCGGTTCACAATGGTGTTGACTGCCCCGATGGAACGGGCGATATCGCTGATCTCGTGCAGATATGGGATTACATCCTGCTTGTAGGGGATGGTGACGTTGATGGCGGTGAATTCTCTCGCCGTCATAAAGGCATCCAGTTCCTCCTTGGGGACTTCTCTGATGGTATACTCATAGGTTTCGATTCTGTTGTGTATTTCTTTTGAAAAACTGTGGGAAAGATGTTCCCCGATACAGCCGTAGGTCATACTTTTCACCTTCATTTATTGTATAATCGTGTGATACAGCAATCAGGCGCCGTGCTTCACACAAGATAATCCGTTCCGTATCTCTGCGCCAGCATATCACAAAGCGCCAACGCCGTTACACTGTCCACGACCACTCTTGCCCGATGGATAATGGCAGGATCGTGCCGTCCATGAATAAGCAGAGGGGCATTTTCCATTCTGGCAAAATCCACCGTTTCCTGTTCCTTGTAGATGGAAGGCGTGGGTTTGACGACACAGGAGAAGAGAAGAGGCATACCGTTGGTAATACCGCCGTTGATGCCGCCGTTGTTGTTGGTGGCGGTAACGATTTTCTCACCGTCCATGCGGAAGTTGTCGTTGACTTCACTGCCGAAGCGGTCCGCCATGTCAAATCCCATTCCGAACTGCACACCCTTCACACCGGGGATGCTGAACAGAATATGGGACAGAACGCTTTCCACCGAATCAAACCACGGCTCGCCCACACCGGCAGGCATACCGATGACGGCAGTTTCCAGAATACCGCCCACGCTGTCGCCCATTTCCGCCGCCTGGGTGATCTTCATTTCCATTTCCTTCGCCCGGATTTCGTCCAGTACGGCAAATTCCAGTTCGTTCACCGCCGCCAGATCCGCTGGCAGATCGCCGAATGCCCGATCTTCCACACCGGCACAGCGGCGGATATGGGTACCGATCACAATCCCCTTGTTCCGGAGGATCTGAATGGCAATGGCACCTGCCGCCACCAGTCCGGCTGTGACCCGACCGCTGAAATGACCGCCGCCCCTGTAATCCTCGAAACCGTGGTATTTGCAGTTGGCGGTGTAATCGGCATGACCCGGACGGGCGAGAAACCGCGTGGCGCTGTAATCCTTGCTTTTGGTGTTCTGATTGGGGATGGAGATCATAATGGGCGTACCGGTGGTCTTTCCATCAAATACACCGCTGGCAATCACAAAAGGATCTTCCTCCTGACGGGCAGTGGAAATTCTGCCTTTGGGACGGCGCAGGGTAAGCTGATGGGCGATAAATGCCTCATCCACGGGAATACCGGGTGCCAGACCGTCCAGTACCGCACCGATCTGTCCGCCGTGGCTTTCACCGAATAGGGTAAGCGCAACACTCTGACCAAAGGTATTTTTCATGCTTCCTTTCCTCCCACATACACCTTCAGGCGGTTTTCCAGTTCCTCATAGGTGATTTTCGTCAAATGGAATGTTCCCGGTTCTTCCACAGTGGTAACGGCAATGGTGTCCCCTTCGGATTTTTTGTCGTGTACCATGGCCTCTGTTATCTTTTCCAGAGAAAAATGATATTCCACAGGCAGACCCAGCTTCTGCAGAACCGGAATCAGCCGTTCTCTCACCGCCGGCGCACACATGGGAATCATGCCCAGCGCAACGCATTCCCCGTGATAATACCCGTGTAGTCCTTCTTCACTCTCGATACCATGTCCGATGGTGTGCCCGAAGTTGAGAATCTTGCGCAGACCCATCTCTCTTTCGTCCTGTTCCACCACATATTTCTTGATCATCAGGGAACGGACGATCACCGTGTCGATAGCGGCAATGGGATCTTCTTTTTCAAACAGGGCAAACAGCTCCGCATCCGACGTAAGCGCCATTTTCACTGCTTCCGCCAGTCCGTTGACCACCTGCCGACGGGGCAGAGTAGCCAGCACATCCGGGTCAATGACCACTTTCTTCGGCTGATGGAAGGCACCTACGATATTCTTGATGCCGCCCAGATTTACAGCAACTTTGCCGCCGATGGAGGAATCGATCTGGGACAGGGTGGTTGTGGGAATGTTGTAAAAATCCACACCGCGCATATAGGACGCCGCCACAAATCCGGCAAGATCCCCCACCACGCCGCCGCCGACCGCGACCACGCAGTCCTTACGGGTGAATCCCTTGTCCAGCATCACCTTCAGCAGTGCTTCCCACTGTGCCGGGGATTTGCTGTCCTCACCCTGGGGTACGGTAACGATTACGGGATTTCTGCACTGTGCCGCAACGGTTTTCGCATACTCTGCCGGTACACCCTCGTCGGTAACGATCAGAACATTCCGGCGGAGAGGGAGCAGCTCGCCGACTTTCTGCAGGGAAGCTCTTTCAATGACAATGTCATAACTGCGTTCCCCCAACTGAACGGATAAAATCATTCTTCTTCTCCTCTCTTTTTCTGCAGGCTGACTTCCATAGTATATCCGCCCACAACCTTCAGCATATCACAATAATCGGACAAAGCGGCAAGCATTTCCTTACCGGCATCGCTGTTTTCGTCCCCTTCGGCTTCCACGTAGAAGTAATACTGCCATGCCAGCTCTTTCAGCGGACGGCTGCGGAGGGCACGCATATTGAACCCGTGTTCCCCGATGACGCTGATGGCTTTTGCAAGAGCACCGGCGACGTTGTTTACCGTGAACAGCAGCAGGAATTTCTTGTCCCTGCCCTTCGCCGATTGGTTGGGCACTCTGGAAAATACGGCAAAACGGGTGGTGTTCACACTGCTTTCGTTGATGTCGTGATCCAGTACCCTCAGATCGTACAGCTCCGCCGTTTCCGCACTGGCAATGGCGGCTGCGTGAATATCGCCTTTTTCCGCAACGGTCTGGGCGGCAATGGCGGTATTGGTCGCCTGGATGACTTCATAGCCTTTTGCCTTGATGTATTCCCCGCACTGCTTGAGCGCCTGGGGATGGCTGATGACTGTGGTAATGGTATCCGGAGAAGAACCGGGTACACCCAGCAGATTGTGTGTCACAGGCAGATCGTATACACCGTTGACATACAGAGAACCGTTGAACATCAGATCCATCACCTGACCCACCTCGCCGGCATAGCTGTTCTCAATGGGCAGTACCGCGCATTCACACTCACCGTCCACTACCGACTGATACGCCGCCTGGAAATCCTCATAGGGAACCGTCTGTCCGTCGGGGAAGATCCGACCGGCTGCAATGTGGGCAAAAGCCCCTTCCACACCGCTGTATGCAATCTTGACCCCTTCGATCAGCCGTCTCTGGTAGGTCTTGGATACTTCCATGGTGTGTTTCTGGAAGCTCACATAATAGGATCTCAGCTCATCGTCGGCAATATACTCCGCATTTCTGGCAAGGAGAACGGCTTCTCTGCCGGCATCGAAAATGGGCAGTCCCCGTTCCTTTTTGTATTCCGCTACCATCCGCACCGCATCCATGCGCTTGCAGAACAGGGACGCAATTTCTTTGTCCACCGTACTGATGATTTCTCTTGCCATTTCCAGCTTATCCATACCGAATCCATCCTTTATATCTTATAGAATCCAAACAAAAAACCTCCACACGCACATTCATGCAACACGAAAGGCGGTGGAGGTTACCATACACGAAGTCCTGTCATTTGGCCAGGCCCGGTACAATGCAACGATCCATCGCGCTCATAAAGTAATAAAAATACGCATACTGCTTAAACATTATACAGCCTGTCCTTTCTTCCGGAATTCAAACATATATATATTATATACCCAAAAAACGCATATGTCAAGGGGGATTGTGTGTTTTTATTAGTATTATGACGAAAAATTCCCCGAAATAAGCAGAAATAGCTGTGATGGAATAGAAAAAATGCAGGATTGGCGTATATTCATCCAGGCTGACCTATTCCTGCAGCATCCGACCACAATATATATCCCTCCACGAAAATTAGTTTCACAAGATATGCCAAAAAATGCTAAAATACTATTGACAAAGCACAATATGTCGTGTATAATAGAGAAGAAAAGAATCTTCCTCTTCCCGTGCAGCCTGCCGTTCATCGACAGCTGCACGATTTTTCTTTTCAACCATATACCAAACCGGGAACATTTTCCCCTTTATATTCGTCCAATAGATAATAAAATCACCAGGGGGACGCCATCATGAAACAAAAAACAGCCGTATTCAACCGAAAATATACATTATTTATTGTACCGATCCTTCTGTTCTGCCTGACCGCTGTATTTCTGTCATCCTGTCAGAATCCCCACGTAATTCCCCGGGATACAGAATCCCGGGAAACCACTACCCCGGTCACTGGGGAAACGACAGCCAATCCTGAAACTGAAGCCGAAACCCCATCTCTGTATATCGGACCGGATGGGGAGGAATACTTCGGGGAATTCCACGGCGGTCTGTTTGGACTCGGCACAGAACTGACAAACCTTGTCTCCGAAGAAGAATACCTGCAGTATACAGATAAAACCTTCGCCGGTACTTTCGACTTCAACCAGCGCTCTTTCTGCCGCTATTTTGGGGTCACGGAAGAAGCCTACAGAGAAGCCGTATCCGTCTATAACTGGTACGATATATACGGAGAAGCCGGCAGATACAAAGCGGAACAGTACCCCGTGGGCATATTCGGCGATTATGAGGATTTTATCGACATATTCGTAAGAGAGGAATCCCGTATCGGCTGCCGCACGGAAGAATGGCTTCCCGATGAAAACTGCGTGCATACCTATACTTTCCACACCATAACGGACGAACTGATCGACTGCGTGGGAGAAGAAGCCTACAAAACCTTCCGTCAGACCTACGCCGGTACGGAAGAATTCAATATTCTGAACTTTATATCCTATTTTTATCTGGATGAAAAAACGGTAAGCGATATACTGGAGCAAAGTACCGACCCGATCCCGGCGTATAATGTACAGTATCTGTTCGGGGACGAGGAGATGCAGAGAGAATATTTCCTCATCCGGGAATACCAGTCGGACGAACAGACAAAGCTGTACTACGGCCTGCCCACCCAAGCGGAATTCATGGAAATCACGGACTGGTACATATACGACTCCGGTATGCACCGAATGATCTGTGCCTTTCTGCGGAATGACTGGGAAACTTTTGCCCGGTACTGCGGTGTAGAACCCGAAGTGTATTCCCATATGCGGAACATGAAAATCGGTGAATACGAACTGAAAAACGAAATGATCCCGGCATCCGATGACCCCGCATCCGTCAATCCCTTTCTTGTACTCTCCTTTGAGGTGCTGGAAAGTACAAGTGAGGTTTTCCCCGTGGGAGAGCACGAACTTGTCTGGAAAAGCGGGTTGAACGTGACCTTTAAACCCAGAGAAACCTTCCGGTATACCGTATCTTCACCGTGGGAAATGTCCCGGGCGGAACGGTATCTGTTGGATTTAGGTTCCGACAGGGATTTTGCGCCGGTGACAGCTGAAAACAAGCGGCAGTTTGGATTGTGCGACTTTATTGTAGGCAGACTGGATGTCTTATACGGCAACGATGAACCGAGAACAAAGGAAGAAATCGGGGATTATGCGGAAAAGTATCTGGGGGTAGACCGAGACACATTGCAGTATGATAAAACCCTTGAGAAAACCGAAAATGGCTACAGACGAATCGGCAGAGGCGGCGGCTCCTATATTTACACCGTTCTATCCGAAGAAGTACGGGACGGTATCACGGTAATAACAGTACAATTCTGGGCGGACGAATCGAAAACCGTACCGTCACGGAAAGTGGAATTCTATACGGAACTGCTGGACGGTGAATACAAACCGCTGTACTCGGTAATCGTGGAAGACAGCAAATTCCGGACCATGTATTTGTCAACATAAGCGAATTCTTTCCCCTCTTTCCTTATCCGTAAGGGAGAGGGGAAAATTTATCTTCAGAAAAACCAAAAACATATTGACAAATACGGGAAGATGTGCTATCATATTACTACTTTAGTGTGATAAAGCACTGATCATTATCAAAAGAACATTTTTAAGGAGAAATCAAAAAATGAAAAAGATTCTTGCACTTGTACTTTCCATGCTGATGCTGTCCGCATGTCTGTTTTCCTGCGGCAGTACCGGCGACCTGGCTGCCATCAAGGAAAATGGCAAAATGGTGATCGGTATCACCCTGTACGAACCCATGAACTACTACGCTGAAGACGGCGAGACCCTGATCGGCTTTGACACCGAATTTGCAGAAGCGCTCTGCGCAGAACTGGGCGTAAAGGCAGAATTCCAGATCATCGACTGGAAAATGAAGGAAACCGAACTGAAGTCCGGCAACATCGACGCCATCTGGAACGGTCTGACCGTAACCGAAGAACGTAAGGAAAACATGGGCTTCACCACTCCCTACCTGACCAACGAACAGTGCATCGTTATCAAGGCTGACAAGGCGGATGTTTATGTAGATACCGCAAGCCTGGCAGGTGCCCTGATTGCCGCTGAAGCAGGTTCCGCCGGTGAATCCGCTGTTGCCGCTGACGAAAATCTGTCCAAGGCAACCTACGTTGGCGCTGATACCCAGGCAGCTGCTCTGCTGGAACTGAAGGCCGGCAACGTAGACGCAATCGTTGTTGACCACTCCATGGCAACTGCATCCGTTGGTTCCGGTGACTACGCCGACATGGTTATCGTAGACAGCATCGACCTGACCGACGAACTGTATGCCATTGGCTTCCGCGTAGGTTCCGACCTGATCGAAGAAGCAAACGACATCATTGCCAAGTTCATCGAAGACGGTACTCTGGAAGCCATTGCTGAAAAGTACGGCCGTCTGGAACAGTACAAAGCAGCTGTAAACGGCTGAGTATCCATCCGAACATAAACCGTTGTCTGCCGTGTCCCCCTTTCTGGTGCGGATGCGGCAGACTGATTTCATTCTACTACATTTATGACGAATTTAATGCTTAGGATCTCATTCATGAGCTGGCTGTATGATATTGACTGGGCGGAGGTTTGGTATGTAACGGTTCAGCTGCTGAATGGTTTCAAGATGACGCTTGGTCTGTTTTTCCTGACCCTGATCTTCTCCCTGCCTCTGGGACTTGTGTTTTCCTTCGGCACCATGAGCAAGATCAAACCTCTGCGGTATCTTGTCAAAGGTTTTGTCTACATCATCCGCGGCACGCCCCTTCTGCTGCAGCTGATGATCATTGTATATCTGCCGGGTATTGCGTTTGGCATGCCCCTGACCCGCTGGGCGATATTCGGCGGAAATGTATCGGCGGCGTACTTTTTCGGAGCGCTTGCGGCGTTTATCATCAATTATGCCTGTTATTTCAGCGAGATCTACCGCGGCGGTATTGAATCCATTGCGAAGGGTCAGTATGAAGCCGGGCAGGTGTTGGGTATGACCAAGTCCCAGATCTTCTTCAAGGTGATTCTGATGCAGGTCATCAAGAACATCCTGCCGCCCATCGCCAATGAGACCATTACACTGGTAAAGGACACAGCCCTTGCCAGAACGGTTTCCGTAATGGAAATTCTGTTCATGGCAAACGAAATTCTGATGCTGAAGCAGCTGATCTGGCCGTTGTTTTACACAGGGGTATTCTACCTGTTGTTCAACGCGCTGGTTACCTGGATTTTCGGGAAACTGGAAGCCAAGCTGTCGTATTATAAAGTATAAGGGGGGATTTGTATGCCGATTCTGGAAGTGGAAAACTTTACAAAAAGCTTCGGGGATGTCAATGTACTGAAGGGCATCGATTTCACCCTGGAAAAAGGCGAAGTGCTGGCTATCATCGGTTCTTCAGGAAGCGGGAAGACCACGCTGCTGCGCTGTCTGAATTTTCTGGAAACACCCGATGGGGGAAGAATGCGTGTAAACGGCGAAACTCTGTTTGACGCAGAGGAGCACAAAAAGCTGTCGGACAAAGAGATCCGTATGCGGAGACTGCATTTCGGACTTGTGTTCCAGTCCTTCAATCTGTTCCCCCAGTATACCGTACTGAAAAACATTACCCTCGCCTCCGAGCTGCTGGAAAATGAACGTCTGAAAGGGGAAAATGCCGGCAGAGAAAAGAGAAACCGTGTCATGGAAGGCATCCGCGATCATGCCATGGAACTTCTTGCCACTGTAGGTCTGACGGAAAAGGCGGAAAGCTATCCCTGCCAGTTGTCCGGCGGTCAGTGCCAGCGTGTAGCCATAGCCCGCGCCCTCGCCCTGTCACCGGATATCCTCTGCTTCGATGAACCCACCTCCGCCCTGGACCCCGAACTCACCGGCGAAGTCCTCCGTGTCATCCGCGGTCTCAAATCCAGCGACCGCACCATGATCGTCGTGACCCACGAAATGGCATTCGCCAAAGGTGTCGCAGACAAAGTGATCTATATGGCCGACGGCGTCATCGAAGAAATAGGCACCCCCGACCAAGTCTTCAACCACCCCCAAAGCGAAAAAACCAGATCCTTCCTCAACGCAGGCCAGCAGTTCCAGTTTTGAAATTGTTATTTGTTTTTTTTGCAGGGGGAGAGGAAAAACTTTTTGCGAAAAAGTCTTTCCTCTCCCCCTGCACCCCCTCTTCTTTTCAAAAAACTTTGAAAAAAGGGGGATTTTTTGTTTTTTGCATAAATCAAAATCTATCTGACTTCACTGGTGAAAACTGTACTCCCGCCGCAAGCCCAACTGTGTAGCCTTCTCCACCGAGGCATACTTGCCTCAGGAGAAGGTGGCAGCCTCAAGGCTGATGGATGAGGTGTAACGTACGCTTTGAACCTACTAAATTGGTATAAATCCCTCCCCCAACCAACTCTACATCTGTAAGAAAAAACCGCCACCGTCCCCCAAAAAACAAAACAAAGACCCCGCAAAAAACCTCTCATACAGAAAGTTTTTTGCGGAGTCATACATAACCAGATCCAATTCAAATTCCCGAAAAAGCCTTACATCCGTACCACATTGATCCGCATCGTAGTCCGCTGAATATCCGCCCCCCTGAGTTCAACCAGATAATCCAGCAGAATAACACCGCCGGATTCAGTGAGTGTGGAGTCAAATTTGCGGGTGTAAATGCAGACGGAGAAAGGCATGGGCATCATGGGAGAGGAATAATCGGAAATGTGACGTTTCCCTTTTTCACAGCAGAGCGTACTCATAAGCGTACCGCTGCGTTCAATCACAATGGTAGGCGAAGACTTGGAGATGTGCAGGACAGTGAGCGCATCACCGAAACCGTTGTCGGGATTTTCGATGTATTTCAGACGGTATTCATTCTCGTCCGATTCCATGGTCCCTTCGGTGGTGAGAATGTAGCGGTTGCTGTTTTCCTCGTCGGGTTCGGCGGATTCAAACAGGGCGCGGAACATATCCTCGATCTGTTCGACCATATCCTGTTCAATTTCCGCATCCTCGTCCAGTTCCTCGTCCAGCGATTCCATCAGATCCTGCAGCTGTGCGGCGGTATTCACCTCAGGCTGGGGATTTTTTTCCTGTCCGCCTGAAAACATGGAATACGCATTGCTGCCCATCTGAGGGAGAATGTGCCTGGAATTGATCGTGAGCTTTACGGGAAATGCAGTTACGGGAGAATTCTGTTCCATATTTTTCAGGATTCCTTATTTGATAATGTTTTTTGTTTTTCCATATGGTCTTTTATGAGATTATAGCATAAGACCGAACCGATAACCACCACAGAACCGATCAGAGAGAACATACCGATCTTTTCATCCAGCATAAATGCGGTAAGCAGAGGATTCAGAATGGGTTCAATGGTACTGATCAGGGATGCGGCAAAGGCAGGAGTGTGATCCAGACCTTCCGCCATGAATATGTAGGAAGAAGCGTACTGTACAGCACCCAGTAAGAACATCATAACCAGAATTTCCACCGTACAGTTGCCCGGAGTGGTAACTTCCGTGATAAGGGCGGGGAAACCGATGACGGCACTGATCACACACCCCACAAAGATGGACGACAGATTGTCACTGCCCGGTATCATTTTCATCATAAATACCACAGCATACGTCATACCGGCGCCAAGCCCGAAAATATTACCGAGCAGAGGATTGGGCGCAGTGGCGGGACCGACCAGACTGTCGTAGAAGAAACAGAGGATACCGCAGATAACGATGGGCATGATGATAAGATCCAGCTTGGTGGGCTTTTTGCGGAAGAACACCAGGGAGAACAGAATAATAAAGACCGGTGCTGTAAATTCCAGAATAATAGCAGCCGCGGCAGTGGTCATCTTGGCGGAGAGCACATAGAAATATCCGGAAGCGGCAATGGCTGCACCGCAGAGGAAGACGGACTTGTTGAAAACGAGCTTATGCTTCCGCAATTTGAGGTACAGGAAAATGACACAGGCAGCCACAAGGGTTCTGCCGCCGCCGATGGCGAAGGATCCCCACGGAATGGCTTTTACGAAGAAACCGCTGCTGGAAAAACAGATAGCTGCGCACAGGATAAGAAAAGGAGAAATTTTTTTCTTCATAACCGTAACCCCCTCTTATTTCGTATGCAGAGGCCGCAGAACCGGCTCAGTGTAAATCAGGTTGTAATCGTCAATGATTCTCTGCGCTTCTTCAAACACACCGGTCAGCGTGAACGCATACTGATCGTGGGCGTCAAGACCCACAACCACAGGCGCACTCATTTCCCCTACCAGCTTCCAGAAGGGTCTGTAGGGATAATTCCGGCTGCCGTGAATGCCCAGACAGTTGATTTCCAGGGGAACCTTGGTCTCCATGGAGCAGGCGATCAGCTTTTCCATCGCCTTGAAGTATTCCGGAGAATAATCGTCACACCAGGGCAGATCCGGGTGCGCCAGATAGGTGAAATACCCGGTACGCATGGCTTCGCATACCTGATCCACATAGGCGTAAATATACTCCACAGAACCGCGGGCAGGGGTTTGGGGATGATCGTATTCGTTATTCAGAAAATGCTGTCCGAGAATCATATAATCACAGGGGTAAGGCTCTAAGAAATTGAGCAGATCCCGGAAAATAGCGGGGTAGTATTCTGCTTCAAACCCGATCTTGATATCGATTCTGTCCTTGAATTCTTCCTTCAGCGCCAGCAGGGAGGAGAAATAGCCTTCTGTTTCTTCACGCAGCATCCGGAAATTGGAATAGTAATCTCCGGGGAAGCACTGGGGGGAATGGTCGGCAAAGCCAAGGGTCTTGAACCCGTGATCAGCGGCAAACTGGACATAATCCCTGTCCGTTCCGCTGGCGTGTTTACATCGCGCGGTATGGGTATGGTAATTTACGGTAAACATAGTGGTTCCTCATGAAAAATAAATGAAAAATAAGCGTACTGAAGTATTATACCACAGTTCGGGGAAGAATGAAAGGTTTTCGGAAAAATAAATCAAAAAACAGACCGCTTTTCACGAAAAAACGATCTGTATTCTGTATATTGGATTTCCTTATTCTGCCGCAGATCGGACAGGCCGCAGAACCGGTTCCGTAAGGGTAAGACCGCATTCTTCGATCCACTTCCGCGCTTCGGCAAACAACTCCGCATATTCCCGGTCAGAACCGCGGGCGTGTTTGCAGCGTAGGGTGTGTGATAATCGGCAGTAAACATAACGTATCCATCAGGTAAATTTTAATTGCATGGTGCCCGTTTCTTCCGGTTCGGGAGAGGGAGCGGGGGACTTTCTGCTGCCGCCGTATCGGAAAACCGGTACGGTAATGCCGTCTTCGTCCGGATAGGACAGGAAGGAGAGGATGCAGAGGGGGTTGAACTGGGGCAGGTGTTCCATCAGACGCACCAGCTCGGCACTGTCACGGGAAATGGTGATCACCACAGGATACCCGGCAGACAGCAGGGAAAGGGGGGAATAATCGGAAAACGCCGCATAGGGACGACGGAACAGATTGATTTCCTTATCAAAATTTTCCCGGTTGATCAGCAGAATATGCCCCGATTCCGAACAGACAAAACGGCGTATATCTTCTCTGTAATCGCTGTTGTATACAGTAATGGCAGGTGCTTCCACCCCGTATACATTGGCGAAATAGGCGGAAAGAGCGGTCAGCGAATGGCGGATGGATTCCCGTTCCATGGCATTTTTTACGGTAATGATGTATTTTCTGACCTGCCTCTGATCCATAAGGGCAAAGATCACCTGCAGAACCGTGGCAACCAGATCTCCTCTGCCGCAGGCGAAGGAAAAACGACCGGCAGCCAACGCTTCCTCAGGCATCTCCTGTTTGGGCGAGGCAGTCCGATGAAGGGTTTCTGCGGCGGAAAACAGTTCGGGACGGGGCGCACAGTGACCGTACCCCATTTCCTCCCCGTCGATTTTCAGCTGCAGGGAATCCGATGTGGGATAGGGTGTGCCGGCAAAGGAAACGGGAGCATCCAGTCTGCCGCCGAACAGCTCCAGTGCCGCCTGAACAGCCTGAGCCGCCATTGTACCTGAATGCAGTTTGCCGGATCCGGAATATTGAGTATGCATAATCCTCCCCCTTATACCGCCAGTGCCGCCCGGAATCACGGGTCTGTCACTGTTTTTTGTATTCGCCGCATCGACAGCAGTCCTGTACTGCCGCTTGTGGCGTATTTTCATATTTATCAGGTATCATATACCAAGTATAGTATATCATATTTTGCGGATTTTGTCCATGCAAAAATTTCGTTTCCAGGGTGTATCGGGTGAAAAATTCAGGACTGCAGATGGGTCAGATAATACTGCATATCCTCCCCGGCTTCGATGAGAATCCCCACATATCTCTCCCCGTCTAAGAATACAAGCAGCAGCGCTTCCCTGCGGAACAGCGTGATGGTGTAATCGTACAGAGCCATACCGGGATATTTTTTTCTCGCATCCTTCAGGGACACAGTGCCGTCAGCGGATTTTTCCGACACGGGAATCGCCCGTACAAGCTGTTCCAGTCCCAGCAGACACTCCAGAACCCCGTTTTTCCGTCCCTGCCCCCTGACCACGGCAAAATCCAGCATATCCTTGGGCAGATGGGTGATGTGCATGGGCATATCTTCCGTCAGAACCGTGCCGATACCGGGTACGGTCTTGTCACTTTTGGTGCGGATGGAGTATACAAACCAGGTCATATGGTACCGCACCAGCAGATACAGCATGGCAACGATTCCGCCGATACAGATCAGCTGAAACAGCCAGGTAAACCGATCCGCCATATTTCCGGCAATATAGCCCACAGCGGCGATCAGCCCGGTGAGGATCATCAGTACCGTAAGGGAGGAGGTGTTCTTCTGTGTTGGTCTCCACTGCATAAAAATACCCCTTACGCCTCACCGTTCAGTATGCTGATTTCCTCTTTGGTGAGTTCCCGTTCCACCAGAGGCTGCATCGCGTGATGAACAGGGTTTTCGCTTTCGTAATTTTCCGTAATCTGCATGAAGCAGTACAGCGCCGTATCTTCGCTGACGGTTACATTGTCAAACACCAGCCGGCGGTACCGGTAAATCCCCTTTTCGTAGGAATCCACGGAAGTGGGAGAAACCCGGTCATTGCCGTTTTCGTCTCCCAGAGTGTAGGAAAATTCCGTGCCTTCCGGAAGATCCGCATAGGTGTACAGACTCTTGTTGTAACGGATCGTGATCTGTACCTGACTGATCTCAGGGAAATACACAAACCCGTACACGGAGTAATAGCCATCCTCAGCAATTTCCGCCGCAGGATCCTCGGTGGTGATGACGGTCAGCGCACCGCTGTCATAAGCCTGCCGGAGTGCATCACCGGGGACAATATCCGTCATAACACTGCGGTCAGCGGATACACAGCAGCGCAGGATGATCAGCACGCACAGAATGAGTACAATAACCGTAACGGTGGTGGATATAATTTTTTTGAACATAATCAGACTCCAGTCGGTAAAATACCGATATACACATAAATATACATATATTGTATCATGTAAAAATGAATAATTCAAGATAAGTATAACAGAATAACCGGCTCAGGAGAGAAAACTTTCTCCGAAGCCGGTTTTTGGTGAAAAATGTATTTTTGGAAGCGTTGTGTGAAGTGGAATCAGGTTGAAGATTGCAGACGGACGACCGATGATCAATCCAGCTTCATTCCATCCGACACCAGATCCCCCTGTGCCCATTTTCGGGCGTACATTTCTTTGTCGATGGCGTTGGCGATCTCGGTCTTGCGGCGGCTCCACTGGGGGGCGAGAAGATCGTCTGCCATGCCGTCGCCGGTGATTCTGCCAATGATGGTTTCCGGGGGGAGGAGACGGAGCTGGCGGCATACCAGATGGGTGTAGGCTTCCTTCTCCATGGGGGTATAGGCACCGGATCCGTACCATCCGGCAAGGGCGGTATCCCGTAGTACGTGAAGCAGATGGATCTTTACCATATCCGGACGGAGGGAAGCGGTGACGGATGCGCTTGCCAGCATATCCTCCTCCGTTTCGCCGGGCAGACCGTTGATCAGATGGATACCCACGGACAGCTTCCCGTATCCCGGTTTTGCATCGGGAGAAAGCTGACGGGCAAGATGGTAAAGCCGGTCGTACCCGTCCAGAAAATCCACAAAACTGTGTCCTCTGTTGATCCTCTCCGCCGTGCGGTCATGTACGGACTGCAGACCCAATTCCACCATAACGGGAATCTTTTCCGCCGTTTCTGCCAGAAGTTCCAGAATCTCCTCCCCCAGACAGTCGGCACGGGTCCCGATCCCCAGCATTACGGCACCGGGCAGCCCTGCGGCTGTGAAAAATGCCTGCCGAAGTGCGGAGATATCCCCATAGGTATTGGTGCCGGACTGGAAATAGGGAATATACCCGACCACTTTCCACTTCCGTCCTGCCACCGCAATGCCGTTTTCATACTGTACCCCGATGCCTTCCCCGATGGCACTTCTGCTGCCGTCCTTGCAGTATATACAGCCGCCCTTTCCACGGGTTCCATCCTTGTTGGGACAGGTGCAGCCGATGTCCAGCGTAACCTTGGCGCATTTGCCCCCGAAACGCTGTCTTGTATAATAATCAAAGGTCTGATATCGCTTGTTCGTATCGGAATACGGATACGGATTTTCCTTTTGCTGTGACATAATATACTCCATTCTTCCGTTTGGTATCTCTATTATAACACAGTTTTCACCGTTTGCAAAGCCGGATGGGGATTTTTGTACATCGAACCTGTTTTATCCCACGATCGCAAGGGGGGATGCCGTATGGCTGCCGATATGCACCGCAGATACAAGCCGTATGCCGTCCGCCGTACCGATGTATATGTTGGACTTCACCACGGACAGAGCATCGGTGGTGTACCAGCTGGAAGAAGCACCGTTTTCTCCATTGGTGCGCAGTCGGTACCATACAGAATTCGCACCTGCCGGAACTGTGTCGGGATACTGCAGGGCTGTGCCGGTGTACAGAGTGATGAAATCCGTACCGTTGACGGAACGCTCCAGGGTATAGCTGACTACGGGAACCAGATCGCTCTGCACAGCTTCCCAGGATATATTAACTTTGCTTCCCGCAAGGAGCATTCCCGCAGAGAGGGCGGAGGGAGCAGTGGGACGGGAAGCACTTTGACCAATGGTCTGCACCGGTGTCTCGATTTGGGTAATGGAAACATATTGGGAATAGGAATTTGACCACTCCGCCTCGTCATAGGTGCAGTACTGCAGAACCATGTACCACTCGTACCCGAGAACATCCCCCAGCGTGCAGGTACATTCCGTTTCTCTGGATGCAGAGAGTAGAACGGTCCCCGTAAATTCCGTTTCCCCCGGCGCACGCATATAAAGGGTCAGTTTGTTCACCGCCCCGAAATGTCCTTCATCCAGCTCGGACTGGGTGACCGTCAGCGTGTTGACATGATCGGCGTACAGTTCCGGTGTAAAGGAGATGTACGGCGGAATGTCACAGTTTGAGAAATACTGGAGAAAATAGGCGGCGGAAGAGCCGGATGCCTGGAAGGTGTTCTGCACACCGGTTTTGGATTCCAAACGTACCCTCTGGGATGCATCGGGCTGATAGGGAATCATGCATACCATGGTCTCCCATCCTTCCCGCGACTCAAACTGGTAGGTTTCGCTGTTGTAGGAACACTGGAGTCTTTCACCGGGATCCCCGACGGACGGATCATCGTATTCCGAAATCACACACAGGTACTCCCCCCAGCGCAGTACGGCATAGTTCAGATAATTGCCGTTAAGAGCATATTTCTGACTGGCTGAGTAACCCAGACAGTGCCGCTCACCGTTTGTATAGTCTAAAATCATGGATATCCCCCCTTATTATTCGGAAATCAGCAGGAAAATTTCCCCTTCCGGAAGGGAATCGGGCAGGGTGTAGCCATAGCGGATGTTGCGTACCGCAGAAGCACCGGTACTGTCGCTTGCCGCCTGCAGTATCCCAGTCATCACACCGCCGGATTTCGGCAGCAGCGCTTCCGCTGTCAGTCCCCCTACCGCACCGCTGTTTTTCGCATAGGCGACATTGTCCAGACTGTCCCCCGCACCGGTAACAGGACCGCAGACCGTTTCGTCCGAGCGTCTGTCGTTGATCATATCCGCCGTCACGATACCGCTGTTCGCCGGAACGGTAACCTCCGCCAGCAGCAGATCCCATACCTCATCATTGCGCATGGGAAGTCCCGCAGCATCTTCCGCAGCTTCCAGGGTGAAATAGCCGGATGTACGGTGCAGGCGGAGACAGATGCCGTAGGTGTGACCGGATGCAGCCGGCAGAGTGACCGTTTCCTTCAGCCATGCCATATGCCCGAAGATCCAGGCGCATCCGGGGGATACGGACAGGGTGAGCCCTTCCCCGGGGATAACGGCAAAACTGCCGTCCGCCGGTCTGATAACGCCGTCCGCATAGAAACAGCGCATCATCTGTGCGAAAAACGCAGCATCCACCGCTTTGTTGCCGCGGGGGAATCCGTCCACGGTTTCCACAATAGAAGTGGAGTCAAACATTCCTCCGTCAATTTGAATGGTCGTATTCATGGTAAAACCTCCGTTTTATTTGTTCAGTTTGCTTATCAGATGGCGTATGTCTGTGATTTCATCCCCGAAATAGGGGTACAGCTGTTCCACGCCGTTTTCGTATACAATATCCAGTCCCGTCAGCTGTGTGCGGATGCTGATGCCCAGAGGATGGGACTGAATCTCACAGACATCCCCCAGATCGAATCCGCTGCCGTACCGGGGCTGGGCGTTTCCCTCGGCGGTGCAGTCCAGACGGATACGGGACGTGCATTCTCCCAGTACCTGCTGACCTCTGGCGGTAAGGGCGGCAATATAGGTTTCTCTGTCGGGAAAATCCGCTTCCTTCAGATCTGCCGCCTTTTTGTGGATTTCCCGTATGTCTTCCTTCCCGGTGTTTCTTTCCACCGTAACAATCACACCGTCGCCGCCCTCCATGTATACCCGATTGCGGACATCTTCTGTTTGTTTTTCAAAGGTAAGGCTGGCGATGTTGCCGAATTCTTCCGAAAAAATCGCCATTTCCGCCCTGCTGTCCCCGTCATAGGAACGGTCGGTGCCGGTGTGAAGGCGAAAGATGCCCCGGTCTGCCGTGTAGTCGTAGTCCACGGTGAAGGAGATGCCGTAAGGCTGCAGATTGCTGTACAACCAGTCCCCAAGAGGTTCCCAGCTGCCGGAGAAGGTGACTTCGGTATCAATCACCGGCTGATCCGCCCCGATTTCCACCGGCAGAGAGTCCAGCGTGTCCTGCAGTACCGCAAGAACCACATCGGTAACGGTACCCGAATAGGTAACATTTCCGCGAAGGAGCCGGTCGGACAGCAGACACTCCAGCATCCTGCCCCTCAGTTCGATCCCATCTTCCTTTACGGAAACATATTCGATCCTGCCGCAGTGTTTCCTGTCGCAGAGATAAACCGCCGCAGAAGCAATGGCAGCGATGGTACTGTCACATCCGGGGAAAACCACCGTAAACGTGCCGCAGGAATAATACCGCAGGGACCAGACAACGGATGTCATGTTGTCCAGAGGCGTGTTCAGCACCGCAAAATTTTTATCCAGAAAATATAGTTCCATACATCCTCCTTACAGCCCGAAATACAGGGGCGTGCAGAACAGACGGACGGAAAGATAGTCCGAACCGCTGTCTGCGGAGACACTGATCCGGTTTTCGCCGGGGGAGAGTAAGAAGAAATCGCTGGTACGGTCAAAGAGGAATTTTCTTTCCCCGTTGAGCAGTACGTTTTTCTTCCCCGGACGGGTATCAATTTCCGCCGTATCCCCATCCTGCAGTGTGGTCAGCAGACGGATGTATTTGTCCCCGCAGGTCAGACAGGGATTTTCCACAATCCCGCCGGAAGCTGTCAGCACCGCCGTCATACCGCATTCCGCATCCCCCGGATTGATCATGGTCACACTGTCCGCAGTACGGGTATAGCCGGTGGTCATGCCGGTGTTTTCCATAAAGTTCAGCGGGAAGGTCATCAGGGGAACGGTTTGCCGGAAAGCACTTTCCACAGGTTCGGCACTCCGGTAGAAGGGTTCGGGGGCGATAAAGGTTAAGGTCACCTGCAGGGGAGAAAAGAATGTATCCTTGGTGAGCAGGGGGACACCGTCGGGGATCACGGTGATCAGTCGGGATACGCCGTGCATCCGGATCTGCATTTCGATCTCAGAGAGGGGATTCATAAGCCGGATGATCCTGCGCCGTATCGCCCATTCTTCCGTATCGGAACCGGCATTCAACTCCGCGTGCATGGTCATATGTCTCTCCCCGAAACGTCTGCTGATGGGATGACCGCCGGGCAGACCTGCGTAGGGTTTGGTTTCCACCGCAAGGGGCGTGATGCCGAATCCCTCCAGTCCTTCCTCCAGTATGTGCATATCCGCATCTTCGGAGGATGAGGCTGTCAGCGTAACATCCTTCCCGGATAAACGGATTTCGTAATATGTATTTGTCAAAATGTACCTCCTTTACACACGCAGCATGGCTTCGCTTTCCCGGCGTATGGCACGGGCGGTGGCATAGGGGGAGGTGTCGCTGTCTCTGAGATAGATGTTCTGAACAACATGACCGATACCGCTTTGGCTGTCTGCGGAACCGGACAGAGCGGTACGCTGACCTGCCTGCGCCAGAGAAGCCTGAATATAGCGGCTGCCGTCCAGAATTCCTTCGGCAATCCCTCTGGAAAGCATAACACCCACTTCCTCTTTCATCATTTTCGAGGGAGAAGCGATGTCGTATACTTTTTTGGCTGTTGTCATGGTCTGGTCGGAAACTGTGCGTATGGCTGCCGTAACCGCACCGGCAGAAGCAGTGATCCCGGCGGCAATTCCTTCACTGATGGACGAGCCGACGGAATACCAGTTCCCGTCAAAAGCGTTTCTGATCCGGTCTGCCGCGACCTGGGCAGCGTACACCAGAGCATTGATCCGTTCCGTGAATCCGGTGGTGATGCCGGCTGCTCCGTTTGCACCTGCGCCGCGCCAGTCTGCACTGCCGAATGCAAGGACAGCCCCTCCGGCGGCAGAAGCACTCTGTTCGTACACCTTTGCCGCCATCCCTTCCATAGCGGACATAACGGCGGAGATGATAAGCAGCATACCCGTATCCACACCGGAAGAAGCAACTGCTGTCTGTACGCTTGCCCGGAGTCTGCCGGACAATGCGGCAAGCTGCGTTTCCAATGCGCCGATCTGTGCTGTAAACTGTTCTGTATCCAATTCGGCTGCGATGATTACCGATCCGTCTGCCATAATGATTCCTCCGTTTCTTTCTTGGATTTATGTGAATGTCTGATGCGTACCATGGCTTTGGCACGTCTTAATTTTCTGCGCAGTTCTTCATCCTTAACCTCACTCAGATCCATACAGCGCAGTGCCGCGGTTCTCATAAAAGCGCAGTCCGGCGGAAGGGCGGTAAGCAGGGCGAGAAACTTCCACCAGTGCAGGGTACATTCCGTCAGGTCGATACGGTATACCTGCAGAAACGCGCCGTAGATCTGATCCCCGTCCCAGACGAAATCGAATACCCCGCCTGCCGGCAGATTTTTGGAAACTGTCGGTTGTTCCGTACCTGCGCTGTCGGCGGCATCTCCCCTGTAAAAAGCCAGAATGGCGGCAAATAATCTGTGGGGATCCACGGCTGGCAGATCATCACCGCAGTACAGCCACAGCCCCAGCTTCATCCGGGAAAGATTGTCAAGGGTGTCGTCCTTGGCAAGTTCACCGAAAAGGATCCCTGTCTGATAGTCCGTGCGGATGGGGACACACACGCCGTCAACCGTGACCGAGTAAGGCAGGGGGTGGGTCAGGACGGATGTGTGACGACTCATGCGCCGGCTCCGTCCATACCCACGGGCGTTCTGCTGAGATGAATGGCAAGGGCACGTTCACGGAAACGCTGTTCCGCTTCCATACGGATGTCCACCATCGCCTGCATCTGGGCTTCCACAAAGGTGACGAAGGATACGAAAGCCCTGGTATGACTTTCCGCACTTTTCATCAGTCCGCAGATCTCCCCGGCGGATTCTTCGTCAAAGAGAATATTGAAAAAACGGCGGATATCATTGCACTGTGCGGCGATCTTCTGGGCAGGAGAAACATCCCCTTCCGCCGGTTTCTGCTCCATACTGAGCAGTGCTTCGGTCAGCCGGTACATACAGCCTTCCTCACTGACATCGAACCAGTAATCCGTGTCATTGTAATTCCAGTTTTTGTTCATAGATAGTCCTTTCTGAGTGTTGTTGCATTTAGCAGGGGGATGGAGAAAAACTTTTTGAAAAAAGTCTTTCTCCATCCCCCTGCACCCCCTTCCTCTTTTCAAAAAACTTTGAAAAAGGTTACTGTATAAAGTTTTATGAAACGGGGGAGGCTTTGCGATTCTGAATGTGTGTTTCCCATTTTTCCAGCCACAGGAAGATTTTCGTCAGGAGGGATTTCAGGAGCTTGCACAGCTGCAGGAGAAATTCCATCCAGTTCATGATTTTTCTGACTGTGGGGTTGGAATACTGGGGATCATTGGTCTGTTCGGGGGTGAAGCCGGTATCTGTCTGTTCCGTCATGGCTTATACCCCTTCTGTGAATACGGCGGTGGAGAGAACGAATGTGCCGGATACGCCGTCGGATACGGATTTCAGGGTTCCGGTGTACAGAAGTGTATCCGTACCGGAGCCGCATTCATCGGGAATAACGGAATAGACACGGCGGCGTGCGCGGCAGATGCCGGATGTGCCCGTTTCGTCGAACAGATCCACGGTGCAGATCTCCACCTGTGCTTCTTCGCCGGTACGTTCATAATCGGTGATGCTGCGCAGTTTTTCGATCACCGGATTGCCCTTGTATACTTCAAATTCGTATTCAATGGTGGGGGCATAGCCGGTTACATCGGTGCGCTTGGAGGCTTCGTGGATGTATCGTCTCTGATAACTTACCGCATTTTTGGATTCGGTAAAGTCCGTGAACCCTTCCCCGATCAGACTCCATTCCGGCGCATCGGCGGTTGCGATATTCATATAATGCCGTCTGGCGGCACGATTGACAATGGATGTTGCTGCCATAATGATTCCTTTCTGTGTGTGGTTTTATTGAGATACATGGTATTCCAGTACAAAAGCCGCCCTGTATTCTTCCGTTCCGTCCTGCCATACCGATGCTTTTGCCGGAAGGGTGGTCTGGCGGATTTTGGTGAATACCTTTCCGTTTTCATCCGGGGGCAGATGGGCGGAGAGCCAGTCGGTCAGGCTTTCAAACTGCCCCAGAACCGCTAATTTCCCAGCAGGGGATGCGCCGTCCGTGTACAGGGATACCCCAAAAGGGAACTGTCCGGTGTAGGAACCGTCGATGTATCTTTTGATCTGGCGGCTGGCGGAGAGGGCAGTGATCACCCCGCCCGGAACCTTTCCTTCCGTTTCCGGGAGAAAATCCCACGGACGGTCCTCCCAGGTGTTGAGTAAAGTGCATAAAGCGTTGAGGATGCTTTTTTCTTCCATATCGTTAAAACTCCTTTCCCGTCAGTGCTTTTGCCGCTGTCTGCCGCCACAATTCCAGATCCACAGCTTTGGCGGCTTCAAACCATCCTGCCTGGGCAAGGGGGTGTTTTTCTCTGGAAAAAGGTCTTTTGGCATAGTAGCATTTCTGTGCATGATCGGCAGTCCATGCTACCCCTTCCTCCGTAATGCTGCCGGATGCGGCAAGAGCGCCTGTGCGGTAGGGGACGTAGGGCGTGCTGGAATCCAGAACTGCCTGACGCATGGCTTGTGCGGCGGCTTTTGCACGGCTGGTGATGGCGTTCATAACCGAACCGGTGCTGAACTGCATGGTAAAATGAACCATAGTACCTCCTATGCCATGCATTCCAGCCGATAATGCTCCACTCTGTCACTGCCGGTCAGATAGGGCGTGATTTTCATGACCGTCCAGCCTGTCTTATCATCGGGACCGAAGTACAGCTTGTCTCCGGGGGCAAATCCGACGGCGGAAAAAGGAAGACTGCCGCCCGACTGATCGGTAAGTCTGCTGAAACGGGGGAAGAAATACACTACGGCACTGCATTTGTGATGTCCCTTTTCCGTCATGGCGGCGCTGCGGAAGACCACGGTTTTATGGGCTGTATATTCTTTGTATACCGGTATAAAGCGGCTGTCGTAGCCCAGAAGATGCCTGAGTACAATCTGATCTGTACGCATATTTCCTCCTCAAATCCACTGATTCAGCAGACCGGCGTGGGACAGGGTGAGTATGGCATAGGGACATACCTTCACACCGTACACGGAAAGCGCCGGCATACGGTATTCCACCCGGTAATCCCCCAGACTTTCGGCGGCAAGACCTGCACTGTCCCCGTTTCCGGCGATCTGATCCGTCTGCAGACAGACAGCACAGCGGATGGCGTCTTCCTTTTCCGGATAATCCGCCGGGTGACGGGGCAGCAGAAGATGTGCGATCACCGCTTCCGCCGCCTTGGAGTGCTGTAAGAATTCTTCTTCCGTCAGCCCACCGCCGTATTCATTTTTGTAATACGTATAATCCGTCACGGCAAATCTCCTTTTAACCCATGTAGCGTACAGCCAGCTCAGGATAGAGGGGCATGAAGCTGTAGAGCACATCCATGGAAAGAATGTCCTTCTTACGGTTGATGTCATAACCGCGTACCACACGGAGGGAGATACCGTTGTGGGTGGTTACATAGGATTCCACGCCGGCAGGTGCAGCCAGAGGACGGGAAACGAAGGCGAAGGCATTGGGATGGAAAATCAGGTTGGCTTCGTGGGTAGGCAGGACCTCAACGGTACCGTTCAGAATGCCGCTTACGGAAGTGGGCATGATCGGGAAGGTAACGGAGGTGCTTGTAAATTCCACATTGTCGGCGGCGATGACATAAACCACGGAACCGTCCTTCTTGGTGATCTTGAGAATATCGCCGAGGTTGATGGTTTTGTCGGGGGCGGAGGAACAGGTCAGGGTCAGGGAAGTACCGGCAAGGGTGGTGACGATGATGTTGGCGGAAGAACCGGCGAGGGTACCGGAAACATGGGTGGGTACAGCCTGGCTCATGTAGTTTTCCAGACCGAATACCTTACCGATGGAACCGGTGCGCAGAGCCTTGGAGGAACCGCACTGATCCGCATTGATAAGCGCCGGAATCTGCTTCAGCTGGCAGGCGGTACGGGGACTCCAGAGAGCGCATCGGTTGTCGGTGGGAACCCCTGCCTTGTCCAGCGCATAAACGGCTTCGGCGAAATCGCTCAGATCGGACGGAGGTGTACCGGGCGTACCGACCACGGTAGAGGCAGTGCAGTAAAGCATCATACCGTCTCTGTTGATTTTCTCTGCCAGAGCAGCGGCGGCAGGTTCCAGAAACAGTCTGGTCATGTCATCAAAGCTGCAGGCACTTTCGAGGGCGGAAACTTCCACATCCACAGTGGCGATGTTGGCAAGGGGTACCTCTACGGTTTCCTCAACGATGGACTGGGGGCTGATGGTGTCGCCGTTGAAGAAATCATTGGCGGTCAGCTTTACGGGACGGCGGATCACAACGGTATCCCCCTTCTTGGCGCTCTGGTGGTCCCCCAGATCCTTGTAGACCAGATTGGGGAATACCAGATTGTCCATCAGTCTGGGCAGGGTTTCTCTTGCGATCTGCTTGGCGGAATATAAACTGTTGTACATAAATAATCTCCTTTGTCAGTCAAGTGTATTGTGTTTGTCTCAGAAACGGCGGACGAAGCGGTAGTACTCCGCATCGGTCATGCTTTCCGGGTCGGCAAAGGGAGTGCCGTGGGAAGTGCCGGTGGCGATCTTCTCCTTATCCCCGGTGTTGTGGAATAAATAGGGATCGCTGACACGGAGCTTGTCCAGCTGTTCGTTCAGACCGTGAATACCGTCGTTGTCCATGGTAATGGCGGACATATCCAGTACCTTGGCGGCAAGCGACGGATTTTTGGCGCCCATTCTGGTCAGGGCGTACTTGGTTTCGTGTTCGATCTGCATTTTCTGCAGGTCGGCGGTGTGGTTTTTCTCCATGAGACGGATCTGTTCCTGCAAAGCTGCCACTTCGGGGGAAACATTTTCCTCTGCTTCGGATACCGCACCGGTTTCTTCGGCGGCGCCTGTCATGTTGTTTTCTTCCATGTGCAAAAATCTCCTTTCTGATCGGCATATTATCCGGCTCAGATACCGTTATGCCATTTTCTTTTGAATTCTTCCGCGGACAGAAGTCCGGCTTCCACTTCGCGCAGATCCCGGCTTCTTTCGGATTCCGTATCCACGAAATAGCTGTCGTCATACCGTACAGCCACAGGGGTCGTGCTGTCCATGGGCAGGCGGAGTATGTATTCCCCCAGCCACAGAACCGGTCTTACGATGCCGTACAGAAATGCGGTCATGTTCTGCTGATGCTTGCTCAGATTCTGCCGCATATCCTGCCGTTCTCCCATGTACTGGGTGGCGGTAAGCTGTGCTTTGCCCTGTACGCCGGAGAACAGATAATGCCTTGTCCCCAGACCGCACCGGAAGGACAGATAATCCAGCTGTGCCTGCAGGGCATCACGGTTTTCCTCGGAACGGAGACTGGGATTGTGTTCGGTGATCATGGGCGTTTCCGCCAGATCCCCGTCGCCGATGGTTACAAACAGCTGCTGCGCCACATCGTCCGGGGTGTACAGATTCCCTTCGCTGTCCCGGTTGACCAAGGACTGGTTGATGAATACCTTCTTGCCGCCCAGTTTCAGGTCACGGCAGAAATTGTTGAATGCCAGATCCACACCCTTCAGACAGTCGATGGCATCGGCAAAAATGGACTGTCCCAGACCGCATCCCTCGTCCACGGCGTTGTGGATGTTGGGGGTCAGAATGCTGAAGAAGGGGTACGGACAGCCGGTGCGGATCTCTCTCGGCGGCATTTTGGGGTATTTGACCTCCGTCAGCCTGCCGCCGTTTTCTTCCGCGTAATAATGGTTGCGGATCACATACCCGTCGTCTTCTCTGGTGTGGATCTCCACATAGAGTGCCTTTTCTCCGCGGGTACGGATTTCGGAAATGAATGCCGCCTCCGTGATCCTGCCTTCCTCCACGGAAATGGGCAGAATATGTCCCGCATCCACAAAGTCGAAGGAGAGGGAGAGGGGCATCTCAGCCGCTTCGGTCAGATTGCCGCACCCGACGGGCAGACCGTGGACACGCAGCAGACAGGCACCGCTTCCCAGAGCAAAAGCCTTTTCCACCATATGGTTGCATCTCCGCCAGAAATCGGTCTGGGAGAGAAGGATCTGCAGCCATTTTTCCGCGGCAGGATCGGCAACCTGAAGATAGGTCTTGTCGTTGAACAGCAGGGAAGCCCAGTCTTCGCATACCTTTTTCGCCATGTGCAGACGGTACATTTCCCGCTTGACCGGACGTCCGAAGGAAGCGTTTTCCCAGTATTCGTGGAAGGTATGCTCCTTCCCCTGCCACCAGCTCTGCCAGATGTCGATCATGCGGTAGATCCCCGTGCCCGCTGTGCAGCCGTACTGCTGACCGATCAGGTCTAAAATTTCGTTTCGCATAAATTGTTCCTTTCTGGTAAAATTGATCAGACTTTCCCCATATACCGTTCAATGGCATATTCCATAGCATCCAGAATGTCTATGTCCGAGGTAAAGTCGTCTTTCCGCCTGTCCGCGCCTTCCGTGTCCTCCCAGACCGCCTCCGCAAGTCCGGCAGCCAGCTTCGGACAATCCGGAGTGAGATGAAAACGACCTGCACTCATCAGTCCGTTCACGAAAGCGATACGATCGGTGATGGGACGCTTGGCACAGTCGGATACAATGAGTCCCTCACTCCCGGGGATGGACCGGCGGAGACCGTTGATCAGATACTGTGCTTCGCTGTCGCAGAAAACATAACGGATGGGCAGTCCGGGGTATTTCTCATGCAATGCGGCGAGAAAGGCGAGGAATTCTCTGTTGATGCGCCCCGGATCAATATCCCCTTTGTTCCCCTGTACTGCCTTTTCACCAATGGCGATCACACCGCCGGAGAGGGGAAATCCCACAGCGGCAAACACGGTTTTGGAACGGTTTCCGCCGAAGTCCACGCCGATGTTGCAGAATTTCATGGGCGGCAGATCCGCTGTCTGCAGCAGGAATTTCTCCGGTGCATCGGCAAAACTGCGGTAGATCAGCCCTTCAGCCGCACAGCGCTGTCCCAGTATATCCCGACGGTACCATACGGATGCTTTGTCGTACTGCGCCTCGATTTCCGCAAGACGCTCTTTCGTGATCACGGGATTGTCCCGGATGGTGAAATGGGCGTAATTGCAGAAACCGGGGGAAGTGTCGGCAGTGTAGGGATCAATGTACTGCCGGTAAATGAGGGCGGAGGGGGAAGTGGGGTTCAGATCCCAGAAGATCTTCCGTCGGCGGGCGGCAAGGGTTCGGTTGAAGGCCTCTTGAATAAAGCTGTCGTGGTGGTGGTTGATCTCCGTTGCGAGCCACATTCCATACGAGTTTCCGCGGATCCGCTTGTAGGCATCCGCATTTTTTCCGCCGGCGAACAGAACCACCTTCTCACCGTTTTTCGTCTGAATACGCAGACATTCGTTATCCTTATACCGACCCCAGGTACACCTGCCTCTGAAAATCCTTTCCAGACCCAGACCGTTGCAGTCCCCCAGATTGAGTTTGGCATTGCCGATGGTGGAACCGGATGCCAGATGAATCCGATCCGGCGTTTCCTCCAGTGCGGCGGCAAAGACAAATACATTGTCCACCGTCTTCCCGGCACGTACCGCCCCTTCGGCAATATTTATGGTGCAGTCCAGAGCACGCCGCATATACCTGCGATGCTTTTCCCCGAAACAATACCGGGGATCTTCATATTGCCCGGACTTTTCCGCATCCGTCATATTTCCGCTTCCTTTCCGTTTGCTTCATTCTCCCATCATTCTTCCTGACGGAATACCTCCTCCCGCAGTGCCGCAATTTCCGTACTGGTTTCCGCCGCCGCAAATCCCTGAGCCGGATTCAGACGTACATCCTTCCACAGCTCAAAATACAGCTTGATTGCCGGAATGCTGCCGTCGCGTGCCAGAGAGAGCAGATGCTCCCAGACTTCCGCGGCGTACATCCCGGCATATTCTCTCGCCAGCTGCACCACAGCCGAACCGAATGCCGCATCCCTGAGCCATGCCAACATATCCGCTTCGGGCACATCCGTACGGGACAGGGCTTTCTCGATCTGTTCCCCGGCTGTCTGTCCTCTGAAGCTGTTTTCGATGACCGCATTGGCAGTGTCAATTTGTTTTTCCGTCGTATCGCTCACCTCCTTTCGTGCCTATAGTATAACATCCCGAACATTTGTTTGTCATCCCACAAAAATACCGGCAGCGTGCAGGAAAAAGTAGCAGAAAAGTATCAAAAAAGTGGTATCCCCCTCAAAAAATGCATAAAAAAAGACCGCCTGACATACAAGCAGCCTAAATAAATCCATATTCCTATTCCATATACCCCTTTTGAAGTTTTTTGAAAAGAGGGAGGGGGGAGAATCGCTTCGCAAATCTCCCTCCCCCTTCTAAATCAAACCGTCCGACCAAATAAAGCCAAAGTAAACCGGCTGTATGCTCTGCGTCGGATTCTGTAGAAGGAACTGCGTTCTACGTGCAGTTCTTCGCATATATCCTCAATGCTCGCACGGGAGGATTTGGTGGCATAGGCAGTGAGAATGGCTTTCTCATCCGGTTCCAGGGTAGCCAGAGCAAACTCCAGTGCCCGTACCTTTTTTGCCAGCCGACGGCGGTTGTCCTCACATTCCGGCGATCCGTCATCCCACATATTCTGCAGTGCATTTCTCAGATATGGCAGTTCCTGCAGCAGAGAAATCGCCTGTTTCTGTAATGTCAACGCCTGATCCGTTTTTCTTGTTTTCATCGTTTCTTTGGTTGCGTTTGTCTTAATGGTAGTGCTCATCTGCCATCATCCTTTCTATGGTATTGTTTGTACGTTGAAAAAGAACATCCGTTCTGCTTTGATTAGTATACCACAAGGGGATGCGTTTGTCAATACCAAAAAGAACATATGTTCTATCATTCTTCCCCGGATTTTGTCCTGCAGGGGGATTCTCATAGCCAAATCCGGCTTTTATTCCCCGAAAAACATCTCTGTCCTGTCTCAAAAACAGCATTGCAATCCTACAGTGATTATGTTATAATAAAAATAAAAACACAGGAGTTTTATCATATGGTAGTATGTTTTGGGGAACTGCTGCTGCGGTTGTCGCCGGCGGGGAGAGAACGGCTGGTGCAGGCAGATACATTTGAAGTAAGATACGGCGGTGCAGAGGCGAATGTGGCTGCGGCTGTGGTGATGTTCGGCGGAAAGAGCCGGTATGTTACCAAGGTGCCGGACTCCGTGATCGGGGAAGCGGCTGTACAGAGCGTCAGACGGTACGGCGTGGATACGGACGGGGTCGTGCGCGGCGGAGAACGGCTGGGGGCATATTACCTGGAAAAAGGCGCTTCCTACCGTCCCTCCAAAGTCCAGTATGACCGGAAACATTCTGCCATCGCAGAAGCCGGACGGGAAGATTTCGATTGGCAAAAGCTCCTCGACAGCGCCGATTCCTTCTTCTTTACCGGCATCACTCCGGCTGTGTCCGACCCGGAAATTCTCATGGATGCGCTGAAACTCTGCAAAGAACGGAATATCCGCGTGTACTGTGACCTGAATTACCGTGCGGCACTCTGGTCTGCGGAAGACGCCGGACGGATCCTCGGAAAGATGATGCCCTACGTGAATGTGTGCGTCGCCAATGAGGAACACGTCCGCCTGCTGTTCGGCATCACACCGGACGAAGATCTCACCGATGAAGAAGACCGTCTCGGGGATATCGGTAGGAAAATGACGGAAACCTTCGGATTTGCCAAAGTGGTTCTGACTCTGCGGGAGAGCATTTCTTCCGACGATAACGAAGTTGCGGCTGTCCTGTACGAAAACGGCGCGCTGTATAAATCCTCCCGGTATAAAGTACATATCGTTGACCGGGTAGGCGGCGGAGATGCTTTGTCTGCTGCCCTGATTTACAGCGAATCCCCGGATGTGAAGGACAAAGTGATCGACCCGGCGGACAGAGAAGTGCAGATCGACTTCGCCTGTGCTGCCAATGCACTGAAACACTCCATCGAAGGGGATATCTGTATCGCAGATGCCGGAGAAGTAAAGAAAACCATGGAAATCGCAAGAAGCGGCGGACGCGTACGGCTGGTCCGCTGAATACACCGAATAAGAAAGGATTTCAAGATGGATATTATCAAGACGATCAAAGATAATGCCTACGCCTATGCCAGTATGCCTTTTTGGAGCTGGAACGATAAGCTGGAGGAAGAAGAACTGCGCCGCCAGATCCGGGATATGAAACGGCTGGGCATGAGCGGATTCTTCATGCACGCAAGATGCGGTCTGGAAACGGAATATATGTCCGACGAATGGTTCGATTGTATCAAAATCTGTATCGACGAAGCAAAAAAGCAGGGGATGGAAGCATGGGCATATGATGAAAACGGCTGGCCCAGCGGATTTGCCGGCGGAAAACTGCTGCAGGATAAGAGGAAACAGGCGGTAGGTCTCCACTGCGAAGTTGTGAACGCATTCCCGGCAGAGGAAGATACCCTTGCCGTATACACCAGAAATCCCGACGGAACCTTCAACCGGGTGACAGAGGACTGCGGCGCGGCAGAATATTACCACATCTACCGCCGGTATTCCAACAGCTACGTGGACACACTGGATGGGAATATCACCAGGGAGTTTCTGGAATTGACCCACGAAGAATACAAAAAGCGCATCCCGGCAGAGGATTTCGGCAAGGCCATGCCCGGATTCTTCACCGACGAACCCAACTACTGGCGCGAGGGAAAAACGTATTCCAATACCATGCCGGAAATTTTTAAGAAAACTTACGGCTATGATATGTTCCCCCACCTGCCGGCACTGTTCTACGAATACGAAGGTGCGGAGAAGTTCCTGTTCGATTACAACAAACTGGCACACGATCTGTTTATCGCCAACTGGATCAAACCGGTCTATGAGTGGTGCGAAAACAACGGCGTACAGCTGACCGGACACGGCTGGGAAGAAGCCAACCTGCGAGAACAGATGATGAGTGTCGGCGGTATCATGGAATTCTACGAATACGAACATATTCCGGGAATGGATTACCTGTGCCGCAGACTGACCAACGATATCGGTCCGAAGCAGATTGGCTCCGCGTGCGCACAGCTGGGCAAAAAGATGGTACTGTCGGAAATGTTTGCCTGCTGCGGCTGGGACGTATCCCCCAGAGAACTGAAGCGTATTGCGGACATCCAGTATGTGGGCGGTGTAAACCGTACCTGCCAGCATCTGTACCCCTACAGTGAACGCGGTCAGCGGAAACGTGACTATCCCCTTCATTACTCCGAACACAGTCCGTGGCAGGACAGCATGGTGGATTTCAATACCCACTACGATCATTTGGGCGCGGCACTGGCGCAGGGGGAAGAATATGTCTCCGTACTGGTGATCCACCCCATCCACGGCGCATATATGAAGTACCGCAGAGAACTTGATGATATTCTGGAGATCGACGGTCAGATGGACAAATTGTCCGACCTGCTGGGTGAACACCAGATCCCCTACCATTACGGGGACGAAAACCTGATGAAGCGCTACGCTTCCGTAGAAGGAAACCGCATCCGTGTGGGAAAATGCGTGTACGATTATGTGGTGATTCCCTTCACCTATTCTCTGGACAGCGAAACCTGCGCGATGCTGCGGGAATATATGGCAGCCGGCGGTAAGGTATGGCTGTTTGCCGATACACCGGCGCATATTGACGGGGCAAAAGCGGATATGAGCTGGCTGAAGGCAAATATTTCCTTTGAGGAACTGCTGGAATCCAGAGATATACCCATTGCCGGTGCGGACGGAAAGAACGTGCCTGCCCTGCGGAAGATGACCCGTGTGCTGGAAGACGGCAGCAAGCTGATGCTTGTGACCAATCTGACCGCGGATGAACAGGACGGCGTTGCCATTTTCTTCCCCGGTGCCGGAACGGTTGCCGAAATTGATATTGATACACTGGAAGTCCGTCCGGTATACGGCGAAAAGACAGCGGAAGGCATAACCGTGTATGCGAATTTTGACGACACACAAAGCCATATGTACAGTATAGACGGTGAAGCGGCGGAGATCCTGCCCGGCAAACCCACCCGTCCGGCGGCATACATTCCCATTCCTGCCAGAGCCGTATTTGCCGAAAAACCGGAGAATATGATGACGCTGGATATGGTATCCCTTGCCAAAGGTGACGGGGAATACGACGAGCCCCTGTCCCTGTACGGCGTAAAGGACGGTCTGCTGCGGGAGCAGTACGAAGGGGATATCCGGCTGAAATATACCTTTACGGCGGCGGAAGGATTCGATCCGGAGAAGCTGGATCTGGTACTGGAACCCATGGGACAGAAGTCCGTGACCATCAACGGGACAGAAGTGCAGGCTCTGCCCGGTGCCTGTTGGTTTGACCGCAGCTTCCTTGTATATCCCATTGGGGAATATGTGAAGGCTGGGGAGAATGAAGTGGTGGTCACCATGCACTACTACCAGAGACCGTATGTGTACTATGTTCTGTATAATGCAGACGGCGGGGCACTGCGGAACAGCCTGACCTTTGATACGGAAATTGAATGTGCCTATCTGGTGGGCGACTTCTCCGTGATCACGGATGCACCCTTTACACCGGATATCCGGAACAGTCTGGTCTACAACGGTACCTTCGTTCTGGACAGCCAGAAGCCGGATGTACGCACGGACGATGTGGTACAGGACGGATATACCTTCTTCGGCGGCAAACTGAAGCTGGATATTCCCTATACATGGACGCCCGGCGCACCCACCGTACTGAACCTGAACGGACGCTTTGCAACCTGTCAGATATTCGTAAACGGTACATACGCAGGAGAAATGATGTTCTCACGCACCATGGATCTGTCCGCGTACCTGAAAGAAGGGGAAAACACCATCCGCTTCGTTATGTGCAACGCATGGCGCAACCTGATGGGTCCCCACCACAACCTCGACCCCGAATGCACTGTACTTGGCCCCTATGAATTCACCTCCGAAAATAACTGGAACGGTCGCGAATGCCCCGACTTCCTTGACCGCTACTCCTTTGTGCGGTATGGATTGGTTATGTGATTTGGATTGTTTTGCGGGGGAGAACTTTTTTGGAAAAAAGTTCTCCCCCGCACCCCCTTTCAAAAAACTTTGAAAAAATTGGGAAGGGATTTTTGGGCAGAGTGTTTTTGATGTGATAGGATATGTGCAATAGAAAAAGGAACTGTCTTTCCGGAATGATGCCGGGGACAGTTCCTTTTGGGTGTTGCCGATCTATACTTAATCCTCGTCGGGATCCTTTTCAAAATCTTCTTTGCTCATGCCGCAGTCCGGGCAGGTAAAGTCATCGGGGAGATCTTCAAAAAGTGTACCCGGATCAATACCATTGTCGGGATCGCCGGCTTTTTCATCGTAAACCCATCCGCAGATCATGCAAACATACTTCATAGTGATAAGTCCTTTCTTGATTTGAATTGTTATGCTGTTTTTTTCACACACCTTTGTGTGTTCAATAGTATATCAAAAGCATCGCGGAAATGCAAGAAGAATAATACCGAATTTTACAGCAGGTTATTGTACGTATTGCACAATTTTAATAAGACGAATGTCGTATGAGGAGGGGATTATGCGCGCTTTGTTGTTTTTGTGAGTGAAATCACCCATTGTTCCGGGAACAAGATCCCCTTCTTTCAAAGTTTTTGAAAAGGGGTGTGGGGAGAAACTTTTTTCAAAAAGTTTCTCCCCACAATATTGTTATATAAACCAACTCACCCCCGCCGAAGTACCTTTTTGGCTGCGCGGATGAGGTTTTCGATGTTGAGGATTGTGATGATGGCTGTCAGTGCTGCAGAGATGGGGAGCCAGTAGGGGATTTCGAGGATCATGACGATGCAGAGGGCGGTTACCAGAACGGCACTGAGGATGAAGCGGGGGATGTCCCAGCGGATGGCTACGGAAGTACGGCTGTGGAAGAAGCGGATGGTGAACATGATGACATAGCTGAGACAGGTGGAGACAGCGGCACCCATGGAACCCATGACGGGGATCAGCAGGATGTTGCCGATGATGTTGCATACCGCACCGATGAGGATGGTCACAAAGGTTGCCATGCTCCGTTTGTCCACCAGATAGGCGGATGTCAGGAAGTTGGCGAGACAGCAGAACGTGGTCGCCAGTACCAGCATGGGTACAAACTGCCACGCTTCGTAATATTCGGGCGCTGCCAGCAGCTTGGTGGAAATTTTCGCCGTGACGATCAGCCATGCTGCGCCGCCGAATGCCACCGCCTGATATACTCTGGCTACATTGGAGAATAACCCCTCCCGTTCCTCTTTCGGCTGGTCCGCAAAGGCGGAAAGCTGCCAGGCATAAGTGAATATGTTGGACACAATAATCAGAATCGTGGGAATCTTGTTGGCAATGGAGTAGATCCCGTTGGCGGATTCCCCTAAAATGGACGTAATGATGAACCGGTCGGAGATATTGATGATCCAGCTGCAGATCGTCGTGGGAATCAGGGGCAGACTGTACCGCAGCATGGCAAGATCCGCCTTTTTCTCAAGACTTCCCCCCAGGATGGACCGCAGATCAAAAGACCGCCACTGCTTGTCCTTCAGGATGCAGAACAGCGCACAGGTGCAGTCCGCGAGAATGCTGGACAATACGTATCCGGCAACACCCATGTCCCATACGGCAAGAAACAGAATGTTCAGTCCGATGGCAACCGCCGTACACAGAATCCCGTCCTCCGCATACAAGCGCACATTTCCGCCGGAGCGTGCAAACTGACTGCAGGCGGCATGGAAGTTGGAGGCGATCACGTAGAAACATACCAGCAGCGTGTAACCGCCCGTATACGGGATCAGATCCAGAAGGGGATACGCCAGCAGCAGGACTGCCGACCCGATGGCGGTGACCGTGATCCCGAAAGTGTAAACCGTCTTCCGGTCCGTTGTATCATCCATCCCGAACCGGATCACCGCATTGGCGATCCCGGCGGATGCAATGGGGATCAGCAGATTGGACAGCTGTACCACATTGTCCATGATGCCGTACTCCCGTGTGTTGAGCATGGCTGTGTAAAACGGTGTCAGAAAAAATACCAGCAGCTTGGAGCCGAAGGTACTCAGCGCGATCAGCAGTGTATTGGATAAAAGTTTTTTATAGACATTCATAAGAAAGCATCCTCACAGTGTTTTGCCGGAAGATCCGGCTTCCTATAGTATACCACAGTTTTCTCGGACAGGAAAGGGTATTGTATGAATTTTTGTGAAAGAAAATATTATCCGCCCCTTTTGATCGGGATGTGGAAAATTATGGAAGGGAAGGGACGCGCGGCGAAAAAAGAATATAAATTTATTGTAAATAATCCATTTTCTCTTTACCAAACGGAAAATCTATGGTATAATATATATATTATACGCAAAAATGCGGTTTTGTTGTTATTTTGTCAGTACGGAACCGGAAAGGAACGCGCACGGCAGGAAAGGGTTGGCGGGAAAGCGGATGTTTGATAAATATTACCTGAAACTGACCCTGATTACTTTTCTGACAGTGCTTCTGACGGTGGGGATCATCATCTACATCGCCTACCATATTGCCGGCAGCTTCGGCGCTTCTCTGGAACTGTCCGACGCAGTGTACGAATCCGTCACCAGAGTGCTGAACGCCGACGGGTATGTCATGCGCCACGAAACGGTGCTGTATGCCTCCCACGCCCAGACGGGCAGCGTTACGCCGGCGGTGCAGGACGGTACCAGACTGGGTATCTACGACAAGGCAGCCGATATCTACGATAACACCATGCCCGATGTACAGGCGCGTATAAGAGAAATTGATGAACAGATTGCTTTGCTGGAAGACAGCCAGTCCGAAAAGGTTTCCGTGGTGAATACTTCGGGTCTGGAGTCCGCGATCTTCAATAACGTACAGGATATCCGCCTGATGGTGGAAAACCGCAGTTACGGAGACGCCACCACCATGCGAAGCACCCTCCTTGTCAATATCCTGAAACGGGATATTCTCAAGGGAACCATGACCGATCACAATGACCAGCTGACGGCACTGAAGGAAGAAAAGCGGATGCTGACAAACCAGCTCGGCGCCTGCCTGGAAACGGTGTATGCCCCGGTCAGCGGCTATTTTTACGCCGATACGGACGGCTATGAGTCCCTGTTCAGCGCGGACGGGATCGACACCATGTCCTACGAGAGCTTTATGGAGCTGACCCGGAACGATCCGGGCGAAAGTATGCGCAGTACGGTCAGCGTAGGCAAAATAGTAACGGATTACCGCTGGTATCTCTCCTGCCCCGTTTCCAAAAAAGAAGCGGCGGAACTGGTGGACGGACAGACCTATGCGGTGACATTCCCCTATAACGGCAATAAGGTCATAAACATGAAGCTGTACAGCGTAATTCCCGCATTGCCCGGCGACGGCGCCATCCTGGTGTTCGTTACCGGTACGATTCCGGAGAATTTCGACTATACCAGAATGCAGCCGGTACAGATCGGCACCGTTGAGTACAGCGGCTTCCGTGTGCCTGTTTCCGCAGTGCGCGTGATCGACGGGTACGAAGGCGTGTATATTCTGGATCAGGTAACGGTACAGTTCAGACGGATCCATATCGTTTACGAAGGTGACGGATATTATATCTGTACCGGCGGCGAACCGGAAGAAGATGCAAAGTATTCCTGGATCCAGATGAACGACGTCATCATCACAGAGGGCATCAACCTCTATGTGGGTAAGGTCATTACGGGAAAGGATATGTAATCCGGCTTTTCCGGAAAGGTTGTACAGAATGACAGAAGCAAGACAGCAATTTTTGAAAACATCCTATGAACGGGTGATGGAGGATATCGAATCCGCTGTGATCCGTCGGGGTGAACATAAACCGGTGCAGCTCTTAGCCGCATCCAAAACCATGCCGGCGGAGGATATTGTATATCTGTCCGACGTGGGACTGAAGTATGCGGGAGAAAACCGTCAGCAGGAATTTACGGAAAAATACGATGCCGTCAAAGCAGCAAAGAATCCGGCGGAGTATCACTTCATCGGACATCTGCAGACCAATAAGGTCAAGTTCCTGATCGGCAGGGCGGATCTGATCCATTCGGTGGATTCCGTACATCTGGCGGCGGAGATCTCCAGACAGGCGTGCCGGGCAGGTATCACCGTTCCGATTCTGGGACAGGTGAATATCGGAGAAGAAGAAGCCAAAAGCGGCGTCTCCCCCGAAGCGGCATCGGAATTTTTTGCCGAAATCGGTGAGATGAAGGGGATTTCCCTCCGCGGAATGATGGTGGTTGCCCCGATTTGCGAAGAAAAAGCAAAAATTCGAGAATATTTCCGATATTCTTACAAAATTTTTATTGACTTTTTCGGAAAAAACACGCATAATATAAGAGAGGCCATTTTATCTATGGGAATGAGCGATACATACAACATTGCCATAGAGGAGGGCGCGACCATGGTAAGAGTGGGCAGCGCACTTTTCGGAAACAGAAACTATGGGACGGGCGTATAATAACACCTTGTCCGTAGCTATATAAAAATTCAGAATATTTCGCCGTAAGGCGGCAGAATGGAGATAGAAATGGGACTTATGGATCGAATCAAAAAAGTAACCGGTACCAATGATGCTTACGATGAAGCATACGACGAAGATTATTACAAGGGCTTCGACGGATACGAAGAAGAAGAGGACGACAGCGATATGCAGATTGCCGGCGGCGCAATGAACGGCATGAACGGCGGTATGGGCGGCGCACCTATGCAGAACCCCATGGGCGGCGGTCTGAGCCTTTCCGGCAACCACATTCAGATGCAGGTAGTTTGTCCCCAGACCTTTGACAGCGCTCCCCAGATCGCTGACCGTCTGCTGAACAAGTGCACCGTTGTACTGAACCTGGAAAACACCAATAAGGAAACCTCCCGTCGTCTGATCGACTTCCTGACCGGTGTTGCATACTCCATCGACGGTTCTATCAAGAAGGTTGCTACCAACGCTTACGTTATCACTCCTTCCAACGTAAATGTTGACGACGCGCACCTGAAGAATCCCGCTGCTGCTCGCAAGAAGGAAGAAAAGCCCGAAGCAGAAGCTGAAGCTGAATTCGACGATTTCAACTGATCTGGACTCTGTCCATGACATAAACATATACTTCAATGCGGAAAAGATCCGCGCGGTACGACCGCATGGTAAATATTACCAGCATTGAGGCTTTGTTTGTGTACCCATTTTATAATTTACCAAAAAATTCCATAGAAAGTACAAACGCGCTATACCGACTATGGTATAGCGCTGTTGTTTTGTGCTGCGATGCACGCCGGGTCTGCCAGAATTTGATGACTACGGATTTTCATAAACCTGTATATAACTGACCCGAGTGCATAATTATCCTTGCCCCTGCACATACTAAGTCATTACCTTTTATAAGGGGGAGCCGGAGAATGGCTTTATCAATCTTCGGAAAACACCCCCAATAATCTGAACACGGAGTTACTGAGTTGCATAGTTTGATTTATTTGGTTACAGCGACGTTGTCCTTTTTGTTGTCGGCGCTGCAGTTTCTGATGCTGGCGCGTGCAATTTTGAGCTGGTTCCCTGTGAGTGAGGACAATGTGATCGTGAATTTTCTGTACGCGGTTACGGAGCCGGTGATCATGCCGGTCCGGGCACTTCTGGAGCGGCTGGGATGGTTTGAAGGACTGCCGATCGATATGTCCTTCTTTTTCACATTCATGCTGCTGTCGATTCTGCAGATGTTTCTGTAACGGAGACGGATATGGAACTGACGAAAGAAGAAGAACTGTTGTGCGCGAGAGCTGCGGAACTGGCGGAGAACAGCAGTTACATGGTTTCCGCAACCCCCTTTTTCACCCCGAGAGAACGGCTGGCTGTCCACGATTTCCTGTGCAGAAGCGGACAGATGGCAAACTGTTTCTGGTGGGGCGGTTATCCGGGGGCGGAGAGAGCCTGCGGTATATTTGTACCCGAATGGTATCTGCCGGAGGAGGTTCCGGCTGTTTCGGGCGGATACGCAGGGGCATTTGACGAAGAAAGAGACCGCTTTTTTGCCCGGCTGCTGGAGGAAAATCCATCCCTGGCGGAAGAGATCCCCCTTCGTGCCCTTTCTGTCAGAGGAAGCGGATTTGCCAGCCTGTCCCACCGGGATTTTATGGGCGGCATACTGGCACTCGGCATTGAACGTGACGTGATCGGCGATATTGTTGTCCGATTTGCCGCAGAGGAAGCGTCTTCATCCCAAGCCGTGGTGTTTGCGGCGGCGAAAATCTGCTCCTACCTGGAAGAATCCCTGACCCAGATTGGCAGGGACGCGGTGGTGACTGAGCGGATCACCCATCCTGCCGGAGAGGAACTGCCGAGACGGTTTGAATCCATTGCCGTTACCGTATCTTCCCCCAGACTGGACGGGATCGTGAAAGCCATTACGGGAATGTCCAGAGAAGATGCAGCGGAATTTGTACGGCGCGGACTGGCGGAGCTGAATTACCATCCGGCACCGGTGGACAAAACGGTCTGCCCCGGAGATACCCTGTCCCTGCGCGGACACGGCAAATACAGGATCGACACGACCGATACGGAGACCCGCCGCGGCAGGATCCGTGTGACGGGAAGAAAATATATTTGAGAATATTACATATACAAAAGAACACCATATATTTAAGGGAGGAAAACCATGCCGCAAGAAGATCGCCTTACCCTGAAAAAAATGACATTCTCCAAAAGCCTGAGAGGATACTCCTGCGATGAAGTGGATACGTACATGGAATACGTAACGGATAAATATGCGCAGGTGTGCAGAGAATATACCGAAGTACGCAGAAGACTGGCAACGGCTGCCGCCAGAGAAAGCGAACTGCGTGCGGAGGACGAACAGGCACTGAAAAACCGCATGGAAAAATGCCAGCAAAGCTGTGACGCCATGGTGGACGAAGCCAAGCGTCAGGCGGCGCGTATTCTTGCCGATGCGGAACACGAAGCGAAACTGATCATCCGTCATGCGGAAGACGAAGCCCAGCATATCGCGGCAAATGCGGCCAGAGAAGGTACGAAAGCCCAGCACGAAGCCAACCGTTCCATTGCCGCCAAAAGCAATCTGGCAGACCGGCTGGTGCAGGAAATCGACTCTTTCCGCAAGGAAGTTTTCGCCATGTACGCCAGTCATATTGACGCGCTGGAACATCTGGGAAAGATGACGGACGATTTCTACCAGCAGAAGAACGAACTGGCAGACGCCGGTGAAGCATACTCTGCGGCAATGCCCATCCCGGATGAAGGGGAAACGGAGGAAGAACCCTGTCTGCCGGAAGAACCTGCCGATGAAACCTGCGCCGAAGCCGAATCCGAAGCGGAGGAAACTGCGGAGGAAGCATTGACAGAGGAAGAATTTGTCATCGAGGAACCCATCCCGGAAGAACCGGCTGAAGAACCGATGGAGGAACCCATCCCGGAAGAATCTGCTGAAGAACCTGCCCCGGAAGAGCTGTTCATGGAACCGGAAGCAGAGGAGGCGGTATGGGAAACGCTTGCCGAGGAGCCGGAAGCCGACGAATCCATCCCGGTAAAAATGGACTGGGAGAGCGTACTGGATAATGAAGAATTGCCGGAGATAAAGCCTGATCTGGAAGAAGCCATCCTGTTCGCCGGATATGCAGAAGCGGAAGACGGAATTCCCGCCGATGCAGATGACCCGGACGAGGGGGAAGAAGAATACGAAGTCTGGTCCGGTCAGGAATACGACGGGGAAGAAACGGCGGAAGATGCCGGCGAAAGCTTTGACGAACCGGAAGAATTCTGGGAAGACGAGGCAGAATTTGCCGAAGAGGAGCTGTTTGATATTCTGCCGGAAACGGAACAGTGGGAAGACACGGAAGAAGAACCGGCGGAAGCAATGGATGCCGGTGAAAACGAAATAGACCCTATGACGGACCCCGATGAGGAATTCACCGACACAACGGAACTTCTGCGTACCCTGTTCGGAGATGCCGACTGGGAAGGTACGGGGGAAACCGAAGATACATACGATGAAGAAGAACTGCCGGCGGATGAAACGGACGAAGCATACGGACAGGATTTCGGTGAGGATGAAAACGATATGCTGCTGGCCGGGCTAAAGTCCATCTACGGAACACCGGAAGAAGACGCTGATGAGGAAGCGGATGAGGACGATTTTGCGGAAGAAACCGCCGTATCCTCCTTTGTCCCCGCCAAGCGGAAAGCGGTAAGAGATCCGAAGGATCTGGACGATCTTTTCCAGTCCGGAGACGCCACCAATTCCACAAAGGACATAAGTCTGACAGGGGAATTCGACATTATCTATTCCAATGACAAAAGCCTGAAGAATGTGGAAGAAATCGGGAAACAGCCGCTGATTGCCCCGGAAGCCCCGAAAAAACCGAAGAAGCACAGCAAGTTCTGACAGACAAACGGCTCTGTCGATACAACTTTCATTGGTTTGCCGTTTTGTGCGGCAGTTGGAGATTTATATGATACTGATCATCATCCTGATCCTCGCCTCCATAGGTCTAGATCAGTGGACGAAATATCTGGCAGTTGAGCATTTGATGGGAGAGGCAAGCTATCCCCTCTGGGAAAATGTACTGCACTTCACATACGTGGAAAACCGCGGCGCGGCATTCGGCATGCTGGCGGATCACCGTTGGGTATTCATGATCCTGTCGGCGGCGGCGATTGTGATTCTGCTGTTCTGGCTGTGGAAGGAAAAACCGAAAAGCATCTGGATGCAGTGCGCATCGGCATTCATTGTCGGCGGCGGTATCGGAAACATGATCGACCGCATCCGTTTAGGGTATGTGGTGGATTTCATCGACGTGCGGCTGATTGACTTTTATGTGTTCAATATTGCGGATTCCTTTGTCTGTGTCGGATGCGCCATGTTTCTGCTGTGGGCAATATTCACGGAACTGAAGCAGAAGAAAAAGGATGCCGATACGGAAGAAAAAGCACCGGAAACGGCGGATGAGGCTGGAGAATGAAGGAAATAATGGATTTGCCGGAAGATTTTGCGGCAGAAGAATGGTCGGACGGGGAAGAAGCCGCCGGCGAAAGCAGATTCACGGTAAAGCCGGAGGATGCCGGTAACCGAGCCGACGCAGTGCTTGCCGCTTATACGGGATTATCCCGGTCAGCGGTACAGCGGCATATGGAAGAAGGTCAGCTGGTGCGTCTGGTTGGCGGAATTCCCGCAGCCGTAACTAAAAAGGACAAAACCACGGCAGGGGAAGTATATGTGCTGACACTGCCGCAGCCTGCCGCTTATGATGTGGCGCCGGAGCCTGTACCGCTGGACATTGTGTACGAGGATGACCAGATCATCGTACTGAACAAGCCACAGGGAATGGTAGTACATCCTGCCCCGGGACATACGGGCGGCACGCTGGTCAACGGTCTGTTATACCATTGCGGAGACAGTCTGTCGGGCATCGGCGGAGTACAGCGTCCGGGGATCGTCCATCGGATCGACAGGGACACAAGCGGTCTGCTCTGCGTAGCAAAGACCGATGCGGCGCATACCCATTTGTCCGCCCAGCTGTCGGATCACAGTATGCACAGAGAATACCGCACCATCCTGATCGGCGGACTGCCGGAAGAACAGGGCACAGTGGACGCCCCCATCGGCAGACACCCCACGGATCGCAAGAAAATGGCAGTATATGCCAAAAATCAGTCCGGCAGTGCGAGAAATGCAGTATCCCACTACCGCGTCCTGGAGCATCTCACCGGTCACACCTACGCGGAAGTCGTTCTGGAAACCGGTCGTACCCACCAGATCCGCGTCCATATGGCACACATCGGACACCCGGTTCTGGGCGACCCCGTATACGGCGGCAGCAATACCCCCTTCGTCCGCCGCAACCCCGCCCTCTTCCACGGCCAGCTCCTCCACGCCGCCGCCCTGATCCTGACCCACCCCACCACACACCAAACCATGCGCTTCACCTGCCCCCTGCCTGAGTATTTCGAACAGGCTTTGGGGAGGTTGAGGGAGTGAGGTTTTTTGGTTTTTTAGGTTTTTGCAGGGGGGAGAGAGAAACTTTTTGAGAAAAAGCTTCTCTCTCCCCTGAAGATTTGCGTAGCAATTCTTCGGCACCCCCCTCTTACTTCAAAAACTTTGAAAAAAGGGGACTGGGGGGACCAATTTTGAATTGCAAAGCGTTAGAATTGTTATAAAGAAATACAGATAGGTGACGGTACGGAGATGTTTCGGAACATCAAAAATACCGTCCCCTACCTGACTGAATCACTGTAATAGTTCCCCTTTTTTGAAAGTTTTTGAAGAGGGGGTTCGGGGGAGAAACTTTTTGAAAAAAGTTTCTCCCCCGAGAAAACATACCAACACCTCTCCCCGCATAGAATGTAATGAAAAAATGGAAGATGGAGGGCTGGTATGGTACCGGAGCATTATTTGGTGACGGAGAGGTTTTTTGTGGGGGAGATGGCGGAGACGGCGGAGGATTTTATACTGCCGGATTACACGCCGGAGGTACAGCGGATCGTTGGAGTGACGGCTGGGGTGACGCTTGATGATTCTTTTCTGGAGGGGGATTTTCTGGAGACGGAAGGGTCGGTTTTGTACACCGTTCTGTACCAGAGCAGTGACAAGGGATTGGCGTCTGCGCCTCTTACCTCCCGTTTCTCCTGCCGCATACCCCTGAACCGGCAGGACGGGGACGGATTCGGTGTGGATGATGTATCCTTTCTGACCGGTGTGGAGAATGTGGTTTGCCGGGTATCTTCGCCGCGGAAGCTGAGTCTGTCCTCGAAGGTGCGTCTGCAGTGTTTTTCCCTGGGATGCACCGACGGCAGTCACAGAGTGGACGCGGAAGGGGAAGATACGGCAACGGTGATCTGCTGCAGCCGGGATGTGCCGATCGTGGAAATCAAAAACGTACGTCAGACCGCATCCGCCGGCGGTACGATCCGGGAACGGGAAGGCACGCGGGTGATCAGCTGTATCGGCAATGTCTGCATACAGGATGTAAAGATCCTGCCGGGCAGCGGAGAAGTTCGTGTGACCGGCGAAGCATCCGTACAGCTTCTGCTGGCATCCCCGGACGGAAACTACATCCAGGTACGGGATCGCTGTGCGGTTGAGGATGTGCTTCGCCTGGAAGCACTGCGCTCTTTCGGAAACGCCAAAGGGGAAAACGGGATGATGCCGGAAGGTGCGGCGGCGGCAAGATGCGCATCGGTGGAAGTCACCTGCGGAGACAACGGCGAGATCACCTGGAAAATGGAATACGACGTGGACTGTATCGCCGCCATGCCCGGTTTGCGGAAGATCACCGAAGACGGATACAGTACGGCATACAGAGACAGCTGTACTTTCCGCACCACGGAAGCATGGTCCCTGGGACGGTGCATCAACGGACGCCTGACCGTAACCGGCGAAAAACAGCTCCGCGGCGGTGATATGCGGTATATCTACGGCTTCGGCAGAGGCAGTTTCACCAAGGGAGAAATACAGAACGGCAGGCTGATTCTCACCGGAAACGCAGTCCTGACCGGGATCCTGACCGGGGACGGTGAAGTGATTACGGAAGAATGTACCATCCCCCTGCGGTACGAATGTGAAGCACGGGATACGGCGGGGGACTGTGTCTGCCAGTGCGGTGTTGCTCTGTTCGACATCAGCGGACGGGCGGACGGGGATATGCTGCACATGACCGCGGAAGCAAGCTTCAACGGCATCTGTCTCGTGAAACATACGGAAACCGGACTGGAGACCATCACACTCCGCGGCATGGAAGCACTGCCGAAGAAAAGACCTATGATCACCCTGTACGCACCGGATGCGGAAGATACGGAATGGACGGTACAGAAACGATACCGTGTGCAGAAAGAAGCTGTTGAAAAAGTAGGGGACCGGTACCTGATCCGTATGGGATGAATCCGGGACTCAGGGGAGCTGTTGCAAGTACAATTTTTCGGGGAAAGGAAAACTTTTTGAGAAAAGCGTTCCTTCTGCCATCCCCCAACTATTCAAGGATCCTTTGCAACCAAGGAACTGGCAGAAGCATGTAGCGGCGACCCCGCCAGTATCGAAAAACTCGGTGCAGCCAGCGGTGCTTTGGTTCTGAAAAACAGAAAGAACAGAAAGTGATCCCCAAATAAATACATAATGCATAAGCATTTGAAGAAGGAACTGCCGATACAAACCGGCGGTTCTTCTTTTTTGGGAAATAAACCACGGAAAAACGAAAAATTTTCATGGGGACTGTTGACCTGTGGGGGATTTTGTATTATAATATAGAGTAAGCAAATATACTGCTACAGTAATGTAAAGGAGTTTTTTCACAATGGCTAATATTCAGTATTCCCATGAAGTGGAACAGATGTGTTGTGTTGCCAAGGGTCCCAAGCATGGTCCTGCTCCGATTCCGGAAGAAGGCAAATGGATCCAGGCAAAAGAAATCGCTGACATTTCCGCCTATACTCACGGTGTGGGCTGGTGTGCACCTCAGCAGGGTGCCTGCAAACTTTCTCTGAACGTAAAAGACGGTATCATCGAAGAAGCTCTCGTTGAAACCATCGGATGTTCCGGTATGACTCACTCCGCCGCTATGGCAGCTGAGATCCTGCCCGGCAAGACCATCCTGGAAGCACTGAACACCGACCTGGTTTGCGATGCTATCAATACCGCTATGCGTGAACTGTTCCTGCAGATCGTATACGGCCGCAGCCAGTCTGCATTCTCTGAAGGCGGTCTGGTAATCGGCGCCGGCATGGAAGACCTCGGTAAGGGCGAAAGATCCATGGTTGGTACTATGTACGGTACAAAGGCAAAGGGTGTACGTTACCTGGAAATGACCGAAGGCTACTGCACCAGAATGGCTCTGGACGAAGACAACCAGGTTATCGGTTACGAATTTGTTTCTCTCGGCAAGATGACCGACTTCATCAAGAAGGGCATGGAACCGAATGAAGCATACGAAAAGTCCAAGGGTACATACGGTCGTTTTGCTGACGCTGTCAAGTACATCGACCCGCGTAAGGAATAATAGAGGAGGTTTGATAGAATGGCTAAGTTTGAAGGTTACGAAAGACGTGAAGCGAAAATTCTCGCTTGTCTGAAAGAATAC
>JAFUKI010000078.1 GCA_017467815.1 Clostridia bacterium
ATATCCCGCACGATGTTCCCGGCAACAGCTTCATGCGGATCAACAATGCGGGTGGCGGCAATTCCGCGTTCCTTGTCACCGATACCAAATACGGTTTCCGCGGTCACGAAAATGCAGGTGCCGTCACGCTCATCCGCGCATCCTGCGACCCGGACTACAATCCCGAGCGGTGCATCCATCACATCAACATCGGCGTCGGTGTGTGCGCGCAGGAAGAGCAGAAGCGGCTGGCTGTGGAATACGTGCATCCCGTCGCATTCAACGCAGGCATCCGGCAAGAAGGCGGTACGCTTCCCATGTGCGGCTCCCTTGTCCGTGTGGCTGACGAAAACCGCGATTCCGTCATGATTTCCGGCGTGAAGAACGGTGAGGACGGCGGTTATATCATCCGTCTCTCCGATTACGCAGGCGTCGGCGGAGAAATCACCCTCACGCTCTCCGATCTGCTTCCCGAACCCGCGCATGCGGAAATCGTCGATATCACCGAACGCCATATTCTCGCCCCCTGCAAGGTGAACGGCAGAAGCATCACACTCACTCTCGATCCGTTTGCGATGGCGACGGTACGAATCGGCTGAACCTGAATCAAGCGAAACCATACAAAAAAAGTACAGGAGCAATTTTGCGTTGTTCCTGTGCTTTTTGCTTTGCCGTCAAGCAGGTTCACCCGCAAAAGATGCTCTTGATGATCTGCCGTACTCTCCGGTCGGAATACCCGAACATCACGGACAGCTCACGGACATTCCTGCCGTTGTAGTGCTGCCGGATGTAGTGGTATATGTATTCCTTACTGTACAGCTTCTGCGGAAATAGGATCTGCTGCCCTTTGAACAGCCGGTGGATTTCAACCGCAGTTTCAGGACTGATCTTTCTGGCGATTTCCTGATAGATGTCGGCAAAATCCGAAATTTCTGACATATCGGCACCTCCCATGCTGTATTTACGGATATATTGTAATCTTTTTCAAAGGAAATTACCTTTCGAGGAATCATGAAATAGTTCCCGGAAGATTTCCATGTGCCTGATCAGAAATATTGGCGGAATACCTCTGTGAATTTTTCGATCTGCCCGTCAGTCAGGGAATCGAAATCGTCTTCGGACAGCCCGACCACGAGGAACGTACCGGCGATGACATCGCAGATATGCCCGGCATCATCGAACAGCGGACGGTTCCATGGCAGACCGATCAGCTTACCTTCGTCGTTGCAGATGTTATGTTGTGATCCACATAAGATTTGTAATGTGGAGTCGTGTATTATGTTAAGCATAAAATTAAACCTCCTGAAAAATAGAGTAAAATAGTTCAAAACCTCCTGAAACAGAGTACATTTTTAATTCACAGTAATATGGTACTCTACATAACACTGGCAGGAAAAAACAACCGCCAGAAAACTAACAGGAGGAATATCGATATGGATATCTCAAGAAAAATACTCATCAAAGATCTGATGAGAGAGACAGAAGAATATCTGCTTGGAAAAGGATATCGAAAAAGCACATTGGGAGTATACAAAGCTACATGGAACCGATTTGCCGCATTTTCAGCTTCCGAATACTACGACCGCAAAAAAGCAGAAGCATTTCTTCTACAGTATTTCGGAATTGATGTCAGGAGGATTGACCAGAAACTTGACATGAGGATGCGTCATGCACTGCGGCACATGAATTCTCTGGAAGAATTTGCTCAGAGCGGAAGTGTGTGCAGGCGTAAAATTCGCAGTCTTGCCATACCTCCGAATGAAAAGTTCAATTTGTTTTTTATCGGCTATCTGAACCATCAAAAACAGTGTGGCTATTCTGGATACTGGGTAAAAAACACGGAAGCAGCTCTGAAGATATTTTTACTTGCAGTTCAAAGTGTCGGAATAACCGGACCGACAGAGATTGATGCAGATACTATTCGGATGTTTGATGACATACTTTCTTCCAACCAGGATATTTGCGCTAACACGCGCAGGGAAAGATGCAGAAAGGTCGGTGCTTATTTGAATTGGCTGTATCAGCAAAAGATAACCGAAAAAGATTTCTCACTGCTCCTCCCCAATATTCGTCGCACCCCGCCTGCACTTCCCATTGTGTGGAGCGAAGGGGATATTGAAAGAATACTTGACACCATTGATACTGCTAATCCGGTAGGCAAAAGAAACTACGCAATATTTTTGCTGCTTGCAAGAACAGGTCTTAGAATCAGTGACGTTGTTAGTCTGCAATTTGACAATATTCACTGGAGCAAAAACTGCATACAGATTATTCAGCAAAAAACCGGAAATATGCTGAGTATTCCGCTGAGCAAAGAAATTGGAATGGCGATTGTATCGTATCTGAAATACGGCAGGCCTGTTTCCGGTTCTCCATATGTATTTTTAGGGCACAATGCACCTTTTGAGCCGCTGCACTATCATAACAATTTTTATGTTGAAATGAAACGCTATATGCGAAGAGCAGGTATCGTTACGCCGCAGCAAGGTCATACGGGAGTACATTCTATCCGGCATTCTTTTGCCACCAATCTTCTGAAAAAAGGTGCTTCGGTAGAAAATATTTCTCAGATTCTCGGTCACAGTGATATCAATGTGACCGAAACTTATCTGAGAGTAGATATCGAACAGCTTCGGCTCTGTGCTTTGGAACTGGAGGATGTGCAATGAAAAACTTTACATTCAACAGTGCACTTGCTCCTATGATGAATGCTTATGCTGAGAACAGAAGCAAAGAAGGATATACCTGCTTGAATCATATGTACTATCTGCAGGAATTTGATAAGTTGGTGGAACAGAACTTCAATTCCCCCTATGTAACCAAAGAAGCCATTGAGGCATGGGATACTTTGAAACAGAATCTTGCAAGCGGTACAAAAATCGCCCGTCACAATACTATCCGTGCATTTGCAGTTTTTGCGTTCGCAAGAGACGGGATCTCCTATGTTCCGGATACCAGTCGTCTCAGGAATACTTCTACATATTCACCGCATATTTTCACAGCAGACGAAGTACGCCGATTGATCCATGCAGCGGATCACTTGCCGAGCCGTGCCAATGCTCCGCTTCGGCATCTGGCTATTCCCACGATTATCCGGATGCTGTACTGCTGCGGATTCAGGATCGGTGAAGTTCTGAAACTCAAACTGGAGGATATTGACTTTGAAAATGGTGTTGTTACTGTTCATGAGGGTAAAGGCGGAAAAGACAGACTGGTTCCGATGAGTCGGGATCTTTCTGTATACATTCGAGAATATCTTGAAAAAATACCGCAGAGCAGTGAGTGGGTATTTCCGACGCTTAACGGTCACTATGCAAGCGGAACTGTATATCAGAATTTTCGTGAACTGCTGTATATGAGCAATATCCCTCACACTGGAAACGGTCCCCACGTGCATGATTTCAGGCATACCTTCGCCGTCCATACGCTTGAAAAACAGCTGGCGTTGGGATATGACCCTATGGTAATCATGCCAAGACTCGCAGCATATCTGGGACACAAAAGTTATCGTGAAACCTGCTGGTATCTGCATCTGACGGTTGCTGCATTTCCGGAACTGTCAGCGAAACTTGATTCTGCTTTTTCTGGGATCATTCCCGTTGGCGGAGGTGACTGTTATGAAGAAGACTGATTTCACCAAAGCTGTCACGGAATATTTTGCATCGTATCTTCCGATAACCTGCGGAGTGAGTCATAACACCTGTGAATCTTATCGTGATACCTTTCGGCTCCTGCTACAGTATTTTCATGAAGAAAAAGGAATTACTGCAAACAGTATTGATCTTAAGCTGATGGACTTGAAGCTGATATCCGACTTTCTGGATTGGCTGGAAACGAAGCGGAATGTTTCGGTATCAACAAGAAATCAGAGATTAGCGGCATTGAAAGCCTTTTTTCGTTACGTTCAATATCGTTACCCGGAATATATGGAGAACTACATCAACATTATGAATCTGCGACCGAAGAAGCATGAAAAAACGTTAATCCCTTTTCTTAAGGAAGACGAAATCAAGCTTCTGTTTGAACAGGCAGATACAACCACTACTCGTGGACTCCGCGATCTTGCACTGATGGTTCTTCTGTATGATTCAGGTGCCAGAGTACAGGAACTGGCGGATCTGCGACTGAAGGACATACGGCTTACTCATCCTGCCACAGTGATATTGACAGGAAAAGGCAACAAAGCACGACAGGTTCCGCTGATGAAAGATACCTGCAAACTCATGGATCAGTACATCCGAACATTCCATGTGAAAGATTCGCCGGGAGAAACCCCGCTGTTTTTTAATTCAGACCGAAAAGCTCTCAGCCGCTTTGGTATCACATATATTTTAAAGAAGTATGCCGAAAAAGCAGCTCCTGCTCTTGATCCGAAACAGATTACGCCACATGTTTTCAGACATACAAAAGCAATGCATCTGCTGCGTGCAGGTGTTAACATGGTTTATATACGTGACTTTCTTGGTCATGCAGATATTTCAACCACAGAAGTTTACGCACGGATAGATGCTGAAATGAAGCGAAAGGTTTTTGAAAAATCCGTGCCGAATTACACACCGGAAACGGTTATGCCTTGGGAGGAGGATGAAGATTTATTACAATGGCTGAACAACTTTGCAAAAAGAACATTTTGATTATGTGGAGTTGTTTGCTTGAAAATGCCCGAAAAACCGGGCATTTTTCGATGTCACTTCACATTTTACTGGACTCCACATTCCAGATGACGGCGACAGGATCGCGGAAAGGGTACAGTACCTGAATGAGTCCGCCGACTTTCTCTTGAAGCGACGCCAGATCGGACGGGATTTCCGCCGGACACGGTGCTTTGCCGGGCTCGACGATGAGAACGCGGATGCGTTTTTTGATGGAATGAGTCATAATGAATCCTCCGTATCGTATGAATTTGATTAACGTCAAAGAAATACTATATAAACGAAAAATCGGAAAATACGCAGATTTATGGGAGGCAAATTCTTCCGGTCTTGTTGACGGGATCGTGGGAACATGGTATAATATGGATAACAGAAATTGGCAGAACAGCCAGTGTATGAGATATTTGGCAAGAGAAAGGGCAGGACTTTATGAAAAAAATAAGGATTCCGGCATTGCTGACGGCGTTATTGCTGTCCATACAGAGCATGCCGTTCAATGTATTGGCAGACACGGCAATCCCGGCGGAGGATGAAGATTTTCTGAAATCCCTGATAACGGAAGATACGGATGCCGAAGAAACGGATGACACCGCACAGTCGGATGACGCTGAGACCGAAGAGGATGCACTCCGGTCAGCGGACGATATTGAAGCGGAAAGAGTCCGTGAACTGTTTGATGCGGAAGTGAAAGAAGCATTTCTAAGTGAACTCAGAAATGAAGCCGCCGCCGAGACTGCCGCATTCAATCCCGGCACTGAAACAAATGCAGAGGGGGATTACGGCTATGAAGTGCTGGATGACGGCACCATACGGCTGACCCAATATTATGGAGCCGGCGGAGATGTGATAATTCCGGAGACATATAACGGATACCCGGTGAGCGGATTCAGTTTCAATACGTTCTTTTATAACGATACGATTACTTCCGTACAGATTCCGGCGGTGATCACTGAACTTCCGGATATTGCATTCAGCGGATGCGGAAGCCTGACGAAAGTGGTGTTTGAAGGGGATATCGTTTCCATCGGTGATTCCGCATTCAGCTCATGCGATCTTCTGACGGATATCGTGCTGCCTGACACCGTTGAATCCATCGGAGAATCGGCTTTCAGATACTGCGAATCGCTGACCGAACTTAATATCCCGGCATCGGTTACTCAGATCGGAGAATCGGCTTTTTCACACAGCGGAATTCAGAAGATTACCGTCGATTCCGGAAACAAGGCATACCGCACGGACAGTTACGGTGCGCTGTATGATATCGATAAAACCGTGCTGATGTTCTATCCCGTGAACAGCACAAACACGAGCTACCGCATGCCGGATACGGTAACAGCGGTGGAAGAGAATGTGTTTTACAACAGCGGCGAAAACCTGACGGAGCTCACGCTTTCTGCCAAACTGGAAACAATCGGTGATCATGCATTTACATGGGTTGAGAATGTAACGGAATTTGATCTGCCGTCAACACTGACAAGCATTGGCGACAGTGCGTTCCATGGCTGTACTTCCGTGAAGGAGTGGAACATCCCGGCGGGCGTGACAAGCATCGGCAGCAGTGCGTTCGGCTACTGCAAGGGAACGGAGCGTTTTACCGTTGCTTCCGGGAATCCAAACTATGCCAACGACAGCGAAGGTGTGCTTTGCAATAAGGACAGGACCAAGCTGATCCAGTATCCACACGGCAGAACGGACTCCTCCTATACGGTTCCGGAAGGCGTGGAGGTGATCGGAGAAAGTTCATTTGAGTATTCCGATGTTCTGTTTGTGGAGTTTCCCGGCACGCTGACAACGGTTGAATCCGGTGCGTTTTCTTCGTCGGCACTTCTGCATATTGAGATTCCCGAAGGATGCACCGTGATCGGCAACGAAGCATTTGCCAACTGTACGAATCTTGCCAGCATCATCCTGCCCGGTGGGATCGAGAGCATCGGCGAAAAAGCCTTCGGTGTATCAAGCTGGGAAGATCCGTCTGTAAGCTGGCTTTATTTCAAAGGAACCCTGCCGGGAAGCATCGGTGTGGAATTCCTTCCTGTGACGTATGAGGTCAATTCCTACACGACTGAAAACGTGACGATTTTCTACGATCCTGCCCTTATCGAATGGACGGGAGAGACGTGGATGCACTCCGACGGTCTGGAATACGCGATCTCGCCCGTGACCGAACTGACCGATGCGGATTTTGAATATACCGTCAACGAAGACGGAACATCCGTGACCATCACTGCCTACATCGGCGAGAGCCTGTATGTCGAGATTCCCGATACCATCGGCGGCTATACCGTCACGGGAATTGAAGGATTGGATTATTACAGGGATTCGTGGGATACCAGCAATCTGGCAAGATACATTTCCATTCCGGATACGGTTACGACCTTCGGTACTGTCTACTCTGAGACATATACCCATCCGATGTATCTCAGCAAATTCGGCAGTCTGACAACGGTTGTGCTTCCTGATAACATGACCTCCCTCTCGGGTATTTCGTTGGGCAACAGCAGTATCCGCTATATCGACCTTCCCGACGGAATTACGGAGATTCCTGCTGAGGCGTTCAACAACTGTTCGAGGCTTGGCTATATCGATCTGCCGGCAGAGCTTGTCAGCATCGGTAAGGATGCATTCAGCGATACTGAGATCATCTCGCTCACTCTGCCGGAATCCGTCGAATCCATCGCTGAGGGTGCTTTTAACGGTATGAATTCGCTGAAAACGCTGGTGGTTGATGAAAACAA
>JAFUKI010000079.1 GCA_017467815.1 Clostridia bacterium
CGGTATTCCTTTTGAAGTGCAGATCCGTACAAAAGAGATGCACCACATTGCAGAATACGGTGTTGCCGCCCATTGGAAGTACAAATCCGGTGCAAAATCCAAGGAAGATATTGACCAGAAACTGGAATGGATATCGAAACTGATTGATACGGAAAACGGTGCGATTGACTCCGACGACTTCATGCATGCCCTGAAGATCGATATTTTCAGTGATGAAACCTTTGTATTCACACCCAAGGGCGATGTTATCGCTCTGCCGCAGGGTTCCACACTGATCGACTTTGCCTATGCCATTCACTCCGAAGTGGGCAACCGTATGACCGGCGCAAAGATCAACGGTATGATCTCACCCATTGACCGGATTCCCCAGACTGGAGAAATCATTGAAATTCTGACATCCTCCAACTCCAGGGGACCGAGCCGCGACTGGCTGAAAATCGTAAAAACAAGTGAAGCCAGAAGTAAAATACGTCAGTGGTTCAAGAAAGAACGCCGCAGTGAAAATATACATATCGGATATGCCGAACTGGAAAAGGAAATCTCCAAATTCCGCGGACATCCCACAGAGGCTCAGAAAAACGAGATTTTCACCAATGTGGCTCATCGTCTCGGTATGAAAGAAACGGACGATCTGTACAACGCCATCGGCTATAACGGTATTGCCATGACCCGGGTCAATGCCAAGCTGAAGGATGAATACGAAAAAATCGTCAAACCCGAAGATGATGTACAGCCGATTACCACAACGGATCAGGTTGTCACTGCCAGAAACAAACGCGTTCATTCCAATACCGGTGTTATTGTGGACGGCGAATACGGTTGCGCTGTGAAATTTGCCAAGTGCTGCAATCCGCTTCCCGGCGACTCGATTATCGGATTTATTACAAAAGGGTATGGTATTTCCATCCATAAGAATGACTGCCCCAACGTGAGATCCAACCTGCTGCTTCCGGAATACCAGGGCAGATGGGTAAATGCCGAATGGGACAACGAAACCGCTTCTGAATCCAATAAATCCCTGTTTGAAGCAATGGTACAGATATTCGCCGAAAACAATATCATGCTGCTTGCGAATATCACCACCGCTCTGGCAGATATGCGTGTATCGCTCCTGTCCATCAACACCAAAAAGCGTACCGATGATGATATTATCATAAATCTCACCATTGGCTGTAAAAATATCGAACATTTCAATTCCATTGTAGCACGTATCCGTTCCATCGAACACGTAAGAAACATTGTTCGTGGATTCACCTGATACAGAAAGGAAAACCGATGATTGCAGTATTGCAGAGAGCAGATGACGCCAGTGTTACAATAAACAATGAGCTTACCGCCGAAACAGGTATGGGGCTGATGATCTTACTGGGTGTTGCTGCGGAAGACGAAGAAAAAGATGCTGAACTGCTGGCAGACAAGATTGTAAAGCTGCGCATTTTTGAGGACGAAGAGGGAAAAATGAACCGTTCCGTCACAGATGTGGGCGGTGAGATCCTGGTCGTGTCCAATTTCACTCTCCTTGCCGCTTACCGGAAGGGAAACCGTCCTGATTATATGCAGGCTGCCCATCCGGAAAAAGCTGAACGACTGTATGAATACTTCATTTCCTGCCTGAACAAGCAGATTACGGTGGTAAAACACGGTGTTTTCGGCGCTGATATGAAGATTAAACTGACCAACAACGGACCTGTAACAATCGTTATGGATTCCAACGTATTGAAACAACCGAAACGATGATTTTAAAGATTAACGGAAATATAAACGCCTATTATGTGCAGACTTTGTGCATGATCTATTTCCCGGGCGCCAAGTTCCCGACAGATGAAATCCCGGACGAGAATACCATTATCGCAGAAATTGATCTGAAGGAAAACACCGGCTTGATTCATGCCCAGGTGCGCTGGACAAAAGGGGAAACCGTTTCAGAAGGTGAATGGGAAGCAACGGAAAATACTGTAATCGGCGATGTTGAACGTATACGTAAAATTGCTGTCGGAAGAGCATTCATGCTGGCAGGAGAAAAATTCACAGGATTTATTCCCCCGTGGGGCATCATGACCGGCGTACGTCCCGCAAAGCTGGTTACCGATTATCTGAACGGCGGTTTTACGACTGATCAGGCAGAAGCCGTGCTGAAAAATGAATATTTCGTAAGCGATTCCAAAGCCAGACTTGCCGTACAGGTCGCCGAAGCGGAAAAACGGCTGATCACTGACGGAAAACGGAAACAATGCAGTATCTATATTGCCATTCCGTTCTGTCCGAGCAGATGTGCCTACTGTTCCTTTGTTTCCTACACATCTCCGGGACTTATGAAGCTGATTCCCGAATATTTGGCTGCATTATGCGAAGATATTGACCGCACTCTCGCTTTGATCGACAGGCTTGGATTGGAAATCTCCACCATCTACATCGGCGGAGGCACACCCACTGTACTGACTGCGGATCAACTGCAGCTTCTTCTATCCCATATTGCCGGAAAAACAGGAAATACGTCAGAATTCACCCTGGAAGCCGGCAGACCTGACACAATTACGGCTGAAAAAATGGCTGTTGCCAGAGCTTACGGCGTAAACAGGGTCAGTGTAAACACACAGACACTGAACGAAAAGGTACTGGAAGCTATTGGCAGAAAACACACAGCGGACGAGTTCTTTACAGCCTATGAAACAGCACGTTCCGCAGGAATTGAAGCAATCAACATTGACTTGATCGCCGGATTGCCCACGGATACTGCAGATTCCTTCGCCGACACAATCAATCGAATTCTCCCTCTCGCTCCCGAAAACATTACCGTCCATACATTCTGTGTCAAAAAATCCGCGGAACTGGTGACAGGCGGTGTGTACGACAGGGAAGGTGCTGAAGCCATGGCAAGTGTAGATTATGCTTATAACACCCTTGTTTCATCCGGATATCAGCCGTATTACATGTACCGTCAGAAGAATACGGTCGGCAACCTGGAGAATGTCGGCTATGCGCGCCCCGGTTATGATGGTTTATACAATGTGTATATGATGGAGGAAGTACACAGTATTTTCGGCTGCGGCGCTTCTTCTGTCACAAAGTTTGTTTCACTTACGGCTGCGGATGGTTCTGTCAGGATCGATCGTCTGTTCCAACCAAAGTATCCCTACGAATATCTGCGCGCCGACGAGCGTGACAAACGCTATGCCGAACTGCAAAAAGCGGCATTTGCCTTTTATGAGAACTTCTTTTGAGACAACTGTATAATTCCAAAAAAATAAATGGTATAACCATCCCCCCTATCCGATATACATATCCCGAAGGTATCTGCGGATAATGGACAATATGGTATTCCGCAGTCTTTCTGTACCGGTGCGAATGTACGCATTTTGTCCGGTAACTACTGAATACGGCGGTGGATATATTGTCTGGTCATCAAAAAAAGAATCAAAACAAACACAGAAATACCAATCCGGAGCGCTTTTTTTCCGGTGTTCTGGTGCTGACTGCTTCCAATATTCTGGTTAAAGCAGTCGGACTGCTGTTCAAAATTCCCATGAACTACATCGTGGGAGATACCGGAATGGGTTACTATAATTCTGCCTACTCCATATATACATTTTTCTATATGCTGTCAACGGCGGGATTGCCTGTAGCTGTTTCCATCATGGTTTCGGAGGCCAGAGGAAGGGGAAATACCAATCAGACACGACAAATTCTCAAAACATCACTGCTTTTGTTCCTGCTGATCGGCAGTATCGGCTCCGTGCTGATGTTCACCTGTGCTGAAACTTTCGCCGGGTGGATCAGTTCCTCGCCCGCCTCTTTCTGCGTCCTGGCAATCGCACCGTCCATGTTCTTTGTCTGCATCACAGGAGCATTGAGAGGGTATTTCCAAGGCTGTCAGAGAATGGTTCCCACAGCAGTCTCACAGGTAATTGAAGCTCTCTGTAAAATGGTATTCGGTATTCTGTTTGCTGTATATGCCATTCGGAACAATTTTCAAGCACCGATCATAGCTGCCTATGCGGTCTGTGGTCTGACCATCGGTACTGGTCTCAGTATGCTGTATCTGGTGATAGTCAAATGTTTCGACACGCCCGGTGATCCTCTTTCTGCAGATTCATCCCCTGTACTTCCTGTAAAAGAATTGCTGAAGCGTTTTCTGCTCATTTCATTGCCAATAACCCTGAGTGCATCTGTTATGAGCCTGACAAACATGATTGATACCGTTCTGATTCAGCGGCTTCTGCAAAACAACGGAATGTCCCAGGAAATGGCTACAACTCTCTACGGCAACTATACGTCTCTTGCGGTTCCTTTGTTTAATCTGCCGCCTGTATTCGTGTATCCCATTGCCTATTCCATCGTCCCCATGATTTCCAAATTGCGCGCCTCAGAACAACGCAAACAGGCTAAGAATATCATGATATCCTCCCTGCGCATTGCATCCATAATCGGTATGCCGTGTGCCCTTGGATTATCCGCACTGTCTAAGCCGATTTTGTCCATGTTTTATCGTGCGGAATCAGCCGCCGCAGCAGCACCTCTCCTAACCTTACTTGCCCCATCCTCGTTTTTAGTATGTCTGCTTGCTATCACCAATTCGATCCTGCAGGCCATAGGCAAGGCGGATAAGCCGGTATATGCCATGCTGGTTGGCGGTGCAGTCAAAATTCTGTCCAGTCTGTTTCTGACACAGCACATAGGTATGGCGGGTACACCGGTCAGTACGTTCCTGTGTTACCTGACGGTTATTGTCATAAGTCTATACTACATATACAAATATGCGGGGATTTCTTTATCTGTCGGTACTCTTATCATCAAGCCTTTGGCTGCATCGGTGATATGTGTACTGACAGCACTGGTCTGTTTCTCTGGAATATCGTGTGTACTACCGGAGGGTACAGCGGTTATGCTGGCGATTCTGACAGCAGTATTGGTCTATATTCCCCTGATACTGCGTACCCGTATTCTGACCAAGGAAGATCTTGTTTACCTGCCGCATAAAGAAAAAATCATTTCATTTCTGATGAAGTGTCATATGTTAACTGAAAAGGATTTCCAAAGCAATGAACAACGATAAAGAAAGATTACTGAAAGAAGAAAAGCATTCTCTCTATTCTCTGGAGCTGCTGACCAAAGTTCTGCGCAGTCCCGGCGGTTGTCCCTGGGACAGGGAACAGGATCATCACAGTATCCGGAATGATATGATTGAAGAATGCTATGAAGTTGTTGAAGCAATCGACACGGATAATGTGACTCTGCTGCGGGAAGAATTGGGAGATGTTCTGTTTCAGGTGTATTTCCATGCGCAGATCGAAGCGGAAAAGGGACATTTTACCATAGATGACGTTGTGCAGGATATATGTGACAAAATGATCTACCGTCATCCCCATGTATTTTCCGATGTTCAGGCGGATACCAGTGAAAAAGTCTTGGAAAACTGGGAAACACTCAAGCAAGCGGAAAAACAAAGAAAGGATACCAAATCTTCCATGGCTGCTGTTCCTCCCATGCTGCCTGCTTTGATGCGGGCAAGCAAAGTAGCGGGAAAAGCACTGAAAGACGATTATTCTTTCGGTACCGATGCGGAGATCCGCCAACAGATGACTGACTGTTTACTTGCAATCGGCACGGAGAGGGAAGAAGAAAACCTGGCGAAGCTGTCTTTCCTGTCAGCAATATTATCGAAAAAACACGGAGGGGATCTGGAAGCAGCTCTGCAGAAGGAAACCGACGAGTTTATAAATCAATACAATTCTACAAAAATTATGGAGGAAAAAAATGAACAAGACTGAACTGATCAATGCAGCTGCTAAAAAATCCGGTCTGACCATTAAGGAAACCGAAGCAGCACTCGGCGCTATTCTGGAAGTTATGGAGGATGCACTTGTTGCCGGTGACAAAATTCAGGTAACAGGCTTCGGTGTATTTCACGTAACGGAACGTGCCGCAAGAGATGGACGCAACCCCAGAACCGGTGAAAAACTGCACGTAGAAGCATCCCGTAATGCATCTTTTGCCCCTTCTTCTGTTCTGAAGAAAAAACTCAACAACAAAGACTGAGGACAAACTGAACCAACACTATGCGACTTGATAAATTTCTGAAAGTTTCCCGCGTCATCAAGAGACGAACTGTGGCAAACGAAGCGTGTGATACCGAACACGTGGAAGTAAACGGACGTCGTGCCAAAGCATCTTATGATGTCAAGGAAGGGGACGTAATTGCCATAACTTTTGGTGACAGAACCCTGCGCCTGCGGGTCGTGGATGTGAAAGAACATGCTGCCAAAGCGGACGCAGCATCCATGTACGAAATCATTACCGATTGATTTCCGGCATATTCCTGCCATTCCTCTCATATACTGGAACAACAGTTAACTGAATGTTTCCGATGAGGTGAATTATGAACGGAGAATCTGCCGCTGCACAAAATATCTTTATCTATCAGAGACAGCGCGCGCATCTTTGTGGTATTGAGGAAGTGGAAAGCTTCACGGACACAGAGATCGTTGCGCTGTCTTGTCTTGGAGCCGTTTCCATTATCGGTGAAGAACTGAAAATTGACAACTTCAGTACCGGATCAGGCGAACTGGAAATACATGGAAAAATCGAAAGTTGTTGTTATTTCAGCAGGGATAACAAGGTAAAAAAGGGATTTTTGAACAGGCTGACAAAGTAGGGAAGCACATATGGAAGTATTTATCGGCGATCAGATAAAAACTCTTGCAGAATCCTTCATTTTGGGGTTGATTTTTGGCGCAGGATACGATATAATAAGAATAATACATATAATATGTGGTATTATGTCTTATTCCGGCGACAGAACGATACAGAGAAGTAAAACATCCTTCGTCTTGTTTTTACTTTTTGACAGTATCTATATGCTGCTTATCACATTTTCTTGGTCTGTTTTTCTGTATCATTACAACCACGGAGTCTTCAGGCTGCATCTTTTTGCTTCCTGCATATGCGGATTCATTCTGTACTATCAGACTGTTGGAAGAGTTGTAATGCGCTTATCGGAATGGATTGTCAGACTAATAAAAACGGTTGTGAACGTATTGCTCATCCGTCCTGTGAAAGCGGTAGTTTTTGCCTTGTGGAAGTTATTCTGCCTGATCGCAAAGAGTACGATCGGACGGCTTATCAATACAATACACATTCTTAACCGTCAAGCCTACATGCGCAAGATCAAACGCAAAATGCCGGAATATTTAAAATTTTGACAGGAGTGAAATGAATGAGAGCATCAAAGAATCTTTTCATAAAAATTGCTGTACTCATTTTTTCCGTATTTTGTTTTATTTCCTTGCTTTCCCTGAAACTGAAAAACAACAGTCTGCAGGAACAGGCAGAAAACCTGAACCGGCAGGTACTGGAATACACGGACTATATCAATGAGTTGCAGGCGACGCTGGATGCACCGCTGGATGATGAATATGTAGCGGAAATAGCAAGAGATAAGCTCGGTCTGCGGCATCCCCAGGAAGTTGTATTCTACAGTGATGACTCCGAATAAACTGGAACTGAGGAAGTTGAAATGCGCAAAAATAAAATCGACCCAGTAAAGATCGTGTTGGGGATTGCCGTGGGAGTGTTGATGCTGACTGCAACATTCTTTGCCGCGCAATATCTCGGCACGATTCGTTATTACAATGAAAATAATCCTTCTGAAGAAACCGCAGAAGATCTGCAGACAGAAAACAACACACTCAAGCTGTCTCTGATAAATGCCGAGAACCGTATTGTCTCTCTCGAGAATGAGATCACCCGCCTGACAGAGGAAATAAAACTGTATATGGAAGTTTCCGGTGAAAATGCAGATTTTGTTTCCGAGATGAACACTCGTCTGCAAAATCTGCGTGAAGAGCTGGAAAATTCCCGGAAAGAATCACAGGCACTGACTGAACAGATCGAAGCACTGGAGGCTATGAACGAAAGCGACTTTTATGAAAAAACACAGCTGATCACTGAACTGATGTCGCTTCTTATGGTGGAAGCCCCTATGCGGATTATCGAACCTGAGACTGAGGAAGATGAGAGCACAGCGGAATCCGAAACATTGGTGAGTACAGAAGTATATCCAAATCTCGCCCTGTATTATGAAGATCTGACTACTGGATATTCTGTTTCCTATAATGCGGATAAAGTTATGTATTCCGCCAGTCTGATCAAATTGCCGTATATATATGCCGTTCTTCGGGAAATTGCCAATTTTGAAGATAAAAAGCTGCATTTTACCGTCGACAATCAGCCTCTTTACGACGAGGAAGGTGTTCCCTTATTTGAGGGAAGTCACCCAAATACAGATTCCTATGGGAATATTGTTTACGCTGAAAACGAAGAAAAATATAATTTATCCCAGAAATGGATATACGATCCGGAAACAATGTATAAAGAAGGTTCCGGTATCATCCAATATGAAGAAGCCGGATTCACTTTGACATACAAAGAATTGATCGAGTATACGATTCTGCACAGTGATAACATTGCCTTTGAGCAGCTTCGCCAGATTTACGGAATGGACTCATTCTATGATCTTGTATGGAAATTGGGAATCCAGGGAACGTCCTACGGTTTCATGCAGTTGTCTGCTTCTGACTGTGCTGCAGTACTCGAAGATATTTTCGACTATTTCCAGACTGAAGAGAAATATGCTCTGATGCTCAAGGATATCATGTCCCGTTCCGCACATTCTGTTATGATTCCCGCTGCTGTTTCACCCGTCATCTGTGCACATAAATACGGGTGGGATGACGAATCTTATCATGATATGGGCATCGTACTTGACGAACATCCCTATATTATAGTGATTATGACCGATCTTGATGAGGGTGGAGAAAGGATCAATTCCTATATCCGCAGTCTTGTACAAAAATGTCGGGAAATACATAATTCTACATATAAAGAAGAATCCTGATAAAACTGCATCCGGAATTACTTGATTGCCGGGTGCAGTTTTTTACTTTATTTCATGATTTATACAATTTGATTAAATAGAGATGAATTTATATTGCATTTATGTTTCAGTTGCACAAATTGTATTGCTTTTCGACATCCTGTATGATATCATATATTCGCGGCAAAGAGAACCGCAAAAACATATAGGAGGACATACCATTGAAAAGTATGCAGAAACTTCTTTGTTCCTCTCTGGCAGCTCTGATGATTGCAGGCAGCGGAACAATGATAATGGCTAAGGACTTTTCAGATGTAGACAATAACAGTTTTGGCGCAACGGAAATTGATATTCTTTCCGATATCGGTGTCATCAAGGGCACCAACGATAATCAGTTCTCTCCCGAAAATCTGGTAACGAGAGAACAGATGGCAGCACTCCTGTTCCGCCTGATGCTGAATAAGGACAATGCCGGCAGAGAAAATACCACCAAGTTCCAGGACCTTTACGAACCGTACTATCACGGTGTAATTTCCTGGGCAAATGCTTCCGGTTATATTCTCGGTACCTCCGCGTCGACCTTTGAACCTACCGGCGGAATCACTCTGCAGGATGCAATGACCATGCTCGTACGTGCACTGGGTCAGGAAACAAAGGACATGAACAACAACTATCCCTGGAGTTACATCAATGCAGGTATCAAGCTGGGGCTGGACAGAGGTCTTGAAGACGTGAATTATACCCAGACCCTCAACCGTGCACAGACGGCTGTTCTGCTGTACAATGCACTGACTTCCGAATACCTTGTGGGCAAAAACACCGTAGGCGGCAATATCTATTACGAATCTACTTCTATCATCGAAGAAGTATTCGGATACAGCATGACAGAAGGTATTCTTGTTTCTACTAATTCCTATTCCACAATGGACGAAACCGTTGTAAAGAACGGATATGTAACCCTGTACTGCACCGATGACAAGGGTGTAGGCTTCCACATGACTGTACCTTTTGCGGACATGAATCTGAAGGGAGATGCCAATGACTACATCGGTGAATCCTTCCGGATTATCTATCAGGAACAAAACAACAGATATACTGTTCTTTCTTCCGTAGAAATGACCAAGAAAGAAAACTTTGACGACGTTACCATCAGTGAAGACGGAAAATATGTGATGATCGGTGACACAAAATATCAGCTGGTTGAAGAATATTCCGATATTCTGTCCACCAACAATAATGAACTGGTTCTGTTTGCATATGATGACAACGGGTCTCTCGAACAAATCGAAACCATTGAAGAGCTTCGTCCTCTGCTTGGTTTCCACAGAATCACTATGTTGTACGATAACGGTGCCGAAACCGCACACAGAGCAATCCTTCGTACATTCAATCTGGGCAAATTGACAATCGACAAAGACGGTAAGATCAATATTGCAGGCGAAAAAACCGCTTCTGAACTTACAGGCGGCTACAACAACAGCTTTGAAGCCAAGAGCGGCGACTTTGTTCTGTATTACTACAACAATGATGCAAAAGAACTTGAAATCGCATCTGTCCTGGACATTGTTTCCGGTACTGTCCGCAAGATCACCGCTAACGAAGTAAAGATTGACGATAAGACCTATACGGTAGGGTATGAATCCGCCGGCATTACCGCCGCTTCCATCCGTGATCAGTTTATCCTCGGCGGCAGTGTGAATGCTGTGGTATACAAAAATGCCGTTGTTGCTATCAGTGAAACCGTATCCACTTCCAACAGCAGCGCATATCTGGTGGTACTGGATGATGCCCATCGCATTTATGAAAATGGTGCATTCCGTTATGTTGTAAGTGTATCCATCAATGGAGAAACGAAGAACATCTATGTTCAGGACAGCACAGCCAAAACCGGTGAAGTATATCGTTATACCGCTGCAGGTGATGTTTACACTCTGATCGCACCCACTGTAGAAAACGGTATTATCATTACCGGTAAAAATGAA
>JAFUKI010000009.1 GCA_017467815.1 Clostridia bacterium
AAACACACGGGCAATCAGCGTTCCGAGTGCCGCGCCTGCAATTTCCATACGCGGTGCGCCCAGGTTTCCGAAGATAAACACCCAGTTGAAGAACACATTCACAAAAAAGGCAATCACAGAACAGGCAAGGGGAATCCGCACCTGCCCCACACTGCGCAGAACAATGGTGCAGGTCAGGGACAAGCCCATACAGTAATATGTGGGGATCAGCCATTTCAGATAGGTTACGCCGTAGGTTATGATTTCCTGTTCCGGAGTATACAGCTTCATGATCAGGGACGGAACGGCGATGGTGGCAGCGGTGAAAACGGTAGCAAACACCAGACAGAACCGCAGCATAATGGTGATCGCTTTCTTCAGGGATCCGTAATCCTTCATCCCCCAGAACCGGGAAGTCAGGACGGACGCACCCATACCGATACCCATACAGCAGATCTGGAACAGCGTAATAAACTGTCCTGCCAGAGTGGAAGCGGAAAGCTGTGCGTCGCCCATACTGCTGAGCATAATGGTATCCATCAGGTTGATACCCACGGTGATCAGCTGCTGCAGGGAGATGGGTATGGCGATTTTTGCCATTTTCAGATACAGATCCTTGGTACCTATGTATTCTTTCAAATTGAGCTGCATGACGTTTTCCTTTGTATATCGAATTGTTGCTTCTATTATTATAATGGATTTTCGGGAAGATTACAATATTTTTGTTATAAATTGAAAAAGAACTGCTGCATCCTGAAAAAATTTCCGGAATGCAGCAGAATTCTATTTATTCAGATCATCGTTTCGTCACATCAATGGCGATGACGGATCAGTCCGATGGCTTTGGAGATCTCCATAACCACGAAGGGGACCAGAATCAGACCGAAACCGATCACATACAGGTGTACCGGCAGTGTCATCAGACCGAAAATCGTTCCGACAGGTGTGAAGAGCAGCAGGAATACCAGCAGTGTGGACGCCAGTGCCGCCAGGTTCAGTGTGCGGTTTGTGAATACGCCGATCTTGAACAGGGAATGTTCGGAACGCATATTGAACGCCTGCACCACCTGGGACAGTGCCAGAATCATGAACGCCATGGTCTGACCGCCTGCCAGTTCGCCGGTAATTCTTTCACCCAACAGGAAGCCAATCAGGGTCAGAGCCGCAAACATACAGCCCTGCAGAACCACACGGATACCTAAACCGTGGGCGAAAATGCCTTCGTTCTTCGGCTTGGGCTTGCGATCTATTACATCGGATTCCACCGCTTCCATACCCAGCGCGATCGCCGGCAGACTGTCCGTTACCAGATTGATCCAGAGCAGCTGCATGGACAACAGCGGTGTCTTATGCCAGAGAAGCATAGCCGCAAATACGGTGATCACTTCCCCGATATTGGTGCCCAGCAGGAAGCCGACTACCTTGCGGATGTTTGCGTAAATGCCGCGTCCTTCCCGGACAGCTTCCACGATGGTGGCAAAGTTGTCGTCCGTCAGGGTCATATCCGCCGCACCCTTGGCAACGTCCGTACCGGTAATGCCCATGGCACAACCGATATCCGCCGCTTTCAGAGCAGGTGCGTCGTTTACACCGTCACCGGTCATGGATACGACCTGATTCTTACGCTGCCATGCCTTGACGATGCGGATCTTGTTTTCCGGGGATACGCGGGCGTAAACAGAGATGTTTTCTACTTCCTTGTCCAGTTCGCTGTCGGTCATGGCGTCCAGTTCCGCGCCGGTGATGGCGTTGTCGCCTTCTTCCAGAATACCCAGTTCCTTTGCGATGGCGGAGGCGGTTACTACGTGGTCACCTGTGATCATGACCGGCTTGATACCGGCTCTGCGGCATACGGCAACCGCTGCCTTTGCTTCCGGTCTCGGCGGGTCGATCATACCTACCAGACCCATGAAGGTCAGACCATTTTCCAGTTCTTCCGATGTGGGATTTTCGGGAACGGTGTCGATTTCCTTATAAGCCACAGCCAGTACGCGGAGGGCGTTCCGGCTCATGAATTCGTTGATCTGCTTTGCCTTTTCCATATTGCCGGCAACACAGCGGGATACCATCATATCCACCGCACCCTTGACGATGACGATATTCTTACCGTCGATGTGGTTTACTGTGGACATGAGCTTACGGTCGGAATCGAAGGGGATTTCCGCCAGTCGGGGATACTTTTTGTTCAGATCATCCTTGGGCATGCCGTTTTTGTGGGCAGCCAGAACGATTGCGGTTTCTGTGGGGTCACCGATATGGGTTTCTTCGGAACCGTGGAATACAACGGAACCGTCGCAGCACAGTGTACCGTGGGTCAGCAGGTTCTTTACGGCGTCGCTGTTGCAGGTGGTGATATCTTCGGTTTCGTCCATACCGTCCAGATATGCTTTCACCAGAGTCATGCGGTTCTGGGTCAGGGTACCGGTCTTGTCGGAGCAGATGATGGAGGCACTGCCGAGGGTCTCCACTGCGGGCAGGCGGCGGATCAGGGTGTTGCGCTTAACCATCCGCTGTACACCGATGGAAAGTACGATGGTAACGATGGCAGGCAGACCTTCCGGGATGGCGGATACGGCAAGGGATACAGCAGTCATGAAGATCTCCATAACTTCAATACCGTTTGCCAGACCTACCACAAAGATGATACCGCAGGCACCAAGGGCTACGATACCCAGATACTTACCAAGCTGTGCCAGTTTCTGCTGCAGGGGGGTCTGACCTTCTTCTTCATTGTCCAGCAGATTGGCGATCTTACCCATTTCCGTATCCATACCGGTAGCGGTAACCACTGCGGTTGCTGTACCGTATGTGATGCTGCAGCCGGAGAATACCATATTGTTTCTGTCGCCGAGGGGGGCCTTTTCCGCCACATCTGCCGCCGCATCCTTTTCGGAGGGAACGGATTCACCGGTCAGGGCGGATTCTTCACTCTTGAGGCTTACGCTGTGAAGCAGTCGTGCATCGGCAGGGATAAAGTCACCGGCTTCCAGACGGATGATATCGCCGGGAACCAGTTCGGAGGCGTCGATCACTTTTTCCTCCCCATCACGCAATACTCTCGCGTGGGGTGCTGACAGACTTTTCAGTGCGTCCAGTGCTTTTTCTGCTTTGCTTTCCTGCATGACGCCCATGACAGCGTTGAGTATAACGATCAGCAGGATCAGAATGGGTTCAAAGAATTCCTTCGGTTCTCCCTCTACGCAGGCAATCACAAAAGAAATAACGGCTGCCGCGATCAGAATCAGGATCATAACATCCTTGAACTGATCCATAAAGCGCTGCAGCATGGTTTTCTTCTTTTTCTCGTTCAGCTTATTGGGACCGAACTCCTTCAGCAGCTGTGCCGCTTTTTCAGCAGATAACCCTTTCTCCATATTGGAGCCAAGCGCTTCCAGTACATCTGTACGGGAGTTATTGTGTGGTGACAAAATCTTTTCCTCCTGTTATAATTATGTATTTGCAATATATACGTTCAGCTGACCGTGTGTTATTGTTCATCTGAACGTATATATTATAGCAGAATTTCCAGTAAATTACAAGGGGTATTTGTAAATATTTTCGTTTTTCTGCATACAGTGGCATCAGAGTATAGTATATGCCAACAGAGTTGTATAATGCAAGTTCCGGAAGATTGACAGCGAAATCAGAAAAACCGATTGGCAGCTCCGGAGAGAACCAATCGGTTTTGGTGGATCCAATTCTCAATATCAGGAATGCCTGTCCCCGCTGCCGCATAGGGATGGAGGGGGTAATCAATCCATATCTTCCAGCGGAACGGCATTGTCGGCTTCTGTCTTCAGTTCCATAAGGCACTTCCGGCAGATTCTCTTGTCCCTGTAAATCAGCACATCGTCCGCATCGCCGCAGAACAGGCAGGCAGGTTCATATTTCTTCAGAATCACACGATCCTTTTCCACAAAAATCTCTACACCGTCGCCGGCTTCCAGTTCCAGACGTCTTCTGGTTTCGATCGGCAGTACAATACGGCCAAGTTCATCTACTTTACGTACAGTTCCCAAAGATTTCATTGCTATTTACCTCCATACCGCTTCCAGGGAGTTGTGATTTCCGATACAGTACGACAAAACGCAAGCATATTCAGCCTATTCTTCCCGTTTCTGCTTATTTCTGTATCAGTTACCTTATTTTACCATATTTTTCGCCCTGTGTCAAGGAGAATTTCCCACAATTTTTAGAAAAATTATCAATTTTTACCAGAGAAAGGAGAATTCTGTTTGACAGATAAAGTGCTTTTTGTCACATTTTGTCCTTTCTTCAGCTTTTTTCCGGGATCGGGAAATCCTGCTTATTCTCTGTATACGAATCCCGAAATCCGTCAACAATACAGGAAAATCCCACCGGAAAAGGATTGAATGTATGGTACGTGGCTGTCAAAGAAGAATTTATGTGGTAAAAAACACCGACAGTCCTCTGTTTGAGGAAGCCTATTTTATACTGAGACGCAGTTCCCGGTCCCAGGCAGCTGTATCCGAATCGGAAATGGCGGCGGAAGCCAATCGTATTGTGCAGGATGTGTACGGTTTTTCTTCCGTATGCCGCAGAGCAGGAAACGGGCTCGGTACCAGAATCATGGCTTTTATTCTGGGTGCAGCAGCATCCTCGGCGCTGATCGGCAGTGCTGCCCTGATTTTGGCACTGGTGTAATGTTGTTCCCGCAGAAGTTGAAATGTTTACAAAGTCCTGTTGAATTCCTACTAAAAATACTGTATAATTATATACAGTTATATGTACGCATTAGGAGAACGCCGAAAGTTCTCCGATTTCAAGCAGTCGGTTGGTTCGCAATCACATCCGACTGGCGAACAATACCAAATGCCGCCCACCTGTAATGCCTGCTTTCCGCCGCCTTCGGAATTCGCCTGCATGACCCGGGTGTTCTTTTGGTGCGCAGAGATCCGCCGGATTTCGCCGCCTTCTTTGTGTTTTCCGTTTTCCTGTTCAGACGGACGCAATGTCTTTATCGGTATTTGGTTTTTCATATATAACTACATTACATTATATAATATACTATACCGAATTTGAGAAAGGATATTTTATGGCAAAGAAGCAAAACAGTAAAGTACGTGTTATGATGCTGGGCGGTCTGAACGAGATCGGCAAGAACCTGGCTGTCATTGAATATGAAAACGATATGATCATCATCGACTGCGGTCTGGCATTCCCGGATGAGGATATGCTGGGCGTGGATCTGGTGATTCCCGATTTCACATACCTGGAGAAAAATGCGGACCGCATCAGAGGTATTCTGCTGACCCATGGACACGAGGACCATATCGGCGGTCTGCCCTATCTGCTGAGAGAACTGGACGTACCGGTTTACGGCACGCGTCTGACTCTTGGAATTCTGGAAAGCAAGCTGGCAGAACACCGGATGCTCGGCGACAGAGAACTGGTCACCGTGGAAGCCGGTACCATTCTCCGTCTGGGTATTTTCAAGTGTGAATTCATCCGCGTAAACCACTCCATTGCAGACGCCTGCATGATCGCTGTCAGAACGCCGGAGGGTACCATTCTCCATACCGGTGACTTCAAGCTGGACACGTCCCCCATCGGCGGCGAAATGATGGACCTGACCAGAATCGGGGAATACGGTCGTGAAGGAATTCTTCTGCTGATGTGTGAAAGCACCAATGTGGAAAAGCCCGGTTTTACCCCCTCCGAAAGAAAGGTCGGCGCCTCTCTGGATCATATTTTCATGACCAACAGCGACCGACGGGTGATCATCGCCACATTCTCTTCCAATGTACACAGAGTACAGCAGATCATCAACTCCAGCGCGAAATTCGGACGTAAAGTGGCCATCACCGGCAGAAGTATGCTGAATGTGGTTGGCGCTGCGGTGCGGCTGGGGTACATGGATGTGCCGCAGGGTGTGCTGATTGACATTTCCGACATCAACCGGTATCCCAGAGAGCAGATCACCATCGTGACCACCGGTTCCCAGGGTGAGCCTATGTCGGCGCTGTACCGTATGGCATTCGCGGATCATTCCCAGGTGGAACTGACACCCAACGACCTTGTGGTACTGTCCTCCCATGCGATTCCCGGCAATGAAAAGCTGGTTGGCAAGATCATCAATGAAATGTACAAAAAAGGCGTAAATGTATACCATGACGAAGCGGTTGTACACGTATCCGGACACGCCTGTCATGAAGAACTCAAGCTCATTCATGCCCTGACCAAGCCGAAATTCTTTATGCCCATCCACGGTGAATACCATCATCTGATGCAGCACAAGGAACTGGCGGAATACATGGGTATGGATCCGGCGAATATTTTCGTATGCGACATCGGACACGTTCTGGAGCTGGACAGAGATTCCTGCAAGAGAGCCGGTACCGTTACCGCCGGGCGGATTCTGGTTGACGGATACGGCGTGGGCGACGTGGGCAATATCGTTCTCCGTGACCGCCGTCATCTGGCACAGGATGGTCTTATTGTGGTGGTTGCCACTGTGGATACGGATGAAGGAACCATCATTTCCGGACCCGACATTATCTCCAGAGGTTTTGTATACGTCAGAGAAAATGAAGAACTGATGGATGAAGTACGGGAGCTGGTTCGTACGCAGCTGAATGATACACTGGAAGCCGGTGCCACCGAATGGAATCAGATGAAAACCAGCGTGAAGGATGCCCTGTCCAAGTATCTGTACAACAAAACCAAGCGCAAACCCATGATTCTGCCTGTAATCATGAATGTATAAAACTGAAGCAACGAAAGGAAAATACAATATGGTTAAGCATATCATTCTGTGGAAACTCAAGGAAAGTATGACCTGTGAGGAAAAAACCGCCGCAAAAGCGGAAGCAAAACGCCGTCTGGAAAATCTGAACGGCAATATTCCCGGCATGACGGATCTGAAAGTGATCACCAACGGACTGGATTCCTCCAATGCGGATATGATGCTGGACAGCTCTTTTGAAAATGCGGAAGCACTTGCCGGTTATCAGGTAAATCCCCTGCACGTGGAAGCGGCTGCCTATGTACGCAGTGTAGTGGAAAGCAGACTTTGTCTCGACTACGACATCTGAGCCTATGTCTGTAAACAAGAAACCCGAACTGCTCTCCCCGGCAGGCAATATGGAAAAACTCCGCGCCGCCGTACTTTACGGTGCCGATGCGGTATATCTGGCAGGAAAACAATTCGGTATGCGTGCGGCATCGGATAATTTTACCCCCGAAGAACTGGCGGAAGCTGTACAGTTCTGTCACAGCCGGGGGGTGAAGCTGTATGTTACCGTGAATGTTATGCCCCACACGGAAGAATACGCCGCACTGGACGATCATCTGCGGTTTCTGGAAGCCATCGGCGTGGATGCGGTGATCGTTTCGGATATCGGTGTGGTCATGCGGCTGAAGGAAGTTGCGTCCTCCCTGGAACTGCATATTTCCACCCAAGCAAGTGCGGTATCGGCACAGGCGTGCAATGCATGGCACAGTCTGGGAGCAAAGCGTGTGGTACTGGCGAGAGAACTGACCCTTGCGGACATCCGTAAGATCCGTGCCGGCATTCCGGATTCTCTGGAACTGGAAGCCTTTGTACACGGTGCCATGTGCATTGCCTACAGCGGAAGATGTCTGCTGTCCAATTATTTCACGGGGCGGGATGCCAACCACGGTACCTGCGCCCAGTCCTGCCGCTGGTGCTATGAACCTTCGGAAAACCGTATGGAAATCGAACTGGCGGAATCCAACCGTCCCGATACACCCGTTGCGCTTGCCGCTGTGGAAGAAAAAGGCGAAACCTTCTTCCTTTCTTCCCGGGACACCTGCATGATCGAACACATTCCGGATCTGGAAACAGCCGGTATATCCAGTTACAAAATCGAAGGTCGTGTGAAAAGCGCGTACTACACCGCCGTTGTCACCAATACCTACCGAATGGCACTGGATGCATACCGCAAAGATCCGGCGGCGTATCAGACCGATCCTTTATGGATCCGCGAACTGAACAGCGTATCCCACAGAGAATACAACACCGGATTCTACTACACGCCCCCCCATGAGGATGCCAACACCGTGACCATGCTCGGTTACATACGGGAAAAGGCATACCTTGCCACAGCCCTTGCCGATGCGGATGTGCCGGACGATGACGGTTTGTACACTGCCCGTTTCATTCAGCGGAACAAGCTGACTGCCGAAGAACCGGTGGAGCTGATCTCTCCCGGCAGATGCGGACGTTCCTTTACGGCTGCGGATCTGCGGAATGAAGAAGGGGAAGCGATACCCTCCGCCCCCCATCCGGGTATGATCTTCACCCTGAAGGTGCCTTTTGCCGTCCGGGAAGGCGACATTCTCCGGCAGGGTGAATAAGATAACAGTATTGAGGTTTTACTATGTGGATTGAAGCCATCAAAGCATTTTTTATCGGAATTATTCAGGGAATCACGGAATGGCTGCCGGTTTCCAGTACGGGACACATGATCCTGTTCGACCAGCTTTTTCCCATGCAGGTTTCAGACGCGTTCATGTCCATGTTCCGTGTAGTGATTCAGCTCGGTTCCATTCTGGCGGTACTGACCATCTATTTTGACAGACTGAATCCCTTTTCCAAACACAAGGATGAAGCGGCGAAAAAACGCACTCTCTCCCTCCTTGGCAAGGTGATCATTGCCGCCGTACCTGCCGCGATCGTGGGACTTTTGTTCGATGATCTGCTGGACAAATATCTGTATACCTACATAGTGGTTGCCTGTACCCTTGTGCTGTACGGCATCGCATTTATCATTATTGAGCACAAGCGCAAAAATTACGTTTATCCTGTGGAAACTGCGGAAAATATTTCGGTGAAGCAGGCGCTTTGCATCGGCTGTTTCCAGATGCTTTCCCTGATTCCCGGCACATCCCGCTCCGGCAGTACCATCATCGGCGCTCTGTGCGTTGGGGTATCCCGGACGGCGGCAGCGGAATTCTCCTTCTTTCTGGCGATCCCCGTTATGCTGGGAGCAAGCGGTCTGAAGCTGGTCAAGTATCTGCTGTCCGAAGGATTTGCCTTCAGCGGGACGGAATGGATGGTACTGATCTTAGGTACAGCCGTGGCATTTCTGGTTTCCGTCGCGGTTATCCGTTTCCTGACGGATTTCGTCAGACGGCACAGTTTTGCAGTATTCGGATGGTATCGGATCGTACTGGGGATACTGGTACTGCTGTATGCACTGATCTGGGGATAAAATCGAAGATCAGGATAAGTATCTGACCATGCAGCAGATGCCGGACGGTATGATCTATGTCTGCCCGCCTACCGGTAATGTGCTGTATACCGTTGATCACGCCACCGATGAAGTAACCCGTCTGGAAACTGCTGAAAGTTCCGATTATCACTATGACTTTGACGATGCCGACGGTCCAAAGAATACGGAATTGATTGCAGGTACTCTCAAGCATTGCCACGCGATCTACGAAGGTGCTACTCTGGTTTCCAATGAGGAACTGGGCATTGACGGACTGACCAAGGATACTTCCGTAAGAATGGCAGAAACCACCGACGGTACTCCGTATCTGCTCATCTGCAATCTGAACGAAGCCGGTACAAAAATTGACGTATACAGCGAAACCGAAGACGGATGGGTACTTTCTCAGACCAAGGATCTGGGCGAATTCACCGCAGAATCCTTCAGCATCAGCGGACCCCGCGGCGGTTCTGTACAGGATAATGTGATCGACTGTATCGTATATGCCGCCGACAACGATGTATATTACACCAGTGTTACCTTTGAATAAGGTATTGCCTCTCTAAAAATACAGCGAACCTTGCAGTAATACATGCAGGGTTCGCTTTTTTCTTGCAAATTTGCAAAAGATATGGTATAATGAAACATCATCAATCAAGGAGTTCCCTATGCTGCGGCGTCTTGTTCCACTGATTTTGTCCTACGCCATATTCCTTGGCAGTCACAATATCCTGTACTCCGTGCTCCTGTCCCGCTCGCTGTCCGTCCCCATAGAGGCGATGCTGGCTTTTGTTACAGCCGCTTGTCTGGCATACGGTGTGCTGGTTCTGGCGGAAAAGGGGTTCGGGGTTGTTCCTGCTGAAATTCCGCCGGTATCCCTTGGAAAACGCACCTGTTTCCGGTATCTCTGGTATGGTTTCTGGGGACTTCTGGGTGTGAACTGCGTGCTTTCCCTGCTGTTTGTATCGGGAAATACCGGGGACGGGCGGACTATGGTGTTCATTCTCCGTTTTCTCTCCGCGGCGGTAATTCATCCTGTGGGAGAAGAGCTTCTGTTCCGTCGGTTGTATCTGCCGCGGCTCGGTACTTGTCTTCCGACAAGTGCCGCCATCATCGTACAGGCCATCCTATTTTCCATGACCCACTATGCTTCCGGTGCGGGAAATATGCTGTATGCCCTTGCCGGCGGTTTTATTCTCGGCACGGTGTATCGGAGCACCGGAAAACTGTATTTCTCCATCCTGCTGCACAGTGCGGTGAATCTGCTGGGACTGTTTCTCCCCCTCGTCGCTGTACCTGCCGTATGTGGGATTTCCCTTGGTATTCTGCTCATTTCCCTGCTGTATTTCTTATTATTCCGCAGACGAAAGGAAACACGGTTATGAATATGCTGCCTGCCTTCTCAACCGAAAGAGAAAAAGCCGTTCAGAGCATTCTGGACCGCTATACCCACTGTATTTCGGACACGGATTTCATGCACTGTGCGCTGGAGCTTGCTGCTCTCGGTGCTGCTGCGGGGGAAGTACCGGTGGGGGCTGTGCTGGTGCGGAACGGGAAAATTTTAGCCGGGGATTACAATGGCCGCGAGGAAGCAAAGAATGCTTTGTACCATGCGGAAATGTCCGTCATTGACCGGGGTTCTGGTATACTCGGCGGATGGAGGTTGCCGGGGTGTACTTTATATGTAACGGTGGAACCCTGTCCCATGTGTGCGGGTGCGGTATGGAATGCGCGGATTCCACGGGTTGTGATCGGGACAAAGGATGCCCGTGCAGGAGCGATGGGTTCTCTGATCAATCTCAACAGTTATCCTTTGAACTGGAAGCCGGAAGTGGTATTCGGTGTATGCGAAAACGAAGCGCGTTCCCTGATGCAGGCATTTTTCAAAGCGAGACGCAAGTGAGGTATCTATGGCAAAAATTCCTTTTACCGAAAATATGCGGTTTGATCCCGACGATACGCTGTTCATCACCGATCTGGACGGAACTTTACTGACACCGGATGCCGTTCTGCCCGAAGGTGCTGTGGACAGGATATGGGATCTGTACCGCCGCGGCGTGCATCTGACCTACGCCACTGCCCGCACCATTCGTTCTGCCGTACACATACTTGCCGGACTGCCCTTTTCGGAGCCGGTTTCCCTGATGAACGGGGTTTTGCTGCGGGATATGAACGAGGGACGGTATGTGGAAGGCAATCTGCTGTCTGCGGAAGCGGCGGAACAGATTCTGGCGGCAGGCGGTGAACCTTTTGTATATACGCTGACAGAAGATGATCAGCTATTCACGGCATACCGTCATCTGGTCAATGAATATATGGTGGATTTCCGTAAGGAACGGGTGGACAAATACGGCAAACCTTTCCGGCAGATGGAAGATTTTCACGCATTGCTGGAAGAAAAACAGCGGATCATTTACTGCTGTTATCTGGATACGGATGAAAACCTGCGTCCGATATACGATACGCTCACTGCCCTGCGGGATACTGACGGTGCGCCGCTTGTCCGGTGTGAATATTATCACGATCATTACCGTCCCGGATTATGGTACATGGAAGTATTTTCGAGAAGTACGTCCAAGGGCAATGTATGCCGCCGGCTTCGGGAGATCACCGGCAGGAATGTGATCGTAAGTTTCGGAGACAACAACAATGACCTGCCCATGTTTGCCGAAAGCGATTATGCATTCGCGGTAGAACGGGCAGGAGATGCAGTCAAAGCGGCGGCGGACGGTGTAATCCCGGGGGAACTTGGGGTATTGGAATTTATAAAAAATCATATGACAGAGGTGTAATACAGTATGGAAATTTTGGAACAGATCAAAGCGCAGGCAACGGAAGCGGCACAGGCGTTGGTTAAGGAAGCCGGGTTGTCTGCAGGAAATATTGTAGTAATCGGTTGTTCGTCCAGCGAGGTACTGGGGAACAAGATCGGTACTGCCTCCTCCCCGGAAGCTGCCGATGCCATTTACGCCGGACTGGATTCTGTATTCCGTCCTTTGGGAATCTATATCGCCGCCCAGTGCTGTGAGCATCTGAACCGGGCGATTGTTGTGGAAGCGGCGGCTGTTCCCGGTGCGTATCATGTAAACGTAGTCCCCCAGCCCAAGGCAGGCGGGTCTTTTGCCACAGCCGCATACAGAAATGCAGAACATCCGGCAGTGCTGGAAGGAATTCAGGCAGACGCCGGCTTGGATATCGGCGGTACACTGATCGGAATGCACCTGAAACCGGTTGCAGTCCCGGTACGCCTGCCGATACGCCAGATCGGAGATGCAATTTTATTGGCAGCACGCACCAGGGCAAAGTTCATCGGCGGCTGCCGTGCGGTTTATGATGAATCTATGTTGTGAGGGAATATTTTTGCGGGGGGAGGAAGAAA
>JAFUKI010000080.1 GCA_017467815.1 Clostridia bacterium
CACAAAGCGATGGACGATGCCGTAAAGGAACACCTTATACCGAAGAACCCGACAACCGGAACTAATCCGCCAAAGAAAAAGAAACCAGAACTTCAAATATTAAATGAAGAACAGCTTGAAAGGTTTATGGATGCCATAGATAACGATATTATATGGCACGACCTGTTCTACACCGAGCTGACAACGGGACTTCGCAGAGGTGAGCTGTGCGGTCTCAAGTGGATGGACTTCGATGAGCGTGACGGCACATTAAAAATCAACCGCAGTGTGTCCCACGATAAGAAAGGTGGTATCGTTGAGGGTGAAACAAAAACAGGTCAAGGAAAGCGTGTAATAATCTTAGCGCCAAGCACAATAGAGGTGCTAAAAGAGCGTAAGCGCAAAAGCTGTAGCGAATGGATATTTGAAAATCCGCTTGATCCGTCAAGACCTGTATCACCCAACTCAGCATACAACAGAATGAAAACCATTCTAAAGAATGCAGGCCTGCCCGATATTCGATTCCACGACCTGCGACACACCTTCGCTACCCACGCTCTCACAAGCGGAGTGGATGCCAAAACACTATCGGGAATCCTTGGTCACACCAATGCGAGCTTCACGCTCGACACCTATACGCACGTCACAACAGATATGCAAAAAAGAGCATCCGACATAGTAGAAAACTTTGTCGAGGATATGTTCGGAAAGGAGTTGAATTTAATATGAGTAAAAAGAGAAAGAAAGGCGCAGGTACGCTTCGCAAACGAGCAGACGGTCGGTGGGAAGCGAGAGTTGTTATCGGCTACGATGAAAAAGGTCTGCCACTCACAAAATGCGTAACCGCCCTTGAAAAGACCAAATGCCTTGAAAAGTTAGAGCAGCTTAAAGAGGAAGTCGGTCTCATTAGGCGCAACACCGTAAAATCTGATATGCCCTTCGGTGAGTGGATAGACTTCTGGTATCAGCAGTATTGCAAAATGACAATACGGCAATCCACACAAGCAAGTTACGAAAACCGCATCTATCAGCACATCATCCCTTGCGTTGGGAAAATTAAATTAAATGCACTAACTCAAAATGACCTGCAACAATTTTATGCAAAGGCAAAGAAAGGCGGCCGCTTGCAATATGCGGAATGTTTCGGTGAAGGCTTATCCGACCGAATGATACGCTCTATCCACGCTGTATGCAGACAAGCGCTTGAAAAGGCGGTAAGCGAAAACCTTATAACCACCAATCCTGCAATTGGTTGTAAACTGCCGCCAAAGAAATCCCGTGAGATGCAGGTGCTGACTCCCGAAGAAATGCAACGGTTCCTTATACAAGCTAAGTATGAAGGTTGCTTCGAAATGCTACTCTTGGAACTCACCACAGGAATGCGCCGAGGTGAACTTCTCGCTCTGCGGTGGGAAGACCTAAACTTCGATACCGGCGAACTGAATATCTGCCGACAAGTCTATCATGTCAAAGGCAGTATGCAGATAACCGAGCCAAAGACAAAAAGCTCGATACGCACCATAATACTGCCGAAAGTTATATTAAATGTGTTAGCCGAGTATAAAATGACGGTCAACTCAAGGTGGCTGTTCCCATCTCCAATGATAGAGGATATGCCAAGGAATCCGCAATCGGTGTATAAAAAGTTCAAAAGCATACTCGAAAGGTCGGGTTGCAAAAACATCCGCTTCCATGATCTACGGCACACTTTCGCTACAACGGCACTTGCCAATGGAATGGATGTGAAAACTCTGTCCTCGATCATAGGTCATGTATCGTCCCAAACCACGCTTGATATATACCTGCACAGTACTCTCGAAATGCAAAGACAAGCGGCAAGGAAAATTGACAGCGGTATCGGCAAAAATGACGGCGTTAGCACGGAGGACGAACAAACACCCGACAAAGACACAAACGAGCCGTGTAAGGCAAAATTTGAAGCAGTACAAGGCAAAATACGAAAGCCCGGCACCGGATGCTTGTATCAGATCAGTGAAAACCTGTGGGAAGGCAGCTACTTCCCAAGACTCGCCGATGGCAAACGAAAGAAATTTAATGTCTATGCCAAAACGAGAGAGGAATGTGAACTCCTCCTTGCAGAGATGATCCCAAAAGTCAAAGCTGAAATTGCAGAAGCCAAGGCAAAATTAAAAGCACAGCAATCGGCATAAACGAACACACCGCCACGGATTGTTCCGTGGCGGTGATGCTTTTAGTCTTCGTCTTTATTTATTTCAGAAAGGTATCCTGCTGTAATAACACCGGATGGCAACGCTATAATTGCAATACCAAACACCGAGGAAACCATCGTGACGATTCTGCCGATAGTAGTAACCGGATACAAATCACCGTATCCTACTGTTGTCAATGAAATGGTTGCCCAATAAACTGCATCAAAGAAAGTATTAAAAGATTCAGGTTCAACATTATAGATCACCAATGCTGAAATGAGAACATAGGCTATCGCCATAGTTGCAACAGCAGCCAAAACCTTTTTCTGTTTCTTAAATACATTCGATATAATATCGAAACTCTTGGAATATCTCAAAAACTTAAATGCGCGAAGCACTTTCAATGTTCGTAACAAGCGGAATAATTTCAGGAGTCTGAAGCCACTATTTAATACAGTTACAGACGGCAATATTGAAAGCAAATCTATTATTGCCATTGGCGTTATTGGATACAGAAAAAAGGATGCAACAGATTTGTTCAGTTTGATATCTGCGGTTACTAACCTAAGAATATAATCCAAAATAAAAATTGCAACCGTTATGTAGTCAATCCATTGAAAGAATGAATTATTAGTTTTAAAAGCAAGAGGAACAATACTGATAACGATTGTCGCCATCATTATAAAATCATAAACGCTACTTAATTTTCCGCCATCACCCGATGGCTCAATTATTTCATAAATCTTTTTTCTCATAATTTCACCATAAAATTTCAATTTTTATCATTATATCACACCACATAAAAATAAACAAGGTGGTGTAAAAATTACTACGCATTAACCAAAGAAAAAGCAAAAGAAAATCCGTGCTTCCCATAGGGGAAACACGGAAATTTGGTCGAGGCGACAGGATTTGAACCTGCGGCCTCTGCGTCCCGAACGCAGCGCTCTACCAAACTGAGCCACGCCTCGATCTCTATTAAATTTTCACCACAAAATTACGGTTAATTTCGTATCTGTGGGATTTTATGTGGTCGTAGCGGTATTTACCGCTATTTCTCAAATACTGTGCCACCGATAAAACGGCTGTTTGTAAGGGGGTTGAGCAATTTGGTAGGTTCTGCCCGAACCGTTCGGTATGGTATCCCGAACCAAGCACTCTACCGAACTGAGCCACACCCCGATGTGCCAATATAGTATACCACATCGGGCGTGTTTTGTCAAGTGATTTTTCTCAATTTTAGAAATTTATACTCCCCGGAACCAATGGCGGCATTGTATTCGTTCCTTACCCGTTTTTTGCATCAAATCCAAGGATTTCAGGCATCATCATGCCCATGAGAATTTCTGAATTGGTCCAGCCGGATTCGCTGGCGTTGGCTGCCCAGCCCACATCATGGGGACAACCGTATGCTTCCTTCAGATCCATGTCAAATCCGCGGCACCAGGAACCGTTTGTCTTCTTGTCATCGCTGATTACCTGGGATCTCATGCAGAATCCGATTATATCGCGCCACAGCTGCAGGAACCGGGCGTCGCCGGTTACATGATACGCATAGGCAAAACCGATGGGCAGCCAGTTGGAAGAATAGAGCAGATCCGCTATGGGATCGCCGTTTTCGGTCAGAAGGGAACATTCACCCTTGGATTCTCTGGAACAAGCCGCCTTGTAACCCGTATCCCATTCACAGAATCCGCCCATGGGATGCTTGTGTGTCTCCAGATCATCAACCACTCTGTACAGCATTTCCCTGTGCTTTTCTTCACCCGTTGCATCGTAAAGCGCAGCGAGAGGGAGTACCAGACGGCACATTTCTTCCGTCTCACTCTGTTCACGGCTGGTTTCGGGGTACAGAGCCATCAAAGTTTCCAGACCGCGTTTTGCCGTATCCAGATATTCCGCCTTGCCGCAATGCTTGTACGCCAGCAGGAGTGCCGCATGGTAGTATGCCGTGTAGTGTGCGGAGTGATAACCGCATTCTGCAGAGGAGATTTCCGTGATTTTTTCCTCGGTCATGCCGGGAAGATCCAGTCTCCAGACACCGCATCCGTCCTTGGGTGTGGCTTTTACCAGAAAATCCAGAGCGCGGCTGATGGCAGGGAAGGTGGAAGCATCGCCCAGATACAGGCAATCATACAGCCCGGGCAGGATCGCTCTTGCCGCGTCGTCCGGGTAACATACCTGCCATGCAGAGTCAGTCCAGCGCATCAGACCGTCGAAAATACCGCCATGTATCTGCATGGGTCCGTAGATAAAATCATCAATGCGTGCAGCAATTTCACGGGACTCTGCATCTCCCTTGTATTTCGCGTAAAACTTGAAGGCACCCGATGCTTCGCCGCTGCAGTCCGTACGAACACAAGAAAGCAGGGATTGTTTTCCTTCAGGATCAATATTGTGGCGCAGACCTTCCATAATACCGCATCGGCCTTCATCAACGAGGAATTCCCGGAGCCAGCCCATGCCTCTTTCAATGGCTTCTCTGCGGCATTTTTCAAACACTTCATCATCGGAGATATCTTCCATAGTGCCGTACTGAAGGATGGCTTCCGGCATCCAAGCGGGAGCACTGCCGGTGATCCATTCCGCAATGTACCGGATCAGTTTCTGCCATGCTGCACGGGGGGCAAAACGTGCCTTGTTGAAGTTGTGCAGATGGAAGGAAGTCATCATGACATTCTCACCGATCATCCACAGACCGTATTTGCAGTCCTTGAGGATTTCCTCCTGGGTGGCATTCAGATGTGTGTGGGCAATAATGCGTTCCTTGTATACCAGAAGGGGCTTGAAACCTTCTACAGTGAAATACGGCTGATGCATACTGTTGGCTTCATCATCCAGCAGATCCCCCAGTGCAAGTCCGGGAATGCCGTTTTCTTCCGGTACGGCACAGATCAGCCGGCTGTGGATGGTGTTGACACCGTCGGCGGAGTAAATGCCCAGAAAACTGCCAACCGCTTCCACGAATACGTGCTTGCCGTTTTCGCATGCCGCTTCCAGCTGTACTCTGACTCTGGGATCAATAACATTGCCGAATCCGAGAACACAGTACGCATCATACATGGAAATATCCGCATTTACCACGTCGCCGATCGTCATGATATCCACTTCAGCGCCGCAGCTCTGCAGTACATCGGTCAGATCGCAGGTTTGTTTGGTGAGAACCAATAACTTCATTTTTTGCACCTCTCTTTGTATAGGGATGGGATTATATGACTGCTGTATGTACGTGTATTATATCATGTGCAAATGAAAATTGCAAGTCATATTTACTGTCGGATCCGGATTTTCTTTTGGAGAAAGAAATCAGAAAAAACAAAGGCTTCCCATTGACGAAACAGGGGATATCTGCTATAATTATAGAAACATAACAGCATACGAAACATCCCAAGCCGGACGGTGTAGAAGTGCTGTCCGCTTTTCTGTTTTTTCAGATGGAACCGGTGACTGGGACGGTAAATATACGGCTCTGTTCAACCGGCGTATATCGGCTGCGGATGAACGGAGAACGGAGGAAATATGACAAAAACAATCAATATGACCACCGGAAATCCGGGGAAACTGATCTTCTTTTTTGCCCTTCCGCTGATGTTCGGCAACGTATTCCAGCAGCTTTACAGAGTGGTGGATACGGCTATTGTGGGACAGGGTGTGGGCATGGATGCTCTGGCGGCACTGGGAACGACGGACTGGCTGTGCTGGCTGGTGATGGGACTTGCCTCAGGATTTACCCAGGGCTTCTGCGTACATATGTCCCAGAAATTCGGGGAAGGGGATATGCCCGGACTCCGGAAAACCATCGGTGTTTCCGCCGGACTGACGATCGTGATCGCATTGGTCATCACACTGCTGAGCCAGCTGCTTATGACGACTGCCCTGACTTTGCTGCGTGTGCCGGCTGAACTGAGAGAACTGGCGGAAGTGTATTCGCGGATCTTCTTTGCAGGGATCCCGGCAATGATGTTCTTCAACTTCACCTCCTCCGTAGTGCGTTCCGTGGGGGACAGCAAACCGCCGCTGTATGCCATGATCTTTTCTTCTGCGGTCAATGTTGTGCTGGACATTGTGGCGGTATTTGTACTGGAGTGGGGTGTTGCGGGGGCGGCATGGGCAACGGTGTTTGCGCAGTGCTGTGCCGGTGCGGTCTGTACGATCAGAATCATCCGCACACCGATTCTCCATTTCAGACGGCAGGATATGAAGTGGGACGGCAAGCTGGTGGGAAAACTTCTGTATCTCGGCTTCCCGATATCATTCCAGAGCATGATCATTGCCATCGGCGGTATGATAGTGCAGACGGTGGTAAACGGCTTCGGTACCGTATTCATCGCCGGATTTACCGCTACCAATAAACTGTACGGACTTCTGGAAATGGCTGCCATATCCTACGGTTCTGCCGTGACAACCTACGTTGGGCAGAATTACGGAGCAAACAATTTGGAACGTATCCGGAAAGGGGTGCGTGCTTCCATATGGATCAGCCTGGTGACTTCCGTTATTATCGCCATTCTCATGCTGGTAATGGGCAGACAATTTGCGCTGCTGTTTATTTCCTCGGAATCGGCGGAACTGCTGTCTGCTGCCTGTGATGTGGCGTACTACTATCTTGCCGCCATGAGTGTTGGTTTGCCCATGCTGTATTTGCTGTATGTCTACATATCTGCTGCGATGGGAATGGGAAAAACCATACTGCCCATGATCTCCGGTATCGTGGAATGCGGTGTGCGTGTAACACTGGCGCTGGTGTCCGGACTCTGGCTGGGCGAAACCTGCCTGTACTTTGTGGAAACCGCCTCGTGGATCGGTGCAACATTGCTGATGGCATCTGCTTACTATATTATAATGCACAAACTGAAACAGAAACAAATGAATGAACAAAAGGAGGGACAGTGATGCGGGATATTCTCGTAGTGGACGGTCTTGATAAAAGCTTCAAGTTATCGTCGAAACAGCAGAAACTGGAAAAAACCAAGGAAAAAACACGTCATGCGGTAGACCATCTTTCTTTTACTGCCCGTGAAGGAGAGATCTTCGGCTTGCTCGGACCCAACGGCGCCGGAAAAACCACCACTCTCCGTATGATCGCCACCCTGATCAAACCCGATGCCGGTGACGCGGTTCTGGACGGATGCAGTATTATCCATGATCCCGACGGGGTGCGGAAAAAGATCGGCTTTCTGACCAGTGAACTGAAACTGGAAGAATTTTTCACACCGGACTATCTGTTTGACTTTTTCTCGGAAATGCACGGCATACCGTCGGATATCCGGGCGGAACGGAAAAAAGACCTGTTCACCCGTTTCGGGATCGACGCTTTTGCTCAGGTGAAGGCATCCGGACTTTCCACGGGTATGAAGCAGAAGACCTCCCTTGCCATTTCCGTAGCCCATGACCCTCATGTCATAATTTTCGATGAACCTACCAACGGTCTGGATGTTCTGACCGCCCGCGTGGTAACGGATTTCCTGGCGGATCTGCGGAAAGAAGGGAAAACCATCATCCTCTCCACCCATATTTTCAGCCTTGTGGAAAAACTGTGCGACAGAGTGGGGATAATCATTGACGGGAAAATGATCGCCTGTGATGATCTGGCAAATGTGTGCGACGGCATGAACCTGGAAGACCGGTTCTTCCAAATGTATTATGAAGTGAAAGGAGAACAGGTATGAGGGGTGTGCTGACCGTAATGAAAAAAGAACTGCGCCGGTTTTTTACGGATACACGTATGGTGTTCACCGTTCTCCTGCTGCCGGGTTTTCTGATCTACGTTATGTATTCCTTCATGGGAAGTGCCATGACCGGGATGTTTACGGTGGATGAAGAATACCGGTATCAGCTCGGCGTTTCGGAGGAATCGGAATACCTGAACCTGCTTTTGCCGGAGATTCCTGCGGATGTGCAGTATCTGGCGGAAACGGAGGGGGTAGTCGGCGTAAAAAACGGAGTATTGGATCTGTACATCGGTCTGTCGGCTGATTTTGATACGACGGTTACGGCTTACGATGTTGCTACGGGAGAAAGTGCCCCCCAGATCGCGCTGTACTTCAATTCCGCCGATACCAATTCCCAGAGTGCCTATACCATGATGTATACGGTGCTCGATGATCTGGAAGCCGCTCTGACCAATAAGTTTGACGTCAACGGGGACCCCGCAGTACAGTATGACCTGGCGGAGGAAGAAGAAACATCCGCTATGTTCCTGTCCATGCTGATGCCCCTTCTGCTGACGATGCTGCTGTTTACGGGCAGTATGTCGGTAGCCATGGAATCCATCGCCGGCGAAAAGGAACGGGGAACCATGGCAGCCTTGCTGATCACCCCGGTAAAGCGCTCCAGCATTGCCATGGGCAAAATTCTGGCACTGGGAATCACCGCATTTGCATCGGGAATCGTGACTACGGGATTTGTAATGGCATCCGTCCCCAAGCTGATGGGCGAAGCGGTGGAAATCGACGCCAATATCTATTCTGTAGGAGATTATGCCATGCTGATGCTGGTGGTAATATCCACGGTTTTGCTGTACGTAACGGCGATTTCTCTGTTGTCCGCATTGGCAAAGAGCGTGAAGGAAGCACAGGCACTGGTAACACCGCTGATGATGGTGGTGGTATTTGTAGGTCTGACAGCCATGCTGTCCCAGACCGCACCGACGGAAACCTACTGGTACTGCATACCGCTGTACAACAGTGTCCAGTCCATGCTGGCGATTTTCTCAGCGGAAGGCAATGCAGTGAATACAGTTGTCAGCGTCGCGGTAAATCTGGCGATATCCGGCGTGGGTATTCTGGCATTGGCAAAGATTTTCGATAACGAGAGAATTATATTTAATAAATAACTGAAATAATTATTTGTAAATTGTCATCCTTTAAGCAATCTGATATTTCTGTTGTAAAACCCTTTCTCGAAGTTTTTTGAAAAGAGGGAGGGGTGCAGGGGAGGGAGAAATACTTTTTCGCAAAAAGTGTTTC